>CANCRX010000007.1 GCA_947380655.1 Alcaligenaceae bacterium | reverse complement strand
TGCCTGTTTCAGCAATGGCTTGGAGCATATTGAGTGCCTCAGGGGTCAGGGCCTCATAAGTCGAACGGCTGATATTTTGTTTTTTATTTTGCATCATATCGATATTATCATTCAATTTATTTGAATGATGACGTTAAATTTAAATAGCCATCAAGGGCTTCTGTGCGAGTAAAGTTCTGGTTATACGCACTTAATTGAAATGACTCAGGAGTCCAATATGCTCAAGCTTCGTCGCTCACAGGAACGTGGTTACGCCGATCATGGCTGGTTGAAATCATTCCATAGTTTTTCGTTTGCTGGCTATCACGACCCCCTTCACATGGGGTGGGGAAATTTGCGCGTCATTAATGAAGACCGTATTGCCTCAGGTACGGGTTTCGGAACACACGGCCACCGTGACATGGAAATCATCAGTTACGTCTTGTCCGGCAATCTGGCACATCAAGACAGCATGGGTAATGTCAAAGGTATCCCTCCTGGCGACGTCCAGCGCATGAGTGCGGGTAGTGGGGTCCAGCACAGCGAGTTCAATCACGCGCAAGGGCAGGAAACGCACTTTCTACAAATCTGGATCGAGCCAAATGTAAAAGGCATTGAGCCTGGTTACGAACAGAAAACTATCCCTGAGTCAGACAAACGTGGGCATCTCAGACTGGTTGCATCGCCTGATGGTGCAATGGGCTCAGTCAGCATTCATGCCGATGCATCGCTGTATGCCGGATTATTTGAGGGTGAAGAGCAAGCGGAATTCGTGTTGAACCCTGAGCGCAAAGCGTATGTATTTCTGGTGCGAGGTGGGTTAGTCGTGAATGAGCAAACACTCGAAGCAGGCGATGCACTCTTGGTCGAGCAAGAGAGCCTCCTGACTATAACGGGCGGGCAGGATGCTGAAGTACTCGTATTCGATTTAGCTCGATAAATTTGCAATCTTGATTAGCAAGACTTCTATGGATAAAGGCTGCGTGAGCAGTGGTCCATTTTTATTTATTTTTAAGGAAACTCTTTTATGTTGAATTCACTTCAAAATCCATTGTCCCTAGTCGGTCGCTGGTTGTTGGCCGCATTGTTTTTGCCTGCCGGTATCGCCAAGATTTCCGGGTTTGCCGGAACGGTTAGCTACATTAACTCCGTTGGCCTGCCTTTCCCTACTGTTGGCGCACTCATCGCACTGGTTGTGGAAGTGCTATGCGGTCTGGCACTCGTAGTCGGTTTCGGTACGCGTGTTGCGGCGTTAATTTTGGCGATTTTTACCTTGGTTGCATCATTCTTTTTTCATCCCTATTGGAATGTCTCGGCTGACCAGCAATTGATTCCTTTCCTGCTGTTTTATAAAAATATTGCTGTTGTGGGTGGTTTGTTCATACTCGCAGCCTTTGGCCCAGGTGGCTGGAGTCTTGACGCGAAGCGAAAAAACTGAATAGTCAGCTAACCGAGCGATAATGCTCACAATATTGTTGATCCCAAAAAATGGGCATAACTCAATCATGAAAAAAATATTGTTGGGCTGTATCGCGGATGATTTCACGGGTGCCACGGATCTGGCGAATAATCTCGTACGATCGGGGATGCGCGTTGTGCAGACAGTGGGCGTCCCTGACGGCCCGCTTGATGCAGAAGTCGATGCCGTAGTCGTCTCTTTAAAATCACGCACCATCGATCCACAGGAGGCTGCAGCACAATCACTGACTGCGCTGAAATGGCTCCAGGATCAAGGTGCAAGTCAAATCTATTTCAAATATTGTTCGACCTTCGATTCGACAGCACAAGGCAATATCGGACCGGTAACGGATGCCTTAATGGCGGCACTCGGGACAGATTTCACGATTGCTACACCAGCCTTTCCCGACGCAGGGCGAACCGTATTTAAAGGTTACCTGTTTGTGGGGGATGGACTGCTCAACGAAAGTGGCATGCAGGATCACCCGTTGACACCGATGACCGATCCAAATCTTGTGCGTGTCCTGCAAGCTCAGACTAAGCATAAAGTCGGACTGCTTGATTACAAAGTGATCGCTCAAGGACGAGATGCCATTCAAGCCAGGATCACAGCCTTGCGCGAGGAGGGCGTTGGCATTGCGATTGTTGATGCCGTGTCCAATGCTGACCTGATGGTGCTTGGCTCAGTATTTAAAGACCTGCCACTTGTGACGGCAGGATCAGGGGTTGCTATTGGTTTGCCAGCTAATTTTGGTATTGCTCCGAATCCCCACTCTGCAGAACTGCCCAAACCAAACGGCTTAAAAGCGATTGTTTCTGGCAGTTGTTCGCGGGCGACCAACCTGCAGGTTGCAGACTTTATTGCGCGAGGATTGCCTGCGTATGCCCTTGACCCATTGTCTTTAATGAATGGTGAGCAAGCGATTGATGACGTATTAAGCTGGGCCAAGCCAAAATTAGCTAATGTCCCTGTTTTGATTTATTCAACGGCTGCGCCCGATGCACTCAAGCGCATTCAGGATCAGCTCGGCGTCCAGCAAGCAGGCGAAATGGTCGAACAGGCGATGGCACGTATCGCCAAAGGCCTGATTGCGTTGGGGGTCGGACAGCTGGTGGTTGCCGGTGGCGAAACCTCTGGTGCCGTGGTGCAGGCACTCGGCATGCATCAACTGCAAATCGGTGCCCAGATAGACCCAGGAGTACCGTGGTGTGCAGCAAACGGTATTCACATTACCTTGAAGTCTGGTAATTTTGGTACGCCAGACTTTTTCACAAAAGCCTTTGACCGGATCGCGTGAGAGAAATCTGTGGCCAATCACTCTATTCAATTTTTAAGCGAAGAAATTTGTCGTGTCGGGAAAAGTCTGTTTGACCGTGGCTACGTGCATGGGTCAACAGGAAATATCAGCGCCAGAATTTCCGACGATGCCGGGGGCGGATTTCTGATCACTCCGACCGATGCCTGCCTAGGCTTTCTGGAGCCCGCTCGACTCGCACTTCTTGATCGCGACGGTTTACAAGTGTCAGGCGATCGTGCGAGCAAAACTCTGGCACTTCATCAGCGTATTTATTCTTCTGCTCCCCATGCGATGTGCGTGATTCACACACATTCCTCTTTCCTGGTTGATCTGACGCTGAGAGGGGTGTGGAGTGAGCAGGATATTGTCCCTCCCATTACACCGTATTACGTCATGAAAGTGGGTCATGTTCCCTTGGTCCCTTACTTTCCACCTGGTGATAAGCGCGTTGCAGATTATGTTGAACGTTTAAACAAGCAAGCCTTCGCCAACGGTCTTGCGTTGCGTGCGGTGATGTGTGAGCGCTTGGGGCCGCAGGTTTGGAACGAGACGCCATCCAGTGCGATGGCTACACTCGAGGAGCTCGAAGAAACTGCCAAGCTCTGGTTGCGTGGCAATAGGTCCGCGCGACCGCTGTCTGAAACAGAGATTGAAGAATTACGTCAACAGTTCAACGTTAAATGGTGAAGGCAATGCATATACTGATTACGGGTGGTGCTGGTTTTTTGGGTACGTTACTGACGCGTGAGCTGCTGAAACGCGCAAGCTTGCAAGGTCAACCAATCACCTCGCTAACGGTGACTGATCTTGTCGCGCCATCGCATCCTGAGGTAGTCGGTCATCCTTTGCTGAAAGTTGACACGGGTGATCTGCTCAGTCGAATGGACGGCTTGCTTCAAAATAATTTTGATGCGGTCTTTCATATGGCGTCTGCAGTGTCTGGCGAGTGCGAAGCCGACTTTGATCTAGGCCTGAGATCAAATCTGGATGCCACGCGTCGTTTGTTAGATGGCCTGCGCGCACAGCAAGCTCGCACAGGTGTTGCACCGTTATTTTTCTTTTCAAGTTCAGTTGCGGTATTTGGTTCTGATCCAGCGATACCTCTCGCACCTGTTGTACAGGACACGACTTTACCTACACCGCAGTCTAGCTACGGCATTCACAAATTCATCTGTGAACAGTTGGTGGCTGACTATACACGTAAGGGGTTTATCGATGGACGTGTCGCAAGACTGATGACTGTCTCAGTCAGGCCAGGACGCCCGAACGGTGCTGCCTCGAGCTTTTTGTCCGGGATCATTCGCGAGCCGTTGGCTGGTGTCGCTGCGGTATGTCCAGTGGACCTGTCTACTGCGGTTGCGTTGGCTTCACCCGCGACCACGATTGCCGGAATTCTGGCGGTGGCAGAAGCCTCTCGCGAGGCGTTTGGTGGGCGCACAGCACTTAACTTGCCAGCGTTGACCGTAACGGTTGGTGAAATGTTGCAAGCACTGGAAGAAGTCGCAGGCAAGGAAGTCGCGCAGCGAGTATCCCTTAAACCCGATGCAGCCATTGCTCGCATCGTAGGTGGCTGGCCGTCAAAGTTTGACTGCCAGCGTACGCACCGTTTTGGTCTCAAACCTGATGCGTCCTATCAGGACATCATCAGGCAATACATCGAAATGACGCGGTAAAACTTACACCACGATAGCGTGCGCTGCGCCGTCCATCGTGAGGACGGTGCCTGTTACATAGCTCGCACGATCCGAAGCCAGATAGACGACAGTGTCTGCGACTTCTTCAGGTGTAGCCAGTCGACCCATCGGAACTTTTTTAGTGGCTTGTTCCATGGCTTCGTCCTCGGAAATTTTTTCGTGTTTAGCCGTCACGGACATGCCTTCTTTCAGTCGCTCGGTGAGCGTCGCAGCAGGGTTCACCGCGTTCACGCGCACACCGAAAGGTGCGTAGGCTGCTGCCAGCCCAGCACTAGCAAGCATCAGCGCAGCATTGGCACTGCCGCCTGAGATATGCAGGGTTGAGGCAACTTTACCGCCCGCACCGACTACATTAATGACAACACCTTTACCGCGCGCACCCATGCGTTTGATGGCTGGGTCCATCATGTTGATGTAGGTAAAAAATTTCGAGTCCATCGCATCGCGCCAGACTTCAGGCTTCAAATCTGGGGCAGCAGCTCTTTTTGCCGCACCCGCAGAATTGACAAGGACGTCCAGTGGGCCGAGTGCCTGTTCGGCAGCGTCGAGTGCTTGCAGCGCGGAGGCTGCATTTTTCAGATCGGCGGAGTACACCGCAATACGATCAGCTGAACCAGGAATTTGTTTGATGAGTGATTGTTTGGCGGCATCTAAAGTGGCTTGGTCGCGTGATACGAGACTGACCTTTGCACCTTCCTCAAGAAATACTTTGGCGCATGCCAGGCCAATGCCCTTGCTGCCGCCGGTGATCAAAACATGATGGTTGTTTAAATGTAAGTCCATGTCAGCTCCAGTGTGATGAGAAACCCGTGCAGGCATTAATCGCCTGGCTGGTTATGAATTTTTTGAGTTGCCTAGTGTATTGGTTAAACAAGCATAAATGTCTAGTTTGCCCTGATTTTTTCAATCAGCGCTTCATCAAGCTCCATTCCCCAGCCTGGTCGTTCACTGAGTGTTATTTTCCCCTCACGTATAGCAGGGCGATTCAGTACTAGGGAGTGATAGAGTGGATCACGGTCAGGTTGCATGAATTCAACGCATTGGCCGTTCGGCACACCTGCCGCGAGTGCCGCGCCCACCTGAGTCTCGAGGTGCGACATGATGCCGATTCCAAATGTATCGGCAAGCATGGCGACTTTGCGCCATTCTGTCGGGCCGCCGCCCCAGCTTGGGTCAAAGTTACAGACATCAATAGCGCCCGCGCTCATGAGTTCCCGGCAACCTGCTTTGGTGATTTCACTTTGTCCAGCGCAGAGCGGGATATCGATGGTTCGGCGCAGACGAGCCAGATCGAGTTTATCGTTTTGCCAGTGGCAGGGCTCTTCGATCCAGCGGATATCGTATTGCTGGACAGCTCGCGCAAATCTGAGCGCTTCTTCAAACGACCATCCCTGATTTGGATCAGGCATTAACCAGAAACCTGGACCCGCACCATCGCGTGCGGCCCGCACGCGCTCGGCATCTTGCTCGGGTGTTAAGGCACCTACTTTGAGTTTGCAGCCTGCAAAGCCCTGGTCTCTCAGAGAAGCCATTTCTCGAGCGACTTCCAGAAGATCATCTTTAGGTTTGTAATACCCCCCCATTGCTATGGCGTGGATGTTGTCCGACTGGCCGCCCCAGACATGATGCAGAGGTGCTTGCATGGATTTACCTACGACGTCCCACAGCGCTGCATCGACGCAGGCCATCGCCCGGATCGCCATACGACGATCACGCAGGATGTCACGGGTGATCGGATGCATCGCTTGCCAGCAGGCTTCAACATGCAAGGCATTGCGACCGATCAGGCGCGGTGATATCTCTTGTTCAATCAGACGAACAATTTCTTTCTGTCCAGTATCCTCATTATTGCTAAAACACTCACCAACAATACCCTCGCTGGTGTGGATGCGCGTCAATATTGTGCAGCGCATGGTGATCGTAGCGGTCGCTGCCTTGAGCGGTTTAGGCAAAGGCATGCGTAAGGCGATTACTTCGATACGTTCAATATTCATGCGTCTACTCTGGTTTGATGCCTTGCTGTTTAATCAGTGCAGTCCAGCGATCTATTTCGCCATACACAGTTTTTGCTGCATCGTCGGAGCTGCCTGCCACTTTGATCAGACCCATATCATTGAGGCTTTTCTGCGCTTCGGGCGTATTCAGGCCCGCATTAATTTCTTTATTCAACCGATCAATCACGGGTGCAGGCGTGCCTTTTGGTGCGGCGAAAGCGACCCAGAAATCCATCGTCATATTGGGCAGCCCAACCTCTGAAGCCTTCGGTACATCGGGTAGAGCGGGTGAGCGCTGATCGGACAACACCATCAGTGGTCGTAGTTTGCCGCTTTGAATATATGGCAGTACGGTTGTGACAGTGCTCACAAGTATCTGCACCTGACCCGCCATCAGATCAGCCAACACTGCGCCAGCGCCTTTGTAGGGAACATGAACCACGGATACGCCAGCAAGGCTTTTGAATAACTCACCACCTAAATGCGTGTTGGTGCCAATACCGCCTGAACCAAAATTTAATTTGTCAGGCTGTGACTTAGCCAGCGCGATTAACTCTTTCATATTTTTCGCGGGTACATTTGGATTCACAACCAGCACATGGGGTACCGAGACGGCCATCGTGATTGGAATAAATGCAGTTTTGGGGTCATACGGAAGGTTTGGTGTCAGCCCCGCTGCGGTTGAGTAGGACATATCCATCGTCAACAATGTGGTGCCATCTGGGGTGGCACGTGCGGCTGCGCTACGCCCCACGACACCCCCACCACCGAGTTTATTTTCAACAATGACGGGTGTGTTGGTGCGGCTGCCTAATTGCTGAGCGACCAATCTCGCAACAATGTCTGTGGCGCCTCCTGTTGCGAAGGGCACAATGATCGTGATCGGTTTGTTGCTCGGTTGCGTCGGTTGTGCGCTTGCTCCCGTGTTCAGCGTCAGAGCAACGCAGGATATAGCTGTGGCGATTAGTCTTTGCATCATTCGGTCTCCGTAGTTTTTATGTTTTTATGTCTGGCTATGTTTGTAGCAGATTTTGTATTTTTATCAGAATTTAAGGCCACTATCCTGAATTAATTTACTCCATTGCTTCTGTTCGCTGGCAATGTAGTTGCGGGCTTTGTCTGATGAGCCACCCATCGGCACGCTACCTTCTGCTTCTAATTGCTGGATCAACACAGGATTTTTTAGTGCCTGATTAATAATTTGATTGAGGCGATTAGTGGTTTCATTGGACATGCCAGCAGGTCCGACCACGACTTTCCAGTCTACCGCTTCGAACCCAGGGAATCCCGCTTCCGCGATCGTGGGTATTTCAGGGAACATTGAAAGTCGATTCGCTGCTGTGACCGCTAGAACTCTTAGTTTGCCTGACTGTATGAGTGGCAGGATTCCCTGGGGTGTGGCCATCATGAAGTCGGTTTGTCCGCCAATCAGGTCTGTCAGGGCAGGAGAGGCTCCTTTGTAGGGCACGATGAGTACTTTGTATTTAGCACGCTGTGCCAGTAACTCTCCAGCTAAGTGGCCTACTGTCCCCAGCGCGGCGACTGCTTGTCGTAACTCTGTTGAGTGAGTCTGTGCTGCGGCGATCAGATCGCCAATCGTTTGATACGCTGATTGTGTCGGCACGACCAGTAGCATGGGTACTTGGGCGATCAGGGCGATCGGAGTGAAATCCTGAGTAGCCTGAAAAGGCATGCTTGGCATGATCGCTGGATTGATCGCAAGGTTCGAGGTCTGACCCATGCCGATGGTGTAGCCATCTGGTTTGGCCTTTGCAATCTGATCCAAACCAATATTGCCCCCTACACCGGGTTTGTTTTCAATTACGAACGTCCATTTTGACTCGCGAGCCATTTTGTCAGTCAGGTTTCGGCTCACGACATCTGTGCCACCGCCAGGGGTGTAAGGCACGATAAATCTGATCGCGCGATCCGGCCAGTTATTTTGCGCAGAGACCTGCCCGCATAGCATCAACAGGACCAGACCGGTCATGAGTACTCGGTATGCGATCAAACAGACTTTTCCATTCATTCCTGTGTACCGATCACACCATCATCTTTTAGTTTTTCAATATCATCGCTGCTATAGCCAATCGATTGCAGAAGCTCGATCGTATCGGCGCCGAGCTTGGGAGGATTTCTGCGAAGTTGCAGACGCTCACCATTAAGTGCCAACGGCAGCAACGCCACTCTCGTTTCGATTTCACGTCCTGCCCCAGTGTTGTCCGCCGCAATCGTTACAGGCGTCAAGCCACCCGTTGCGAGCAGGTGCGGATCATCAAACAGATCTTGTGGCCTTGTGATCGGCGCATAAGGCAGCCCGGTTTTTTCAAAGCGCTGACTCAGTTCTGTCGCACTGAATGGTTTGAAGCGCTCGCGCAGCACCGGAATTAACCAGTGACGTAATTTAACGCGATCATTGTTGGTTACCAGACGTGGATCATCTCTCAGGTCATCAAAACCAAACTCTTTACACAAAATAGCCCACTGCGTGTCGCTGACAGCAGAGAGAAATATCTGTTCGTCATCCTTGACTTTAAATACGTCATAGACTGCCCAGGCGCTGATACGCTCAGGCATTGGATTGGCGGCAACACCCGTTACCGCATACTGCATCATGTGCTGTGCAACCAGAAATACGTTGTTTTCAAACAGTGCGCTGGCAACCTCGCCACCCTTTCCGGTGCGTGCGCGTTGCTGCAAAGAAGCCAGTACACCGATCGCACCAAACATTCCGCCCATGATGTCGTTGACGCTTGTGCCTGCACGTAAGGGCCGCCCCTCTGGCCCCGTCATATAAGCCAGGCCGCCCATCATCTGCACCACCTCATCGAGCGCGGTGCGGTGGTCGTAGGGGCCTGGCAAAAAGCCTTTATGTGAAACGTAAATCAGTGTCGGATTCAGTTTGGAAAGTGCCTCGTAACCAAAGCCCAGGCGCTCCATGGTTCCGCCTTTGAAGTTTTCACTGAATACGTCAGCACCGGCGACGAGTTTTAAGATGATCTCACGACCTCTGGGATCCTTGACATCAACCGCGATACTTTTTTTATTGCGGTTAAACATGGGGAAAAATCCAGCGCCTGAGCCGAGCAGTTTGCGCGTGTTGTCGCCTGCGATCGGTTCGACCTTGATCACCTCGGCGCCAAGGTCGGCGAGAATCATGCCGCAGGTGGGCCCCATCACCATATGTGTGAATTCGACTACGCGGATGCCAGCCAGTGGCAAGGGTTCGGACATGATCAACCTTTTTGTTTTGCCAAGGTGTTTGACAACCCCACACCTTGAATGAAATTTTCTGATGGATTGTTATAACATCGGCCTATGAATAGTGCAGAATTGCTGCGCAGCAACATCAAAAAGACAAGGATTGGCGATGTCAAACAATATTGTGGTCAAAAAAGTGAATTATCAGGATTCAGAAGACGCTGCGATGCTCATTGGCTTATTAGATATGTATGCACGCGATCCGATGGGGGGAGCTCAAGCCTTGGACGAACAGGTCAAAGCACGCTTATGTAGTGATTTGGCGCAGCATCCTGGAGCGGTCAGCTGGATTGCTTTCGTAGATAACAATCCTGCAGGCTTATTGAATGCATTCAAGGGCTACTCGACTTTCAAAGCCCGCCCTTTGATGAACGTGCACGATATCGCTGTGGATCCTGCGTTCAGAGGCCAGGGCGTTGGCCAGATGTTGTTAGATGCTCTGGAAAAATATGCGCAACATGCGGGCTGCTGCAAACTCACTCTTGAGGTCTTAAGCGGCAATCAGGTTGCACAACGCTCCTACCAGCACTTCGGTTTCGAACAATACGCGTTGAGCGCTGAAACAGGGCAGGCGCTTTTTATGCAAAAGTGGCTTTGATCGTTGATCCAATCAAAGCCACTTTTTTTTGCCACTGAAGTGCGATGCCTCAGTCTGTCATGTTTGACGCGTGAGGTTAAAACGAGGCCACAGCACCGTTCGAGCGTGGGTCGTAGCCTCCTTCTAGCACGCCATTTGGATGGCGAATCAGCATCCCTGCATGACCAACTGCCTCGTCATAGGCACCAATCGTTTCAACCTCGTGGCCAAGCGCTGTGAGTTGTTGCAAGGTGCTTTGGCTAAACCGGCTCTCAAGTTTGAGTGAGTCGCTGGATTGACCCCAGGTGCGACCGAGTAACCAGCGCGGGCGTTCAATCGCCTGTTGAGGATCGTCACCAAAACGTTCAACACGATTAAAGATCGTCGCTTGAGTTTGCGGCTGCCCATCACCGCCCATTGTGCCGTAGACCATGGTGCCACCATCTGCGCGTTGTGCCATCGCAGGATTAAGTGTGTGGAAAGGTTTCTTGCCTGGCTCCAGCGTGTTGATATGCTCGGGATTAAGCGAGAAACTGCAACCTCGGTTTTGCCAGTTGACGCCCGAGCTTGGCAGCACTACGCCCGAGCCAAACTCATGATAAATACTCTGGATAAATGATACGGAGATTCCTTGCTGATCAATCGCACCCATCCAGATGGTGTCACCCGGTGAGGTTTTTTTACCCCAGGGAGCGGCTTGCTCGGTGTTGAGTTTTTCTGCCAGTGCATCAATGCGGGCTTTGGACAACAACTCCTGAGGCGCAATGTTCATGAATGCTGGGTCAGTCAGGTATTGATCGCGCACGCTGAACGCGAGCTTGGTTGCTTCAACTTGTGCGTGGATGAACGCGGCGCCCTCAGGGTCATGATCCCAACCGTGGATGCGATCCATGATGCCAAGAATCAACAAGGAAACCAGACCTTGTGAAGGGGGCACCATATTAAACAACTTCGATTGACCGAAAGAGGTTGTCAGAGGATCAACAAGCTTGGCTTGGTGAGCATTGAGATCAGCCAAAGTCAGTGGGCTACCTGCAAGCGCTAGCTCAGCGGCGAGACTTTTTGCCAGTTTGCCGCGGTAGAACGACTCGCAACCATCTTTTGCAATGGCTTTGAGGGTATCTGCGAGCCGTTGTTGTTTGAAAATCCCACCCGCTTCAGGCGGCTGACCTGAGGGTAAAAAAGTATCAGCAAAGCCCATGTGGCCCTTTAATTCTTCCAGTTTTACCTGGGTGCAATTGGCCTGGCTTTTTGTGACGGGAATGCCGTGTGTTGCCAGATAAACTGCATCGGCTACCAAGCGTGAAATAGGCAGCTTGCCACCAAGATGTTTTCTGGACAACTCATGTGCTGCCCCCCAGCCAGAGATCGTGCCTGCAACGGTCAGTGCGGCGATTCCGCCCCTGAATGGGATGCTTCCTGTTACGCCGCGCTGGTTGTACCAGTCGCGGGTTGCAGCTTGTGCGCTGCGACCACTTGCGTCAATGCCTCCGGCACGGTTGTTGGGCCCGTTGATGACCCAGAAACCATCTCCGCCAATCGAGTTCATGTGAGGATAGACCACTGCGATGGTCGCCGCAGCGGCAATCATCGCCTCAAGCGCATTACCGCCCTCACGAAGTACGGCAACCGAAGACTCTGCGGCAAGTGAGTGAGGTGCAACGGCTATACCGCGCATTCCGAAGACTGATTGACTCAAAATGGACTCCTTTAAATAATTGGCAACATCATACCTATTTGTTTTAAAACTCAAAGCAAGTTCCATGCCTTGAAAGGCTTGCTTGACTAGCCAGGCGAGGCACGATTTTGGTGCATAAAGAGGGCGGGTTCAAGGTAAGATGCAATATCATTTGTTCTGTTGTGCTTGTGGGGTCTTTATGGACAACAAACCAACTCAGGCAAATAATGCTTCGAGATCCATTTTGGGCAGTTCGGTCTCCAGTCTGCCATTCACCTAAAGAAATCCAGATAAAACATCATGAGCGATCCCGATCAAGACAAAGGCACACCCATTTCTGTGGTGATTCGAAAACGCATACAAGAGTCTCGCAAGCGTTTTCATGCCAATGACAATATTTCAGATTTTATCGAGCCTGGCGAGTTAGAAAAGCTACTCGATGAGGTCGAGTCGAAAATGAAAGGTGTGTTGGAAAGTTTAGTGATCGATACGGTATCGGATCACAACACAAACGACACCGCGCGTCGCGTTGCCAAAATGTATATTCAGGAAGTGTTTGGCGGGCGCTATGCCAATCAACCGAAAATTACAGAGTTTCCAAACGTCGAACATCTCAACGAGTTGATGATCGTTGGACCGATTACTGTTCGCAGTGCCTGCAGTCACCATTTTTGTCCAGTGATTGGCAAGGTATGGATTGGTGTATTGCCGAATGAGCACACGAACGTGATCGGCTTATCCAAATATGCACGACTTGCAGACTGGATCATGAGCCGTCCCCAGATCCAGGAGGAGGCGGTTGTGCAACTCGCTGACCTGATCCAGGGTAAAACTCAGCCGGACGGCTTGGCTGTTGTGATGACGGCAACCCACTACTGCATGTCCTGGCGTGGAGTCAAAGACATGGATACGCGCATGATTAATTCAGTGATGCGTGGTGCTTTTTTGAAAGACGCAAACCTGCGTCGTGAATTTCTGTCCTTGATTCCTAGAGAGAACTAATCATGCTTGTACGTTTGCTTTATGTTAGCCGCGCTCTTGATCCAAATGATGCACAGGCTACCCAGTCGATTTTGGATTCCGCTCGGGAACACAACATGTCCAATGGCATTACCGGGATACTCTGCTACGGTGGTGGCATTTATCTGCAAGCCATTGAAGGTGGGCGTAAACCCGTCAATGAACTCTATGGCCATATCGTGCGTGATCAGCGCCATAAAGATGTTGTGCTGCTCGATTATGAAGAAATCACAGAGCGACGTTTTGGTGGTTGGACAATGGGGCAGGTCAATCTGACCAAGCTCAATACGTCCATCGTGCTGAAATACTCTGAAAAACCAGAGCTTGATCCTTATTCTGTTTCAGGTGCTGTGTCATTGGCCTTGCTGGAAGAGCTCATGCAAACTGCATCGATTATTGGTCGTGCCTGAATAAAAAAATCTATATATGAATCATTCAGATCATTCCTTGGCAGTGAAATTGTTGCTCAATATTGGTCACGGTTTGGATCACATGTTTCTTTTGATCTTCGCAGCGTCCGTTGCCGTCATTGCAAGTGATTTCGGCTTTAAAAGCTGGGAAGATCTCATGCCTTATGGTGTGGGGGCCTTTATCCTTTTTGGCTTAGGTTCTATCCCCTCCGGTCGCCTTGGCGATCTGTGGGGGCGACGTCGAATGATGGTTGTTTTTTTTATTGGAATTGGCGTTTCAACACTTTTAGTGGCCTTGACTCAAAACGCCTGGCAACTCGCCATCGCTTTGACGTTGGTCGGTGCCTTTGCCTCGATTTATCATCCAGTTGGGATTCCTCTGCTTGTGCAAAAATCCGCCAATCCAGGCTTGGCGATTGGTGTCAATGGTTTAGCAGGTAATTTTGGTGTGGCGTTGGCTGCGATGGCGACAGGTTTTTTGATCAAGTGGATCGGTTGGAGAGCAGCCTTCGCTGCGCCGGCGATGCTTTCGATTGTGTGCGGCATATGGTTTGCCTACGTGTGTCCGGCAGAGACCGAAGCCCCTGCAAAACGTAAAGCCACCGCTAAAGTCACATTATCCGCGGCGTTACTCGCCCGTGTCCTGGCGGTCATGACTGTGTCGGCTGCAACGGGCAGTATCTTGTTTAACTTGAGCACGAATGGAAATGGTCAGTTGATTACTGAGCGATTTCAAGGCGTGATTGAGGATCCTGCTGTCTTGGGAATTTTACTTGCGGTGATTTATACCGTCGCTTCACTGATGCAAGTTGTTGTGGGTAAATTGCTCGATCATTATGCAATCAAGCCAATCTTTCTCGGAATTGTGCTGTTGCAGATCCCCTTGTTATTACTCGCCTCTTTCGCACAGGGCTGGTGGTTATTTTTCGCCCTGCTAGGTGTAATGGTTTTCATTTTTGGCGCTGTCCCGTTTATTGATGTCATGATCGTGCGATATGTTGATGATCGTGCGCGTTCACGCGTAGCGGGAATCCGGTTGGCCGTGTCCTTGGGGATCAGTTCCTTTGCCGTCTGGTTGTTAGGGCCGGCAGTCAAAGGTGTCGGGTTCGAAGTGCTGTTGTGGGTGATGGCCGGCTGTGCTGCATGCACAGCATTGGTCGTATTATTTTTACCCTCTGAAACGACCGAGCAGGGAGTTGTTGTATGAATGCAATCACTAAAATCGGACAAGATGCTGCATTAGGAATGCTTGAAAAATTATCTGGCTGGAATTACGCAGATCAGCGCAGTGGGATGATTAAGCGCGATTTCAAATTTAAAGATTTCAATCAGGCCTTCGGGTTTATGACGCGCATAGCATTGCTTGCTGAGAAACTAAATCATCACCCCGAGTGGAGCAACGTCTATAACCAGGTTTCAATTACATTGACTACGCATGACGCAGGCGGGTTGTCGGCCAAAGATTTTGAGTTGGCCGCGTTGATTGATGAAATTTTTTGCAGTGACTAATGAATTCAGGTTGTTAATAATAAAAAAAAGACCTTGATTCAAGACCATTCTGGCCGTATAACCTTTTAATAGATTGCGCACGATACGATGCGCTACATAAATTAAAACGGAGACAAAAATGGCTGGTGAATTATTAGGCTTTGTAGGAACAGGTCGCATGGGCGGCCCGATGACAATTAGGTTGCTTGCAGCAGGTTACCGAGTTTGTATTTACGATCGCGACGAAAAAATTGTCCAGGATCTTGTCAAGCAAGGCGCCGAAGCCGCTAGCTCACCAGCAGACGTCGCTGATCGGGCGCAGACCATATTCCTCAGTTTGCCAAATCCTGAAATCGTCAACAATGTTGCGTTGGGCAAAGACGGTTTGATTGACGGAAAAATGGTCAAGCGTGTGATTGATTTCTCAACCATTGGTCCAAAAACTGCGGTCATCGTCGCCAAAGCCATGGCAGAGCGTCAGATCAGTTATGTTGATGCGCCCGTTAGCGGTGGTGTGACGGGGGCGACCAACGGCACCTTGGCCGTCATGGTGTCCTGCCCCAAGCCTGTTTACAGCTCAATCGAATCCTTGATGACTAATTTTGGCAAGGTGTTTCATTTGGGTGAGGGCGCAGGCCAGGCGCAAACAATGAAACTTGCTAATAATTTATTGGCTGCAGCTGCATTGGTCGTTTCATCTGAAGCAATGGTCATGGGTGTCAAAGCAGGACTGGATCCTCAGGTGATGCTTGACGTCATCAACAGTGGGTCGGGACGCAATAGTGCCACCCAAGATAAATTTCCACGTGCGATTCTGCCGGGCACATTTGATTTTGGATTTACCACTGCGCTTTCTTATAAAGATGTGCGTTTATGTGTGGATGAGGCAGAGAACTTAGGCGTACCAATGGTGGTCGGTGCAGCGGTTCGCGAGATGCTGGCCGTGACCAATGCATTGCATGGCCCTGACTCTGATTTCACGTCCATTTGTAAAGTCCTCGAAACCTGGGGTGGCGTGACCGTCAGGAAATAGTATGACGGTCCCACTATCTGTCGTTTCGCCGTTTGCGCGACATACGGTCGTTGCGTCTATCATTGACGCAACGCGCTCAGCTGCGCTGTGTGAACTCAATGACGCCTTGATCACTAAAGTCAAGACCTGTTTGTTTGACTTGATCGGTTGCGCATTTGAGTCGCGTGACTTGCCCTGGAGCCGTGAGGCTGTTCATGTTGCCCAGTTATCTGGCGTGATACACGGCGCCGCAATCATTGGTCGCTCGGGCCAATCCTCCTTTGGTGACGCGGCCTTTGCAAATGGGGTGATGGGGCATGGTCTTGTCCGCGAGGATATGCACTCTGCCAGTATCAGTCACCTGGGTATCGTCGTGATACCGACGTTGCTCGCGCTCGCCCAATATAAAAAAGTGACGGGTAGACACTTCATCCAGGCTGCCGTGCTTGGGTATGAAGTGGGTGCCCAAGTAGGACGCGTGGTGATGGATGCGTTGCTTGCTCGCATCCACAGGCCGACGGGTATTACGGGGCCCATCGGTGCCTGCGTAGCGGCAAGTTATTTGCTTGGATTGTCGGATGCACAAACAGCGAGTGCAATCGGTTTGAGTGCCAACACAACCGCGGGTTTTAACCAGTGGGCACACACGGGTGGAAGCGAAATGTTTTTCCATCCAGGTTTTGCTGCCCGCAATGCCGTGACTGCTGCATTGTTGGCTGAACAAGGTGCCTTTGGCTCTCCCGATGCAATGGATGGTGAGGCAGGTTTATTTGCGTCGCTTCATAAACCGCAAGCTGGCATGAAGTTTCAAATGTTTTCTGGCGCACCAGAAATCTTGTCGGTTTATCACAAGCCCGTTCCAGCCTGTAATTTTGCACAAACAGCAACCCAGGCAGCTTTGCGTGTATCGCTAGCACATGGCATTCAGTCACATGACATTACAGCAATCAGGATTCGGGTTCCTCATTCTGCCGCGGTCTATCCCGGATGTGACTTCAGTGGACCGTTCGAAAATATTTTGCAAGCAAAAATGAGTATTCAGTTTAATGTCGTGGCAGCGTTATTGAACGCTGGTGTGACAGAGAAAAATTTTTCATCGTTGAATGATAGTGAATTAAAGCGCTTGCTGACTTTGACGACTCTGGAGCAGGATCCTCTCATGACACAGTCGTATCCAGAGAAACAAGGGGGAGAAGTTTTCGTCACCTTAAAAGACGGAGCGGTCCGGCACGCGCGACTTGATAACGTTGTCAATGCGTCCTTTGAGGAGGTTCAAACGCGTTTTAAAGATGCTTGCATAGCGCACCTCGGACAAAGGCGTGCGGATGCGCTCGAGACTTTTATTATGAATATTGAAAACACTCAGGATGCGGGTTTGATTGGCGCCTTGATGGAGTCTGCAACATGATTCAAGTACTAGAAGATTTTCTTCAAGCCTTTATTGCCGGACTCTTAACGGGGACTAACTACGGCCTGATGTGCGTAGGCTTGAGTTTGATATTTGGGGTCATGCGTGTCATTAATTTCGCGCAAGGCGATTTCATGATGCTAGGTATGTATGTCGCCTATTATTTTTTTGGATTATTTGGCGCAAGCATCCTGTTTGGTCCTAGTGTTGCGCCGTATCTTGCTGCGCTCGCAGCAGGGCCAGTGATTTTTTTATTAGGGATCCTGATTCATAAGTACTTGATCAGCAGTGTCACAGGAGTCAAAGGTAGCGCACTAGAAGCGGATGGTCATTATGCCCAGTTGATACTGACATTGGGTATTGCCTTGATTATGCAAAACGGTGGGCTATACCTTTTTGGCTCAACACCCGTCTCCATTCCTACACCTCTGTCATCGAATGCGTGGGAGCTCGGTCCGTTGTGGGGTGACTCTCTAAGTATGTTTGTGAATCAAGGTCAATTGGTTGCCGCGATTATTGCTGTCGTAGTTGTCTGTTTATTTGTGATGCTTATGAGTCGATCCACACTCGGAAAGTCATTGCGCGCAGCCGCTGATAATCCAGAGGCCGCCATCTATATGGGCATTGAAGTCGATCGCGCCTATCGCCTCGCATTCGGGTTCGGTGTGGCGATTACGGCGATTGGAGGTGGCTTGCTAGCCTCAAGCTATCCCTTTCAACCTTACGTCGGTATTGACTATGTGATTGTGATGTATGCCGGTGTTGTGCTGGGTGGGATGGGGAGCGTTTCTGGTGCATTTTTTGGCGGGTTGATGATCGGGCTGGTTCAACAACTCTCAACTTTGTTCTTGCCCAACCAGTTACAGAATTCAGCTATTTTTGTTGTGTTTTTGCTGATCATCCTTTTGCGTCCTCAAGGGTTGTTTGGAAAGGCGTTGCGTCGCACATGAATATGAAATCTAAAACTCGACCTTCTTCAATGCGCCCAATTTTATTGATTGGCCTCTTTGGTTTGATTTACGCCATTCTGACTGCCTTTGTGCAAAACACTTACTACCAGTTAATCATGGCTGTTGTCCCTATTTGGGCTGTGATGGGGTTGTCATGGAATATTTTGAGCGGTTATAGCGGATATGTTTCTTTCGGACATGCAGCTTTTTTTGGTTTAGGAGCATATTTCGTTGCACTTGCGCAGATCAAACTGGGTATGACACCTTGGCTCAGTATTCCGATAGCGGGACTGATTGGTGGGGTGGCTGGATTACTGGTTGGTATTCCAACCTTCAGGTTACGGGGACATTATTTTGCACTGGCTATGCTGGCTTATCCGTTGGCATTTTTATATTTCTTTGAATGGTTAGGCTATCAGGAGTTAGCCTTGCCCATGATGCGCGATGAGCCATTCAAATATATGCAGTTCGAAGATACACGGATTTATGCCTATATCGCTTTGGCTTTAATGCTGGCAGCAATGCTGTTATCCAACCACATTGAGCGCTCGCGATTTGGTTTGTCATTGATGGCGATCAAGCAAGACGAGGCCGCTGCAGAAGCTGCAGGCATTAATACTCTTGCCTGGAAATTAAGGGCCATTACGCTTAGTGGAATGCTGGCGGGGGCAATTGGTGGGTTGTATGCCGTTGTCTTGCTGATCGTCACCCCCCCAGCTGTTTTCGGGATGCTCGTTTCCGCACAGGCATTGATCCTTGCCATGTTTGGCGGTGTAGCGACATTGTGGGGGCCAGTGATTGGTGCAGTCGTACTCGTTCCCTTGAGTGAGTTTTTGCATGCGAGACTGGGGGATTTAATCCCAGGTATTCAGGGCGTTGTTTACGGACTAGCGATTGTGATTGTGATTTTGCTAGCGCCTGAGGGGGTGTTCTGGAAGGTCAAGGACATGTTGCGTCGGCGCGATCAACATACACCACACCCTTCTGTGCAGGGTCAGTCTGTCGTGACTGAGGACCACAACACAAGTCCTCAGACACAAACCGCGCCTTTGATTCGACCTGCCGTTTCAGAGATTGTTGTTCTTGAGGCTCGTGAGGTCTCCAAGGCCTTTGGTGGTTTAAAAGCCGTGCAACAGGTCAGCCTGAAAGTCATGCAGGGTGAAGTGCTCGGTATCATTGGACCTAATGGCGCAGGGAAAACAACTTTTTTCAATCTTCTGAATGGGTTTATTCGACCCGATAGCGGAGAAATCCTTCTTAATCAGCGGAATATTGTTGGAAAGCTGCCTTACCAAAACTGTATCGCAGGTATTGGTCGTACCTTTCAGGTTGTGCGTCCCTTTAGACGGATGTCAATTGCTCAGAATGTAATCGTCGGTGCATACGTCAACGCTCAAACGGATGCGCTTGCTGAGCGTGCCGCCGTCGAGGCGATGGAGCAGGTTGGACTGCTCGATCAGGCGGATCGTCTAGCCGGAGAGCTGTCGAATAAGGAGCTGAGACTGCTTGAGCTTGCACGCGCTTTAGCCGGCAAACCACAGATTTTATTACTCGATGAAACTTTGGCGGGTCTGGGTTCGAGTGAGGTGGAGGAAATGATTCTTGTCATTCGCAAGCTCGCCTCGCAAGGTATGACCATTGCAATTATTGAACACACTATGCAGGCTATGGTCCGCCTGGTTGATCGTTTTGTAGTACTTGATCATGGTGCAGTGCTCGCTGAGGGGGCTCCGGATAGCATTACAAAGAACCATGCAGTGATTGATGCTTACCTTGGTAAAAAATGGAGAGCAGCGAATGCTTAAAATTTCCGGATTGAGCTCAGGATATGGCGGTCTAGCCGTTCTTAAAGAGGTTTCTATTCATATCCGTGCGGGAGAATTCGCTGCGATTGTGGGCCCGAATGGTGCCGGTAAAACAACATTATTTAAATCGATTTCTGGCACGGTTGCTGCGATGCAGGGCAGTATTGAATTTGAAGGAAAAGATCTTTTATCCATCAAACCGTCTGCGCGTGCGCATTTAGGTATCGCGCACATTCCTGAGGGGCGTCAGGTTTTTCCCTCCTTATCTATTCTTGAAAATCTTGAGATGGGTGCCTATACCAAGGCAGGGCAGGCGCTCTGGAAGGAAAACCTTGAAAAGATTTTCACATGGTTTCCTGTTCTTGCAGAAAGACAGAAATCCATGGCTGGCGCGCTGTCAGGTGGTCAGCAACAGATGCTGGCAATTGCGCGGGGTATCGCGTCCGCACCTAAATTACTGATGTTTGACGAGCCTTCGATGGGGTTGTCCCCGGCGATTGCAGATGAGATATTTGAGAGAATCATCACCATACACCGAGAGATGGGATTGACGGTGCTCTTGGTTGAACAGCGTGTCGCAGAGGCATTGCACTATGCCGACCGAGGCTATGTGCTGGAATCGGGACGCGTTGTGCTTGAGGGAAGTCCAGACGAATTAAAGAGTAATGACCGGGTGCGTAAGGCTTATCTGGGTATGTAGAGTGTGCAGGGTATAAAAATATTTATCACAACAGGAGACAATCATGATTCAAAGAAAATCAGATGGATTTGTAAAAAAGTTGTTCAGTGCTGGCGTGATCGCAGCATCGCTAGTCGCTTCGGGCCATGTCCTTGCGCAGACGAAAGATGTTGAGGTGGGGTTGATTGCACCCATGTCGGGCCCCTGGGCTCGTCAGGGTGAAGTGATGAAGATTGCGGCGGATCTTGCAATCTCGGAAATCAACGCCCAAGGCGGTATCAAATCACTGGGAGGCGCAAAGCTCAAGCTTGCTGTCTTTGATGCGGGTGATAGCGTTGAAAAAGCTAAAAATGCTGCGCAACGCATGGTGGCTGATGGTCCGAATCTCGTCGGTGCAACCGGTGCGTATCTCAGTTCATTTACCTTGGCTGTGACGGAAGTGACTGAGCGCGCAAAGTTACCCGTTTTGACTTTTTCATACGCGGACTCGATCACTTCGCGTGGTTTTAAATATGTTTTCCAAACCTCAGCAACGGGTGATGCACAAGCCGCCGGCTCCCTGCCAGCTTTAGTTGCGCTGGCAGAAAAAACAACCGGAAAAAAGCCTAAAACGATTGGCATTGTCATGGACAATACGGCAGCTTCGGTTGCATTCGTTAAACCTATTAAGGATACGCAATTATCCAAACTTGGGCTGGAGTTGGTGGTAGACGAAGTGTTTACCCCCCCACTTGCTAACGCAACGCCCTTAATCCAGCGTGTGCGCTCCAAGCGTCCAGATATCCTGTTGCTTCTGCCAACCGCCATCCCGGATGCCAAACTGCTGCTGGAAAAAATGAATGAGTTCGGAATTGGTAAAGGAAAGATCCCAACCATTTCAAATGGGGCCGCTATTCTTGATCCCGATCTGCGTGCAAATATGAACGTAGAGCAGCTCGAGGGCGTGATGTCCGTTGTGGCGAACTGGACGACTAGTGCCCAGAAGCCCATGATTGAAGAGTTTAAAAAGAAAAGTGGTCAGCCTTGGGCGACACAGCACTTTGTGACAACCTATGGCGACATGTATATCTTTAAAGCGGCACTCGAAGCCGCTGGCAAGGCCGATCGGGAGGCTGTTACGCAAGCCTTGCGCAAAATGGATATCAGTGATGGCCCAGCGAACTATTTCCCAGGTGGAAAGCTGAAGTTTGACGATGTCGGTCGTCGTGAAGGTGCGAGCTTGTTGATCGTTCAGTGGCAAAACGGTGTACCCGTCACCGTTTTTCCAGAGAAAGAGTCTTTGGCTGCACCAATCTGGCCTAAAAACTAATGCTTTGAGTCCTACTTAAGTACGAAATATCAGGAGCCCGCTGTGCGCGGGCTTCCTGTTTAAAGATTGATTGTTTTTAATATGGAGTTATGCAATGAATGATGATTTGTTTGATACAGGCTTACAGATTCGCAAGGAAGTGCTTGGCGCGGAGTTCGTTGACAAGTCGTTGGCTGCAGCCGATGACTTCAATATGCCGATGCAGCGATTGACCACAGAGTATTGCTGGGGCGCAGTATGGGGACGCGAAGGCTTACCCCGTGCAACACGCAGCATGCTGAATCTCGCGATGCTCAGTATCCTGAATCGTCCACATGAGTTCAAAATGCATCTGAAAGGCGCGTTGAATAATGGTGTGACTAAGGATCAGGTTCGTGAAGTGTTGATGCAGGTTGCCATTTATGGTGGTATACCTTCAGGTGTGGATGCCTTCCGTCTTGCGAAAGAGGTCTTTGCTGAGTTGGAGCAAGCCAAGAAGTGATCCAGTAGTGACTATGCCGTCATGACTTGAGTCGCTGAGTTCCTCCTTAAAGGGACTCAGCCGTATTGCTTCCGTTCCTATAGCTGCTCAAGTTTTCCAAGTGTGACGCTGGCCTGAGCTTTCAAACTACTTAGTGCCGCAGGATCCATTTTCTCTAAATTACGATAGACCATTCCGAGTCTGAAATTACTGGATAATTTTTCTTTGTTACGTTCAAAGAAATCCCAGTACAGTGCATTAAACGGACAGGCCTTTTCTCCCTCGCGCAGTTTCTTACTGTAGTGACACCCTTTGCAATAGTCACTCATTCGGTCTATGTATGCGGCACTTGAGACATATGGCTTGGTCGCGAGCAACCCGCCATCCGCATACTGACTCATACCAACGGTATTCGGTAACTCGACCCATTCAAAGGCATCGATATAAATGCCGAGATACCAGCGATGCAGCGCGGCAGGATCCAGTCCTGCGAGTAAAGAGAAATTACCAATAATCATCAGGCGCTGAATATGATGGGCATAGGCGTGTTCAAGTGACTGACCGATCGCATGCGAAAGACAATTCATTTTTGTCTGTCCATTCCAGAACCAGGCTGGCAAGGGCGTATGGTGCTGAAACACATTGTGTGTATCGTAATCAGGCATGTGTGCCCAATAAATTCCTCGAATATATTCGCGCCAGCCAATGATTTGTCTGATGAAGCCCTCAGCAGTCGCTAAAGATACTGCACCTTGATGGAATGCTTGTTCTGCTTGTGAGACAACCTCCTGGGGTTTCAGCATCTTTGTATTGAGGGCGAAAGAAATCAGAGAATGAAATAACCTCCATCCTTTGGTACTCATCGCATCTTGGAAATTACCGAATTCCGGGAGAATGTCCCGTATGAAAACTTCAAGATGCCGCAGTGCTTGCTCGCGATTAAGTGGCCATCTGAACGCTTCAGCTTGTGGCTCTCCGAAACTATTCACACCTGCGCTTTGGATGATTTCCCACAGTGCCAGATGATTATGCAGTTGCCTTGAGTCACTCGGCTCTACGGGTGTGCCTGGCCAGGATTTACGGTTTTCCTGATCAAAATTCCATTGCCCGCCTAATGTTTTTTTTGCTTCTTTTGATGAGCCTTGAGCGGCATCCTCCATGAGCACCTGATACTTAGTGCGCATCAGACGATAAAACCTCTCCATCAGCCATTGCTTTTGGCCTTTAAATATTTTTTCACAGGTATCGCGCTCAGTATAAAAATGCTCACTGGATACCATTGCTGAGTCGATAGCCAGTGACTGAGAGAAATCTTTTAACTGCTGATCGAGCCTGTATTCGTCTGGTTCCTGATATTCAAAGCGCTGCACCTGGTAATGATCAATCAGCCATTCTAGATTCTTGGTGAGTGACTGTTGATTATCAGACGCATCAATCGCAATGTAATGCGTGCGGTGTCCTTTGGCTGAAAGTTGCGCCGCCAGGCTACGCATGCCTGCAAAAACCCCGATAATTTTTTGTGCGTGATGCAAGACATAGTCAGTTTCCTGACGGATTTCCATCAGCGTATAGACTATGTCTGCCGAGACCTCAGCAAACCAGCTGTGTTCCGGGTTGAGCTGATCGCCCAGGATGAGTCGTAAGGTTTTCATGCACCGCCCCAGCTTGTTCTGTAAAGCCCTTGCGGGTCGTGATCATGGGTTTGTTTTTGAATATTAAATCTGCGACCGCCTCTTGGGTCGCTGCCCCGTCCGGCAATATACAGCCAGTTGCCCTGATTGCTGTAGACATCGTAGTCGACTAGCTGCGACTCAAACCAGGCAGCACCTGCACGCCAGTCGACATTTAAATCATAGATGAGGAAACTAGCAACGACTTGTCTGAGGCGATTGGAGAGATAACCCGTACTGAAAAGCTCGTGCATCGCCGCATCGACGAGAGCTGAGCCTGTGGATCCTTCGCACCACTTTTTAAAGTTCTCTTGACCACGCGAGCGCTGAGTGGCCGACTGAGTCGTTGGTGTCAGGTGCGTGGATATCCCTTGTTCCCGATACAGCAATTTTCCATACTTAAGGTGTAATAGCCGGAAATAATCCCTCCACAGTAATTCAAACCATATCCAGTAGGTGCTTTTATTTGCACCGTATTCCATTTCGTAATGTTGCAGTTTTTCAACGATTGCCGGTGCCGACAACGACCCAATAGAGAGCCAAGGTGAAAACTTGGTTGAATAGTCTATGCCTGACAATTGATCTCTTGTTTCTTTATAGGTGTGAGGCAATTGACTGGAAAAATAGTTCTCCAGATGTTGTTTAGCCGCTTGCTCTGAACCGAAATAGGCTGGTTCAGAGTATGGAAAGGAATTCACGGCGTTTGGGTATGCACTTTTTCTGACCTCTGACGCAGGTGCTAAGGCGTTAATGGAAGTGTAGGCCTGATCCTTGAGACGATTCGGTAGAGGAGGAATCCTCTCAGCAAGCGCCTGAGTTGGTCGTGCTTTGAGCCCGTGTTTTTCAATTTGCATACGCATAGTGGTAAACGTGTCTGGCACATCATCGAGCTTAAAAGGCAGCTGCGAAAAATCAAGCATGCTGGATTGCCACGTCTCTACAACAGTCACTCCTGCAAAACGCAACTGATCGACACAATCCTGTTCAAATGGAGCTGCGATATTTTCGCAGTGTATTTCGCACTCTCCCAGTGCGGGATTCAGGGTACTGATTAGGGTACAGAGCTGTTCTGTAATATTTCCACGCAATTCTATTAGTGTGCTGCCTTTTTGCTGCAGTAGCGCGTTCAAGCCCGCCAGAGCTGAACTTAAAAAGTGTTGGCGATGGGCAGAGGTTCTTGCAATGCCCCATCGCGTTGATTCGTACAAGGTTTCGTCATGGATATAAACAGGAACGATATGCTTGGCTAATGCACAGGCTGTTGAGAATGCTGGATTATCTGTCAGTCTGAGGTCGTTGCGAAACCAATAAATGATTGTCTTCAATTTGCACTCTTTGTGGAGGCACGGCACTTATCTGAACAATATTTCACTTGCTCCCAATCCCGTGCCCATTTTTTACGCCAGGTAAAAGGCCGACCGCATTGCAGACAGGTTTTACTGGGGAGCTCATTTTTTTTACGGCCCCGCATCGGAGAGTCATTTGTCATCAGAACTCAAAGGCCTGTTGATGGGTGGTTGGCTGAATTTTATTTTTAACGCTGACTTTTGCAGATTTTTTTCTTGAGGCATGTTTTTCTACTATGGAGGCCCGACCCGCTTTGATTTCTGGTTGTGCGCGTAGAGCAAAGAGTTTTTTCTTGGCTACGCGCGTTGACTCGTCAAGCTCGACGCGTGGCTGAAAAATATCCTGGCCGCTCCTTAAACCATGCTGCTGCAGTAAGGATTCTGGCATGCGCCATGGTTCAAATAGCCAGGTGTCGGGCACTTTTTTTAGTGCCGGTAGCCAGCGACGCACAAATACCCCGCGTGGGTCGTGATCACGCGCTTGTTTAATGGGGTTGTATATGCGAGGGATATTTATTCCTGTCGTACCCGACTGCATTTGAAGCTGACTCCAGTGAATACCGGGTTCGTAATCCAGAAAATTCCTCGCTAACCAGTGACCGACCTCTTTCCAGTGCAACCAAAGTGGGTAGGCTGCGGTGGAGACCAGCATCGCGCGCATTCTGAAATTCAGCCAGCCTGTTTCGCGCAACATCACTACACAGGCATCGACCAGGGGCCAGCCAGTTTGAGCATTGGTTAAGGCACGGAAGTTTTCTTCGTTCCAGTCGTTCTCTCGCAAACCGTCGTACCCAGTATGCAAATTAGTAAATTCGAGTTCAGGTTCGCTCTCCATTTTCTGAATGAAGTGGCAATGCCAATAGAGACGACTGACAAAGGCATTCAGCCCTTTATTACGACGTACGTCGTCTGCTTGCAAACAAGCAAGCTGTGAGGCGGTCGCTTGTACGATTTCACGCAGACTCAGACAGCCATATGTCAGATAAGGTGAGACGCGTGAGCATGCTGTGGGTGCTGAGAGGGGTGACGAAATGCCTCCCCGGTACTGGCTGCTTCGGTCGGATAAAAAGCTGTCTAAGACTGCGAGACCATTTTTTCTCCCCCCTTGCTGCCGCTGGGGCGGATCCAAAGGATCCATACCTAGTTGCGATGGTGTCAGTGGTCTTGGCTCAGTCCATGGCAGATCAATACTTGGAATATAGGTTGGAGCCTCGAGGATTGTCATGCTCACATGTCTGTCCCAATTGTCTTTCCACAGATTGCGATTGCTTAAGCGCCTGACTACACCAAACTGTGCAAATTCATACCAGTCAATTTTTTTGCCTTTACACCAGGCTTTAACAGCTAAATCTCTTTGAAATGAGAGCCAGTTGCCTGTTTCTTCGTGCGAAAAAATTGATCTAAAAGGCCGTTGTTGATGTATTTTTTGAAGGACTTCGACGGCTTCGCCTGTGACGACGTGCAGCACCGCGCCTCGTTGCTTGAGTGCCAGGTACAGTTCGCGCAGGCTTTCGAGGATAAATTGATAGTGCTGTGCAGATACATCCGGAGCAGACCAGAGAGTGGGCTCAATGATGTAGAGGCAGAGCACGGGCCCGTCTTTAAGCGCGGCAGTGAGCGCCGCATGATCATGCAGACGAAGGTCTCGCTTAAACCAGACAATACTGTAGGACATGGATAGTCAATCATTTTTGATCAGACTGCATATAGTGCCTGATTTTTTGATCGACTATCCGAGCGTTTCAAGACGGGTTTAAAAAGTTCTTAGAAAAATTTGGAAACGCTTTGCAAAGTGCGATACACGCCCCACGCGAGTGGGATACCGACAACTGACCAGGCAACGATGACGACCATTGCAGGCGTTCTTTCAGAAATGCCCGTACCCTGACCGACTTCGCTGGCTTGCGCCCGGTCGTGAGCAAGTCGTTTTTCTTCTGCAAGTTCTTCAGGAGTCATAAACCATTTTGATGCAAGTGGTTTGACTGCTAGATTGCAGATCAGACCAATAACAAGAAAGCCAACCAAGATATACATGGTTTGGTTGTAGACCTGTTCGCGCGGGATACCCAAGCCAATCTGATACTCACGCATATAGTTCACGACAACTGGGCCGATGATGCCCGCGGTAGCCCACGCTGTGAGCAGGCGTCCATGAATGGCACCCACCATCTGCGTACCAAATAAATCTGCCAGATAGGCAGGAACGGTCGCAAAGCCTCCACCATACATACTCAAGATAATGCAAACCGCAGCAACAAACATCAGTTTGCTTCCTGCGGCAGCGCTCAGGGGGATGCTGGCATAAAGCAGTGCACCTAAAACGAAAAATACGACATAAGTCATTTTGCGACCGATCTTGTCTGACAGGCTTGCCCAGACGAAACGACCACCAATATTAAAAAGACTGAGGAGCGCAGCAAACCCTGCTGCAATAATTCCAATCGATGCGAGCTCTTTTGGATCGAGTTCGCCGAATTTCTTCGCAACTCCAATCAGGCTTCCGCCAAACATTTCCTGCAGCATGGGGCTCGCCATACCGATTACGCCAATGCCTGCGCTGACGTTCATGCAAAGCACCATCCAGATCAGCCAAAATTGTGGAATGCCCCATACTTTTTTGGCATGCACGTGATTTTGAGTGATCATCGCGTTGTTAACTTGTGCTGCGGGCAGTGTCCAGCCCTCGGGTTTCCAGCCGCTTGGAGGAATGCGGTAGGTCAGGGCACCTGCCATCATGAACACAAAATAGATTAACGCCATCACGACAAAGGTCTGCCAAACGCCTACACCCGAAGGCGATGCAAAGTACTTCATGAGTTCTGCCGCAAGAGGGGAACCAACTAAGGCGCCACCGCCAAAGCCCATGATGGCCATACCTGTCGCCATGCCTCGGCGATCCGGAAACCATTTGATCAGTGTGGAGACAGGCGAGATATAGCCCAGTCCTAGTCCGATTCCACCAATCACTCCTGAGCCAACCCATAACATCCATAACTGATGCCAATGTATGCCGAGTGCTGAAATTAAAAGTCCGCCACACCAACACAGCGCGGATACGACGCCCGCTTTGCGCGGGCCCGCATGCTCGAGCCAGCTCCCCCAGAGGGCGGCCGATGAACCCAGTAAAACGAAGAAGAGGGTGTACATCCAGCCAAGACTTGAAATACGCCAGTCGCAGTTCGATGCAAACAATTCTGTCAGCAAACTCATATCCGCAGGACAGGTTTTCGCAACCGACACGCCAATCGCTTTGGACAGTGGCAACCAAAATACGGAAAATCCATACGCCATCCCAATGCACAGATGGATCGCAAGTGCTGCAGGAGGGACGAGCCAGCGGTTAAATCCGGGGCCTGCAATCGTACGCTCTTTGTCGAGCCAGCCGCTCGTGTTGGCCGTACTCGTTTGGGGTGTGGACATGCAGGGCTCCAGTTAGACAGCTTAGACAGCTTAGACAGATTACTTAAATAATGTGCGAAGTGACGCAGCAGACTCTAACTGCGCGACACGATCGTAGAGGCCATCATCTGCCCCTTTTAGATTTGGATTGTGCGCACGACCGACAGCCAGGCAATCGAGGAATTTCTTTTTTAATCCTGCTGCATCAATCGGATTTTTAGCATTGCCCAACGGGAATCTGATTTCACCAGAATCAAAGGTGCGTCCATCGATTGTTTCGATGACCACACGATCGGTGAGTGCAAAAGCCGAGTCCAGCGGGCACGAGGTGTTGACAATCTCTATTGAGACTTTTGAATACAGGCTGCTGACATCCGCACGATTGACGAATATATCGGTCAACTGGGACAGTCCAACCTCGCGGGCAACAATTGCTGAGGCGGCTGCAAATTCAGCGCTGAATTTGGCTTCGAGCCCGGTGACGGGATGATGGTTACGCAACATCGAAGCTTGTGCAGGACCCATGGTGAGGTGGATGCGCTTGATTTGATCGGCTTTAAGATCTTCACGTTCAGCGATTGCGAGCACACCATCAATACTGCGGTGACCCGAGTAGCAGACGGGATAGCGTTTGATGGAAACCCCACTATCAAGAATACGAATTTTTTTACCGATCTCTGCAGGGCGCGTACGATCGACTCGTCCCGCCATTGAGAGTGCATTTAAAAATCCGGCAGGATGTTCAAAGACATCGGCAGCCGAGGTCATACCAAGCATGGACAGTCGAACGGCTTCGATTCCATGTGATGCGGCGCGTCCCGCATGAAAGGGTTTAGTCATTGTGCCAAAGTTGGCAACGAGTCCGCTCGACAAGCTCGCTGAGATGGCCAGTGCCTGACGTGTTTGCTCGACTGAAAGTTTATGCAGATAGGCGACTGCGGCGGCTGCAGCCACCGCACCGAATACCCCCGTAGGATGCCAGCCTTTCAAATGGTATTGATCTGTTTCGCGACTGACTAATTCTGCCCAGACTTCGTAACCAACGACATAAGCGCGTAAGGCCTCCTGACCGGAGCTATTTAATACGTAACCCTCAGCCAGAATCGCAGGCGCGATGGCTGTGCTGGGGTGGCCTGAGAGGGCGACATCGTCATAGTCGAGCGCGTGTGCTGCCGTGCCATTAATGAACGCCGCTTGCGCCGCTGGATACAGGGTATGTGTGAAGGGGACAGGTGCCTCTCCCGAGGCTGGGTGTTCGCCTAGAAATTTTCGCACGATATTGACAACAGGTTCGTTATGACCCGCCATCATGGTCGCAATTGTATCCATGATGCCTGTTTTTGCGATCGCGCAGGCAGCCTGTTCGTGATCACCAAAGCTCGGGTTTGCGACATAGGTCGCTAATGCTTGGGTTAAACCTGTCATATCAATGTCTCCGTGCGAATTGTTTTTTCTGTGTTTATGCTGCTATCAGAACGAACGTGGCATGCCCAGCATGTGTTCGCCAATATAGGACAGCACCAGATTGGTTGAAATAGGTGCGATCTGGAATAGTCTTGTTTCACGCCATTTGCGCTCGACGTCATATTCTTTAGCAAAACCAAAACCGCCATGAGATTGCATGCATGCCTCGGCTGCGTGCCATGTTGCTTCGGATGCGAGCAGCTTGCCCATGTTTGCATCATCTCCGCAAGGCAGGCCCGCCGCAAAGCGCGCGGCGGCGCGACGCAAGATCAGATCCGCCGCGTCAGTTTCAGCATGTGCGCGCGCAATTGGAAATTGCACCGACTGGTTTTGACCAATTGGTCGATCAAAGACTTTGCGCTCGTTCACATATGCGACGGCTGTTTTAGTAAACCAGCGCGCATCGCCAATCGCCTCGGCAGATACCAGAATACGTTCGGCATTCATGCCATCCAGAATATATTTAAAACCTTTCCCTTCTTCACCAACCAGATTATCAGCAGGGATGCGAAGGTTTTCAAAGAACACTTCCGTTGCATGATGATTGACCATGGCTTTGAGAGGACGAATATCGAGACCTTTGCCCAGTCCGTCGCGGATGTCGAGCAAGAAAACAGACAAGCCATCACTTTTCTTTTTGACTTGATCGAGCGGTGTGGTTCGAGCCAGCAGCAGCATCAGGTCTGAGTGCAGCGCGCGGGAGGTCCAGACTTTCTGGCCGTTGATGACGTAACTATCACCATCGCGCACAGCACGGGTTTTGAGTTTGGTCGTATCGGTGCCGCTGGTGGGCTCTGTGACGCCGAAAGCTTGCAGGCGCAGCTCACCACTTGCGATACCGGGTAGGTATTTTTTCTTTTGCTCAATACTGCCGTGACGCAGGACTGTACCCATGGTGTACATCTGTGCATGACAGGCGCCAGCATTACAACCCGAAGCGTGGATTTCTTCGAGAATCACAGCGGCTGCGCGCAAGGGCATACCGCTGCCACCGAACTCTTCGGGTATTAACGCACCCAGATATCCTGAGGCAGTAAGGGCTCGGACGAATTCGGTTGGATAGGCTTCGCGCGCTTCAAGGTCGCGCCAGTACTCACCTGGAAAATCGGCACATACGCGACGAACACCTTCTCGAATTTCTGGGTAGTCTTCACCGGTTTCGATACTGAGCAGCTCTGCTGACTGAGTCATTTTATTTTGTCCTGAATAGAGTACGAATTACGCTGCAGCAGCCAGACGCTGTGCAACAGAAACATAATTGCGTGGCAAACCAGCCTTGGCCAGACCGCCTTGCATGGCGATGTCTGGTAAGGAGCGGGAAATGATCTTGCGCACTTCAATCAGTTTTTCAATATCAACACCGGTCTCCAGTCCCATAGAGTCCAGCATAAAAAGCAAGTCTTCCATGACGATGTTCCCGCTCGCACCTGGTGCAAAGGGGCAGCCGCCCAGACCCGCTAAGGAAGCATCGAAATGTGTCACGCCACAATCCAGCGCTGCACTCACGTTGGCCAAACCTGTGCCGCGTGTGTCATGGAAATGCGCACCAACGATGACGGGTCCTACTTCTGATAACACCGCTTTGAATACTTCGCGAACTTGATTGGGATCTGCATAACCAACCGTGTCGGCTACCACCAGTTCGTCAGCGCCTGCCTCGACTAATTGCTTGGCATATTTAACGACTTGCGATACGGCGACGCGGCCTTCGTAAGAGCAGCCCAGTGCGGTGGACAGACCACCTACGATGATCGGGCGCTTACCCTCTGGCTGGCTTTTAACGAGCTCCACGATGGCTTTGAAATCCGTCACAGAGTCTTCAGGAGGGCGACGCACGTTTTTCATGTTGTGTGTCTCGCTCACCGACATGACAAAATTCAGTTTATGTACGCCGAGCTCTATGCCGCGTTGCGCACCGCGCATATTAGGAATCAGTGCTGCCACGATCAGGTTCGGTACCTTGAGCGCACCGAGTGTGACTTGTTCGGCATCAGCAAACTGGGGAATCAGTTTCGGAGGCACGTAAGAGGTGACTTCGATCTCGCTCATGCCTGCTGCGGCCTCAGCAGCAATCCACGCGAGTTTGTCGGCTGTTGGCATGAATGTTGGATGGATTTGTAAACCATCGCGTAAGCCAACTTCTCTCAGGGTAATTTTTTGACTCATATTTTTCTCTTGATTGTGTTCGAGCATGACAAGGCAGGGCGAGCTAAAAATTTAACTACCCTTGAAATTTGGTCTGCGCTTTTCATTGAAAGCGGCCACGCCTTCCAGACGATCTTCTGTGCCAATAAGATGGTTGTAGGCCTCTATTTCAAATCGGAATGCGGTGCGTAATTCCATCTGACCGCCATAACGTACAGATTTTTTGATCTGACGAACCGATAATGGCGCATTACCCGCAATGATTTCAGCGGTTTCCAGCGCCTTGCCCAGCACTTCGAAGGGCTCTAATACTGCATTGACCAAACCATAGCTATCCGCTTGCGCAGCAGTAAAGGGTTTGCCTGTCATCAGAATCTCTTTTGCGCGGCGCTCGCCGATCGCACGTGGCAAATTTTGGGTGCCGCCGGCACCTGGCATGATTCCTAGCGTCACCTCTGTCAGAGCAAAGCGTGCCGCATTGCTTGTATAAATAAAATCACAGGATAGCGCCATTTCCAGGCCACCCGCATAGGCGTGACCGTTGACGGCTGCAATCACCGGTACTGGCAGATCGACCAGTGTCCAGTACATCCGTTCAAAAAGTTCATGTTGCAAAGTCCAGGCACGCTTTGTCATGCCATTGCGTTCTTTCAAATCTCCACCGGCACAGAATATTTTGTCGCCCGCACCGGTCAGCACGACGCAGCGCACATCACCTGCATCCGCGGTCAGTCGGTTCCACAGGTCCAGCAAGTCATGTCCCATTTGAGTATTGACTGAGTTACCTGCGTGCGGTCGATTGAGAGTGACCTTTAATACAAAGGGTCCGACCATCTCGGTGGCGATTGTTTCGTATTGTGGGAAAGCGCTCATTCAGATTTCCTTTTTAATATAGCGTTGGGTGTGTTCACCGAGTTTCGGTGGTGCAGAACTAGGCTGTGGTCGCTGCCCATCAAAACTTAAAGGCAGTCCAATGAATCGCATTGCCGTGCCAGGTACATCCTGTACCAGACCTAACGCCTCTGTTTGAGGGTGTTCGATCATTTGCTGGAGATTGTTGACGGGCGAACAAGGGACTCCCGCTGCTTCCAGACAGGTGATCCAGTGTTGCGTAGTTTTCTTTGCAATGACTGCATCAATCATTGCGTAGAGTTCTTGTTGATGTGCCACGCGTGCGGGGTTATCGATAAAACGCGGGTCGTCTTTCCATTCGGCGTGGCCAATCGCGTTCGACAGCGATTTGAAAAGCCCGTCGCTACCTGCTGCGATGACGAGTTCTCCATCTTCTGTGGCGTAAGCTTTATAGGGAACGATACCTGGTGCGCCAGAGCCCTGTTTACCCGCCAATTGCCCAGAGGCAAGGAATTGCGAAGCGAGTAATGAAACCCAGCAGCTTGCTGTTTCAAACAAAGAGACATCAACGACTCGACCAACACCTGTCGAATGCCGTTCATGTAAAGCGGTCAAGGCGCCGATGACGCTCCACATGCCGGTACCCATATCGACAATCGAAGCTCCGACGCGTACCGAGGGACGGCCTGGCTCGCCGGTGGTGCTCATGATGCCACCAAACGCCTGCATCAACGGATCGTAACCGGGTCTGTCTTTTAGGGGGCCTGTGCTGCCAAAGGCACCAAGATTGCAGTAAATCAATCGGGGCTGGCGAGCGAGAAGTGTCGGGCCATCTAGCCCGAGTTGCTCGACGTGACCAGGACGAAGATTCTGGATCACGATATCTGCTTTGTCGCAAATAAGTGTTTTGAGTGCTTCGAGCTGAGCGGGATTACGCAAGTCACAGACAACAGATTCTTTGTTGCGGTTCAGTGACTGAAAAAAAGCTGAAGCACCTTCCCAAAATGGAGGTCCCCATTTGCGAGCATCATCACCATCCGTTTTTTCTATTTTGATGACTTGGGCACCTAACTCGCCGAATATTTGACCGGCAAAAGGCGCTGCGACGCTGTGACCTAGTTCAATAACAACGAGTCCGGAGAAAGGACCGGATTTATTTTGCTGCTGTGCATGCTCAGGCATTCTTTGTGCTCTAGTGTGTGTTTTGTCTCTCCAAAATTATGTCACGAAATCACTTACACAACGAATTCGCCCATAGCTAGCGCATGATGAGTTCAATAGAGGGGGACTCATCCCAGATCCAACCGCCGTTACGTTTGAAAATCTCAGGGTAGTGGCCGGGGACCACGATATCTGTCCCCTCGCATATTTCAGCTATGGACTGGCGGGATTCTTCAGGGGTGGCGAAACACATATCGCTGACTTTGGCCAGAATCTCTTTAGGATATTTGACCGCATCACCCGCGAGTACTACGCGACGTCCATCGGCCTGGGTAAAACGCAAGGCCTGCGAACCTTGAGTATGGCCAGGGACTTCAAAATGCTCGATGCCGGGGGCAATGAACCCCTGCTTGGGGAGGACGCGTAGCTCAAAGTCAGCCAGCAGATCGTGAATTTTCCAGGGAACGAATATGTCTTCAGGATGTGGATTGTGGGCGTAGGCGATTTCAGTTTCTCCCACACATACAGGAACACCTTTGAATAAGTCCAGGTTCTGGCAGTGGTCAAAGTGCAGATGCGATAAGAAAATCAGATCGATATCTGTTGGCGCAAGTCCTCGCTCTTTGAGTCCGTTGATGAGTCCGCGTCTGACACAGTAATGACCTGTATCGAAAAGAATCCGGGTGCCATCTTCGGCCGTCACAAGTGCGACATTGCATAAACCGAAAAAACCACCTTTAAAACTTAGGCTGTTACCACGCAACAGCAACTCGTATTTGGCCGACATTGTCTCGCTCCTTTTTGGTGCCTGAGACTGTGCATTGCACCAGCCTAGGGAAAACCATAAGTAAGATTTTTAATTTGTAAGTTTATGTGTAATTATGCTCTAAGCTTCACGGTTATTCTTAGATTTAGCCCTTTTTTTGCTATCCCGATTTCCTACAGGAGACGTTATGAATCGTTCCACGCTCGCTCGGCTGTCAGCCGCTTTGGTTTGCTTAGGTTTAACTAGTTTGGTCCAGGCGCAAACTAAGTGGGATTTGCCCTCAGCTTATGCGCCAGCAAACTTCCACACTGAAAACCTCGAGTTTTTCGCTAAGGAAGTCGATACCGCAACTGCAGGCAAGCTCAAGATCAATGTGCACTCTAATGCCTCATTATTTAAAGCGACTGAGATCAAACGCGCAGTGCAGGGCGGTCAGGCGCAGTTAGGCGAAATCTTATTGGTGAACTACGAAAATGAAAATGCGCTGTTCGGTATGGATGGCGTGCCTTTTCTGGCATCAAGCTACGCCGATGCCAAAGCATTGCAAACGGTACAGATCCCCGCGCTGGATAAATACCTTTCAGCGCAAGGCATGAAAATTCTTTACACCGTGCCCTGGCAGCCCCAGGGCATTTATTCCAAAAAGCCACTTGCCTCTATGGCGGACATGAAAGGTATGAAATGGCGTGCCTATTCACCTGCAACAGCAAAAATGGCCGAGTTGATGAATCTGCAGCCGGTGACGATTCAGGCCGCTGAATTGAGCCAGGCACTGGCAACGGGCGTGGTTGAAACCTACGCATCATCGAGCGCAACAGGCATTGATAGTAAAACCTATGAAAGCCTGAAATATTTCTACGAAGCCCAAGCCTGGATTCCAAAGAATGCGGTGTTGATCAACCTCAAAGCATTCAATGCTCTGGATAAGGCGACTCAGGACATCGTGACCAAAGCCGCAGCCACCGCTCAGGAACGCGGCTGGAAGATCAGCCAAGAGAAAGAAGATGTCTTTAAAAAGACGTTGGCTGAGCGTGGCATGACCGTTGCGCCTCCAACAGCTGCTTTTGCTTCGGACCTCAAACAGATCGGCGCAATTATGCTGACTGACTGGGAAAAGAAATCGGCTCCTCAAGGTGCTGAACTGGTCGGGGCTTACCGCAAGCTTGCTCCAGGCGCTAAGTAATTAATCAGAAAGTTTTGCTGTGTTTGTATTTTTTATTAAAGGCTATGTCCCTGCATGAGAAAGTTTCTTGATTTCCTTTATCTCGTAGCAGGCGGCATAGCCGCTCTGTGTGTGCTGGCCATCTGTGTGTTGATGATTGGTCAGAGCGTACTCAGAGAGTTTGGTGTGAGGACCGGTGCAGTCAATGATGTTGTGGCCTGGTTATGTGCTGCGGCCGCATTTCTTGCCATGGCCCATGCTTTTAAACATGGCGATTTCGTCCGAGTCACCCTACTGATTGAAAAGCTTTCACCTGGCGCACGCCAGAAATTCGAGCTCGTGTCTTTGGCATGTGCCTCGGTCGCCGTTGGTTATCTGGCTTGGTCCGCAACGTTGTTTACTTACGAGAGTTGGGAATTTAAAGATACGGCCGGTGGTTTATTGCCTATCCCGATGTGGATTCCGCAGATGTCCTTTTTAGTGGGGGCCTGGTTGTTTTTTATTGCCGTTGTTGATGAGTTCATCATCGTTGCGCGCGGCAATCGACCAACCTATGTTGTCGCAGTTGAAGAACGCCACGCCCAAGGCGATTTTTCCTCCGACGTTTAAGCCACAAAAAGATACGAGAGATTAGTCATGGAAACACTTGGAATTGGTTTGTTTTTGCTCATCATTATGATGATGCTGTTATCGGGCGGTATCTGGATTGCGATGACCCTGGCGATTTGCGGCTGGGTCGGTCAGGCTTTTTTTGTCAATACGCAACCAGGTAAGAACTTATTTTCTGCTTTTTGGGAAAGTAACGCTTCCTGGGAACTTGCGGCATTGCCGTTATTTATCTGGATGGGTGAGATCTTATTCCGCACTAAACTCAGTGAGGAAATGTTTGAGGGTTTGCGTCCCTGGTTGAACCGGATTCCTGGGCGTTTGATGCACACAACAGTTCTGGGCTGCGGCATTTTTGGGTCAGTCAGTGGTTCCTCGGCGGCAACCTGTGCAACGATCTCAAAGGTGGCACTCCCCGAGCTTAAGAAACGTGGCTATGACGAAAGCCTTGCCTTAGGTGCACTGGCGACTTCAGGCACTCTTGGTATCTTGATTCCACCCTCCATCACGATGGTGGTGTATGCCGTTGCAGCGGATGCATCGATCATCCGTATTTTTCTGGCTGGATTTATTCCTTCTGCGATTCTGATGGCGCTCTTTATGGGTTACATCGCTTGGTGGTCGATTCGTAATCCTTCCAAAGTTCCTGCTGCAGATCCACCTTCATCACTTTGGTACAAGATCAAAAAAAGCGGTAATTTGATCCCTTGTTCAGCGCTCATTATTTTTATTGTCTGGGTACTGATTGCAGGTTACGCGACTGCGACAGAATGCGCAGCCTATGGAGTATTTGGTTCGCTCGTGATTGCAGCCTATAGCCGTTCCTTGACCTGGAAAAACTTCTGGGAAGGCCTGATGGGAACAACCAGAACCAGTTGCATGATCATGCTTATTCTGGCTGGTGCTGCGTTTTTGACCAAGACCATGGCTTTTACCGGCGTTCCGCGCGAGCTGGCTGAATGGGTCAACAGCATGCATTTATCGCCATACGCGTTGATCGGCTGTCTGGTGGTTGTCTATTTGGTTCTTGGTACTGCGCTGGATGGCATCAGTATGATTGTGCTGACCGCCGCTGTCGTACTGCCTATGATTCAGAAAGCAGGTTTTGATTTGATCTGGTTTGGGATCTTTATCGTGCTACTGGTTGAAATCGCAGAGGTGACACCGCCTGTCGGATTTAATTTGTTTGTTTTACAGAACATGACGGGTAAAGACAGTAATACCATCGCAAAAGCAGCGATTCCATTTTTTATGTGTTTGGTGGTTTGTATTCTGATCATCACGGTATTTCCGGATGTCGTGACTTTCCTGCCTGATTATGTGATGGGTAAAGAAAAATAGTGTGGTGATGAAAATAGCTTTGTGACCTCACTACGCTTCAAAAAAAACGCCATCATATTTGAAAATGATGGCGTTTTTATAACCGATGATTTTACAAGCGTCCTGCGGTCTCAGGCAATTTTCTCGCATACTGCGGCTGTTACCTGCGCTGTGGTGGCCAGGCCACCCAGATCCCTTGTGTGTAAACGCGGGTTGGCCGTGACGTCTTCGATTGCTTGCATCAGACGGTCTGCAGCGGCTTGTTCACCGAGATGTTCAAGCAACATGACCACCGACCAGAAGGTCCCAATTGGATTGGCCAGACCTTTACCCATAATGTCAAAGGCAGAACCATGAATCGGCTCGAACATCGAGGGATAGCGACGCTCAGGATCGATGTTGCCTGTCGGTGCGATGCCAAGACTGCCCGCGAGTGCGGCTGCCAGATCGCTCAGAATATCAGCATGCAAATTTGTCGCAACAATCGTATCCAGCGTTGCGGGACGATTGACCATGCGTGCTGTGGCGGCATCAACTAGCTCTTTATCCCAGGTCACATCAGGAAATTCTTTTGAGATCTGTACCGCGATCTCATCCCACATCACCATCGCGTGACGCTGGGCATTCGATTTTGTGACAACGGTCAGCAATTTACGCGGACGGGATTGAGCCAGTGTGAACGCGTAACGCATGATGCGCTCAACACCGGCGCGTGTCATCATGCTGACATCGGTCGCGACTTCGATTGGATGTCCCTGGTGTGCACGCCCACCTACACCGGAGTATTCGCCTTCTGAATTTTCTCGAACGATGACCCAGTTCAATTGTTCGGGTGTGCAGCGCTTGAGCGGTGCATCAATGCCAGGCAATATGCGTGTGGGGCGAACGTTAGCGTATTGATCAAAGCCCTGGCATATTTTCAGGCGTAAGCCCCAGAGCGTGATGTGGTCAGGAATATGCGGATCACCAGCAGAGCCAAACAAAATGGCATCTTTATCGCGTAAAGCATCTAAACCATTCTCTGGCATCATGACCCCATGTGCACGGTAATAGTCGCCACCCCAATCGAAACTTTCAAACTCGAAATTCAGTGAGGGGTCGTGTGCTGCGAGTGCTTGAAGAACTTTTTGTCCTTCTGGAATCACTTCTTTGCCAATGCCGTCGCCTGGAATAGCAGCGATACGATAGGTTTTCATGCAGGGTCCTTAAACGTTAATGTCGTGTATGTAGTTTTGGGTATTGTGTATTAATACAGTAAGTAGCAAATATTAGCTGTTAGGCCTGAAACATAATGCAGGCTCATCAAACCAATCCCTTTGATGACGTAACCGTTCGGTCATCGCCAGAGCAAAAGGCGCGGCCTCTATTAATAGGTTGAGTTGCAGATCGTTGAGGCGCAAGCCCGCATTATGTGCCATGCGCAGAGCGAAATTTTTTGTTTGTTCATCGCAGCCGCTTATGTCTGGCGTCAGATCTGGTGTCTCAATGCGTGGCGCTTGCGTGTTGTGGTCAAGTGCCGGACGGTATGTATGCCATTCGCAAGCCTGTTCATAGGCATGTCCTGCCCGTAACACGCGCGCATCACTCAGGGGAGCTCCCACTAATTGCATCCCCATTGGCAGGCCGGCAGCATTAAAACCGCAACAGACCGATAGTGCTGGACCGCCTGTAATATTGGCGGGTACTTGCGCGTTGGCGCGCTTCCAGAAATTAATCGGACGGTGTGCGCTGATTGTGGGGGCAGGGCCAAAGCCCTGCATCATTAACAGGTCGAATTGCTGATAGACAGGCTGCATCTGTGCAATCATTTTTTTATGTTCACGCGATGCGGCAACATAATCGATCGACTGGAACATTACGGCAGGCAAAATACGTGTCAGAAAATCCTGACCATATTCGCCTGTGCGCTGGATCAGCCCCTGCTGATGCACTGCGAAAATTTCTGTTTCTGCCAGTACAACTTTGACGTCCATGTAGTCTTGCATAGGACGGATCTGGCAGTCCTGGACGATGGCACCGAGGCTTTGCAACGTTCGAACGGCATCCTCAAGGGCCCGTCTGTGGTCTTCACTGACCGGTAATTCATTTTCCCAGACGGAGCGCAACACACCGATACGCAAGCCCTTAATGCCTCCTTCAAGGGATTGTTGGTAATTTGGTATTGGCTGTTCAAAGCTATTGCCATCGGCTGGATCATGGCCAGCTATCGATTGCAGGATCAGCGCACAGTCTTGAACGGTGCGAGCCATCGGCCCGCAATGATCAAGCGTGAACGAATTAGGCATGACGCCGGTACGACTGACCAGTCCAGAGCTTGGCATGAAACCAGCGATACCGCAAAAAGATGCGGGCCCGCGGATTGATCCGCCTGTGTCGGAACCCAGTGCGCCAGGCATAAAACCGGCTGCGACTGCGGCACCCGAGCCACTTGATGAACCACCGGTAAATCTGTCAAGCCCCCAGGGGTTACGCACGGGCGGCCAGGGCAGATCAAGCGAGGGTCCCCCGTGCGCGAACTCATGCGTGGCGAGCTTGCCTAGCATCAGCGCGCCCGACTGATAGAGTTTGGAGATGATGGCTGCATCTGTTTTCGGGATATGGTGACTACCCGTGCGTGAACCACCGGTGGTCAAGATGCCAGCTGTTTCGAAAATGTCTTTCGCACCCAGAGGGATGCCGTGAAGCGGGCCGCGGTAATTGCCTGCCATAATTTCCGCTTCGGCTGACTTGGCTTGTTGGCGTGCCAGTTCAAACGTCGGCGTAATGAACGCATGAATCTGCGGATCGAGTATTTCAGTGCGAGCAATTAAGTCATCAACGTACTCGACAGGAGAGAGTTGTTTGCTGGCGATGAGCTTGGCTGCGCTGTCAATCGTCAGGTTGTGCAGATTTGCATGATTCATTGTTGTCTGTGATGCTCAGGTTCAGGTTATGCGAATTAAATTGGATCAAGTCCCTGACTGCGGATCACCTCGATGACAGCAGGTGTTCGCATTAAGGCAATAATTTTTTCAATCGCCTCATCCTCAGTGGAATCTTTGAATACGCCCAGTGAAAAAATTGTTGATTGCTGTGCCGCAGGTGGTAATTTGGCAAAGATGTCGATACCCGCGACTTGCATTAACTCGCTCATCTGTTGGACAGCGAGTACTGCCTCACCACGGGCGACTGGTTCACCAGTCAGGCCTTCGGCAAGGACAGTGGCCTTTGCGAGCACCTCGCGTTCGACACCCAAGCGTTTGATCAGTCCCGCAAAATACAAGCCGCTTGCGCCTTGTTTCGACATCACAATAGAGGGCGTTGCGAGTAATGTTGCGGTTAATGCCTCCACGCTTGAGATATCGGGTGCAGTGGCGCCCTTTTTAACGGCCATGGCAACGTCCGAGCTCACCAGGTCGACTCGGCTTGAGGGCCGCAAAATTCCTTCGCTCGCCAGCTCATCGATCGAGCTTGCTACAGCCAAAATAATATCGCCACGACTTCCTGCACGGATTCTTTCTGAGAGCTGCATGGTTGCGCCATAGTCGAACTCAATGGCGCGGCCGGTCACGTTCTCTAGCTCAGGTGTAATCGTTTTCAATACGTTACGCACAGCAAGAGTAGAGAAAATTTTCAAAGGTTTTAGATGGGTTGTCATTGCGATATGTTTGTAATTAGAAATTGAAAAATGATCATACCTGAGCGCAGTCATGATCAGTACCTTCTTGATTAGTATCCCTCTATGTCTTGAACAACCAGGGTGAGAAAATCAATGAAGGCTTTAACCTTCGCAGAGAGATTTCGCCTGGGAAGGTAAACAACGCTGACCTCTGGGCCATCCACTACATATTCGGCGAGCACTTTTACAAGCTTGCCACTTTTAAGTGCGTCGGCGGCGATGAAGTTGCTGATCATCGTGATCCCTCCGCCGGCTACCGCAGCTTCTAATAAGGACTCGGCATTATTGATGTTTAACGCACCGGTTACCGTTTGTGATACGACCTGCCCATTTTTTGAAAATTGCCATGGCCTGTGATCGCCCGTCATTGGGAGCAGGTATGCCAGACACTGGTGATTGACCAGCTCTTCAGGTGTACGAGGCGCACCATGTTTTTCAATATAGTCAGGTGAGGCACAGGCCGAAAAAGTCAGTCGACAGAGTTTTTTGGCGATCACGCGAGAATCACTGATGGGGCCTATATGAATGGCCGCATCCATTCCCTCATAGGCGAGGTCCACCACGCGGTCGCTCAGTTCGACATCGACCACCAGATCAGGATGCTCTTGCGTAAAACTTAGTAGCTTGGGTGCAATGACTCGCCGCCCAAATCCAACCGGCATTTGCACGCGTAATCTACCCTTCGGTGTTGCAGTGCTTAATGTGATTGCACTCTCTGCATCTTCGACTTCAGCCAGAATATTGCGGCACCGCTCAAAAAAAGTTGCTCCCTCGTCTGTCAGGCTGACAAGGCGGGTGGAACGCTGAAGCAGTTTGACGCCAAGTTCTTGCTCAAGACGGGCAACGGATTTACTCACGGCAGAGGCCGTCAGACCTAGTCGTTGGGCGGCTACAGTGAAACTACAGGTTTCAGCGACTTTGGCAAAGACAAGTAAAGCATTGAGATTTCGCATAATTTGAGTGGCTGATTAATGAAATTCATTCAGTATTGTTTTTCATTTTATCGGATTGACCCAATATAAATCAGTAGTTAGGATGTGGGTTGTAAATAAATATCAAAATAACAACGCCCTTGATGGGAATAGAGACAACTCGCCAGTGGTATCGCTGGCGTGAAGGAACCATAGATGCTGTTGCAACAACCAGGCCTGATTGGCAATTTACGACTTAAAAATCGTGTCCTGATGGCCCCCATGGGTACTAACTACAGTACGACGGACGGATTTTCTACACAACGAGATTGCGAGTATTACGCTGAGCGTGCCCGCGGTGGGGTTGCCATGATCATGACTGAAGCCATGATCGTGACTGAAGCTGCGCGTTCTCACCATAATTCTTTGTGTTGTTATCACGACCGATTCATTCCCGGACTGGCTAAGCTCGTAGAGGGTATCAAGGACCACGATTGCCGTGTATTCGGACAATTGAATCATCGTGGTGCGCTGCTACGACGGGCGGTGCTGAATATGGAGCCTGTTGGCCCTTCAGACTGGATTAACCCGAATACGGGTGATGCCGTGCGTGCTTTGCGTGTGACTGAAATTCATGAGATCCAAAAGCTTTTTGTTGCTGCAGCGCGGCGGCTCTGGTTAGCCGGTTACGACGGGATTGAAATTCACGCAGGTAACGGCTATCTGTTTCAGCAGTTTTTTACCCGACGCGTCAATCAGCGTACGGATGAGTATGGCGGTTCGATCCAGAATCGCATGCGCATGCTGCTAGAAACGATCGATCGTGTGCATCAAGCATTACCCGAACTTTGTCTAGTCGTCAGGCTCAGCGCAAGTGAGTTTGTCGAGGGTGGCTACACACTTGAAGAGATTATTGAGTTAGCTCAGGCTGTTGAGCGAACGGGTGTCGCGGCGATCGATCTGTCTGGCGGCAGCAATGAAAGCCCGCAATTATCAAAATACTGCATTCAGCCACCCTCATTTCCCCGTGGATGTCTGGCACCGACGGCAAAACCGATCAAAGAAGCACTTAAGATCCCAGTGTTTGTCGCGGGTCGTATTGTTGAGGGGGCTGATGCAGAGCAAGTGCTGGCATCGGGTAGTGCAGATTTTATCTCTGTTGGACGGGCGCTTTACGCAGATCCTCATTGGGCACTAAAGGCTTTCGGTGAGATTAAAGCTCCCATTCGTCAATGCATTGCCTGCAATGTGTGTTTCGAACGGTTGACCTTAGAAAAAGACGTTTCGTGCGTCCAGAACCCAATGGTAGGGACCGAATTTGAAGCGTTGCAATATTCAGAGCCACACTTGTTTGCGCCTCCACCCGGGCCACGTAAGCGTGTCCTGGTTCTAGGTGCAGGTGTTGCTGGCATTGAAGCTGCACGTATTGCCCGCGGACGCGGGCACGAAGTAGAAATTTGGGAAAAGAGTATGCGAGTCGGAGGGCAAATCCATCTAGCTGTGGCCGCCCCAGATAAAACTGAAGTTCAGCCCGTGTGGGATTATCGCTGGCAAGAGATTATGGAAATGAAAGTGCTAGTCAAGACAGGTGTCAATGCTGACGCTGCGATGATGCGCGCGTTTAACCCGGATTATGTCGTGGTGGCGACAGGCTCTATCCCACGTGATCCGCCGATCGATATCACTCATGTATCCTCCGACATTCAGATTATGCATGCCTGGGATGCCTTCTCACACCCAGAGCAAATCGCTTCAGGCGCAAAGGTCACGGTGATCGGTGGTGGCATGGTCGGTGTGGAGATCGCTGATTTATTGCGCTTGAAACAGTGCGATATTCAGGTGCTTGAATTACAGGCAACGGCTGCGAACGGCATGGCGCGTAATAACAAATTTGAGCTGCTAGAGCGTATTGCCGATGATGGTGTACGTGTCATCACACAGTGCAGGATACATGCGCTTGCCCAACGTTATATCGAAGTACAGATTGGTCAATCGCAAACAACCAGACTTGATATCGGTGATGTACTCATTTTTGCGACAGGTCCACGCGCTAATAACTCGATTGTGGATGATGTCATATCTTTGGGTGTGCCCTTTGCTCAGGTCGGTGACTGTAATGCCCCAGGAGATTTTTTAACGGCGATCCGCGATGCATGGATGGTCGGCTTAAGTATTGATCAACATCCTTTTTCAGGTAAAAAAGCATGACAGCTTCACAATCAAACTCACAATCCTTACCCGAATACGAAGTGTTCGCGATTAAATACGCAACACGCGATGCGTTGCGCAAAAATCATTTTATCGGTGGTGATCCTCATGACGGACCGATGCCGATGGATTACTTTTTATGGGTTGTGCGTAATGCCGAACATACCTTTGTCGTGGATACGGGGTTTGGTGCAGAGGTCGCAGCTAAAAGAGGACGCACGCTGCTGCGGACACCTGCCGAAGGCCTCGCCTTGCTAGGAGTCGATGTCGATACAGTTAAGGATGTCATTATTACTCACTTGCATTATGACCATGTCGGAACATTCGACAGTTTTCCAATCGCCCAGTTTCATTTGCAAGATGATGAGATGGCTTACGCGACGGGTCGTCATATGCGTCACAAGCAATTCAATCACGGCTACGAAGTAGACGAAGTAGTCGGGATGGTTCGCATGGTTTACAAGGATCGCGTCAGTTTTTATAACGGCGAAGCCGAACTCGCTCCGGGTGTTTCGATTCATCGAATCGGTGGCCACACACACGGTGTGCAATGTGTGCGGGTCAATACTCGCCGAGGATGGGTGGTGCTGGCATCAGACACTAGTCACTATTATGAGCATTTTGAAAAGAAGCGAGCCTTCACAACGATGTTTAACGTAGCGGAAGCAGTTGATGGTTACGGAAAACTGGAAAAGCTCGCTGATTCACTCAAGCACATCGTGCCAGGTCATGATCCTTTGGTGATGCAGAGATATCCGGCTGCATCAAAAGCACTAGAAGGAATTGCAGTCAGACTCGATGCTGTTCCAACTTATTAAAACTTAGAAGGCACAACGCATAAAAGGCGAACCGTGAAAATCTTTTCTACAACAATCTTGTTGGCCTGTCTCAGTCTGGGTGGGATATTCAGTGCTCAGGCACAGGAGTATCCAACGCGCCCAGTGCAAGTGCTGATCGGCTTTCCACCAGGGGGGAGCTCGGATATCGTTGGACGTTACGTGATGCAAAAAATGTCTGACTTAACCGGCAATCAGTTTGTGGTTGAAAATAGAACAGGAGCGGGTGGAAACCTGGCCTTTGCTGCGGTTGCAGCCGCTAAGCCAGATGGCTACACCTTATTATTCAGTACGCCTGGTATTGCGATTAACCCTAGCTTGTATAAAAAAGTTAGTTATAAGCTTGAGGATTTCACACCTATTGCATTGGTCGGGGACGCGCCACTGGTACTGCTAGCCAACGCAAAACTCCCAATTAAAAACGTCAATGATCTTGTGTTGGCAGGTAAGAGTAAACCTGATGCGATTCGCTTTGCGAGTTCCGGTAATGGAAGTTCCTCACATCTCTCGATGGATGTGCTGCGAAACATGACGGGGATGCAATATATTCATATCCCTTACCGCGGTGGTGGGACCGCGATGATCGATTTGATGTCAGGCGATGTGGATGTCACGATGCAACCGATCGCAGAAAGTGTGCCTTATCTGAAAGACCCACGGATAGTGGCGCTCGGTCAAACGGGATCTAAACGTGCAGCGATTGCTCCAAATATTCCAACAATCGAGCAGGCGGGCATAGCAGGCTACGCCTCAACAACCTGGTATATGTTGTTGGGTCCTGCGAATATGCCGCCGCAAGTTGTTCAATACATTCAAAAAAATATTTCTGCAGTATTAAAGATGCCTGAAGTCAAAGCAAGACTCGAAGCCTCAGGACTGGATGTGATCAACGGCGACACTGAACAAACTAAAGAATTTCTCTACGCAGAGTACAAAAAATGGGCCGCACTGATCAAAGCCTCCGGGACCGTGATTGAGTAATACGCAACGCACATGACTCGACGCTTCTCAATATTAAACATGGCAGCCTGGATGCGATGCTACGCATATTGCCTGTTTGGAGTGACGCTATCGCTCGGTGCGTTTTCGCACGGCTACGCTTCGCAGTGGCCGACGAAACCTATCAAGCTTGTCGTGCCCTACACCGCGGGGGGAGGTACCGATATTCTCGCACGGATGATCGGACGCAGATTGAGTGAGGCGTTAGGGGTTCCTGTTGTGATTGAAAATCGTCCCGGTTCAGACGGTAGTATTGGTACTGAGGCTGTTGCAAAAGCTGCTCCGGATGGATACACCTTGCTTATTGATGGCAGCAGCCAAGCCTTTAATGTCGCGTTGGGTAAAAAGCTGGGGTATGACTCCGCGCGTGACCTTGCACCCATCGTCCAAACTGCCAATCAACAAGTGCTGTTGATGGTGAATGCCAAACTACCTATCGCGAATGTCCAGGAATTGATTGCATACGCGCGCGCCAACCCGGGTAAGTTGAGTTATGGGGCGAGTTCGAACGCGAATGTTCTGCCGATGGAGTTATTCAAGATCATGAGCGCTACCGATATTGTCCACGTACCTTACAAAGGGGCGGGGCCGATGCTCAACGATCTGCTAGGCGGACAAATCGAAATCTCGATGAGCGGTGCCGCTGCTCCGTTGCCTCACGTCAGGGCGGGCAGTTTGAGGGTATTGGGTATAGGGGATGATAAGCGGGCAAGTACCTTGCCAGAATTTCCGACGATATCTGAATCAGGCTTGCCTGGTTTTCAAACAGTCCAGTGGAGCGGAATGTTTGCGCCTGCAGGTACATCCCCAAGCATCATTGAGCGCATTAATTACGAAGTCGTTGAGATTTTGAAAGATCCTGTCTTCCGTCAGCAAATGATGGCGGCAGGGTTTGATGTGGTGCAAGGGGATCAGTCTCCGGAGCATTGGCGAGCACTGATTGCGGCAGAAGTCACGAAATGGAAAAACATTGCACGACAGGCAAAGCTCCAATCCGAGTGAAATATAAATATATAGACAAGTAACAACCTTAAAGAGATTATGGAAGCGCACACACCATCACTGTTGCCCGGTGCAACTAAAGCTCTCGCAGAATTTGCGGCCAATATTCAATATCAGGATATTCCTGCAGAAGTCATTGCGCGGATGAAAACAAGTTTTCTCGATAGCATCGGATGTTGTTTATTTGGGGCTACGCTGCCTTGGACACAGCGTGTCCAGGCAATGATTGAAGATGAGGGCGCACGTCCTGTTGCATCGATTTTTGGTTCGGGACATAAAACATCTGTGGCTGGAGCCGTGCTGGTCAATGCTACAGCGGGTCATGCTTTTGAACTCGATGATATTCATAAAGAGTCAATCGTTCATGCTGGATCGATTGCGACGCCCGTTGTCGTGGCCCTCGCGGAGCAAGCAGGCGTGACGAACGGGAAAACCTTGCTGACGGCGATGACGACAGGCTATGAGATTGGGACTCGCGTTGGTAATGCTGCGACGATGGGTTTGTTTTTTAGAGGTTTTCATCCCCAAGGCGCTTCCGGAGTGTTTGTGGCCGCAGCCTCGGCGGCGCGGATGCTAAATCTCGATAGTGCACATATGCAACATGCGCTGGGTATCGTTGGTTCGCAAGCCGGAGGTCTGATGGCCGCGCAAGAAGGCGCGATGGTTAAGCGCTTTCACTCCGGTCGTGCCGCGCAGAGTGGCGTGTATTCAGCCTATCTTGCGCAGCGTGACTTCACAGGGATCTCGGATGTCCTCGAAGCCGGATATGGTGGCTATCTGAGTTCTTACTCAGATAAACCCAATGCACCGCGTTTAACAGATGAGCTTGGTTCGGTCTGGGAAACTGGCAAGGTCGGCTACAAGCCCCATGCGTGCGTGACGAGTATTCATTCGGCGCTAGATGCCTTCAGTCACTTGCTTAAGTCTAATAATCTGACTCCCGATGATATTGCGCAGGTTGATATTGGGATGAGTCCAATGACCTATACCCATTGTGCGTGGGAGTACAAGGCACAGGGTGTGACCGCCGCACAAATGAATCTTTTTTACGGCATCGCAGTGATTGGTTTTGATGGAATGGCTTTTGTTGCACAGTATGCCGAATCCCGCCTGGCTGATCCGAAAATTCTGGACTTTATTAAGAGGATTCATGCCCGCGTTGATCCGGAAATCGAGGCAATGGGACCTGCTTACCGCCACGCGGCGCGTGTCGTCGTGACGACTAGAGAGGGCAACAAATTTTCACACGAAATTCTTAATCGTCGCGGAAGTCCTGAAAATCCGCTGTCCGTCGATGATGTGGTTTACAAGTTTCGTAATGTCGTTGAATCATGCTTATCGAGTGCTGATATCGATCGCGTGATCAAACTGGTAGATCAACTGGATGGGTTGGAAAATACAGCTGAACTATTCAATATTCTGGCTGCACCAAGACACGGTTGAATTATTTTTTATAGCGATCAATTTAATTATTTTTTACTTTTTCAATTTATAAATTAAAGAAACATATATGACACACGCATCTACCCACCACACAATCGCTGACCAAGTCGCGGCGCATTTCAGTTCATTCAATTATGAGGGCTTGTCTGAGGCTTCAAAAAAGGCCGTTAAGCGTCTCTTGCTTGATTACATCGGTGTCGCAATTTCCGGTAGTCAGACTGAAAGTGGCAAGGTTGCCCGAAAATTCGCTGCTATTACGGGTGGTCATACTGAATCTACGCTAATTGGTGGCGATGTCCGGGTGCCTGCGATGCAAGCCGCTTTCGCAAATGCGATTTCCTCGCATAGCGTTGAACTTGACGACATCGATGTGTTGGCACTTTTCCACTTCAGTCCGCCGGTCTATTCCGCTGCGTTAGCGACAGCTGAGCAACTGGGCGCGAGTGGGCGTGAGCTTCTGGTGGCATTGGCCGCAGGCTGCGAGATGATGGAGCGTTTGAGTAAAGCAGCGAATTCCTCATTGCGTAACCGGGGCTATCACACCACACCTACCACAGGCGTTTTTGGAGCAACGATTGCAACGGCTTATCTGCAAAAACTACCGGTTGAAAAAATCGTCTCTGCCCTGGGTATGGCTGGTGCCTCTGCATCTGGTTTGATGGAGATGTATGGGCCTTCGATGCAAAAGCGCTTTAATCCAGGTCCTGCTGCACGCAATGGCGTGACCGCTGCGACCATGGCACAACTTGGCTTTACTGGTGCCGCAACAATTTTTGAAGGGGAGCGAGGATTTTTGGCGGCGTTCACTGATAAAAACGATCCAACCCAACTCACTGCGGATTACGATAAGTCGTACCAATTAGATATCGAATTCAAGCCTTATTCTTGCGCGCGTCCAATTCATAATGCGATCGATTGCGCGTTAAATATCCGTCGTGAACATTCGCCAGACTTGTCGCGAATTAAATCCATTCAAATGGCTCGTCACCCAGACTGGGCCCACTACCACCTGAATAAACGTCCTCAGACTTACCATGAAGCTCAGGTCAGTCTGCCTTACTCCGTCGCAGTAGCTTTACTTGACGGACAAGCGTTGTTTGCACAATATAACAACGCACGTTTAGGTGAGGCGGAAATTTTACGTCTGACTGATCTGGTTGACATTACTGTTGATGATTCTTTGCCACGCGGTGTTTCATGTCTGATGACGATGGTGATGGATGACGGTTCGAAATATGTTTCACAGGTTGATTATCCAAAAGGTTCGATTCAGAACTCTATGAGTGATGAGGAATTACGCACTAAATTCGATAGTCTTGTGACCCCCGTATTGGGTGCTGCACGTGCTGCAGAGATCGCTACGATGGTCCAGTCAATTGAAAACTGTGCCAATGTTGGTGAATTAATGAAGTTGACTGCCAAGCAGCAATAAGCGAGCCCTAATATGACAACCACACCAGGTTTGCCTCAGTACGAGGTCATTGCGCTGAAATACGCGACGCGCAATGGCGCACGACCCGATCATTTTGTGGGGGGAGATCCTCACGATGTGCCGATGCCTATGGACTACTACATCTGGGTGATCCGTGATGGCGCGCGACTGGTGCTGGTTGATACGGGTTTCAATCAAGATATGGCGGATAAGCGCCATCGCACTTTGCTCCGAACACCCGTTGAAGCATTACAGCTGCTAGGAATTTCTGTTGATGATGTGCACGAAATCGTAATTACCCATCTTCACAATGATCATGTTGGAACATTTGATGACTTTCCCCAGGCAAAATTTCATTTGCAAGACGATGAAATGGCGTTTGCAACCGGTAGATTTATGTGTTGCGATCGTTTTAGTCGTGCCTACGAGGTCGACCATGTGGCGGGTATGATTCGTCTTGTTTATAAAGATCGCGTTATTTTCCACAAGGGTGATGCAGAGATTGCACCAGGTATCACTTTGCACCACATCGGTGGCCATACGGCAGGTATGCAGGCTGTACGGGTGCATACTGCTCGAGGTTGGGTCGTATTAGCTTCTGATGCCAGTCATTACTACGAACATTTTGAAAAGAAACGTTGTTTTTCTTTGGTATATCACTTGGGTGACATGATTGAAGGTTTTGAGCGGTTGATTGCTTTAGCGGATTCTCCTCAGCATGTGATACCGGGGCATGATCCATTAGTTGTTAAGCGCTATCCAGCCTACACGCCTGAATTGGCAGGTATTGCCATGCGACTTGATGTAGCCCCCATTTCTGAATAGATCTTCAACTTAGGAGTTCGTCATGAAAAATATTTCCTTGCTTTCACTCGATAAAATTAAAAATTCATTCATCGGGATCTTAGTAATTTCAGTTGCAAGCTTGCTTTCAGTGATGCCTGTACAGGCTCAGGATTATCCGAATAAATCTATCACCATGGTGGTCGGTTTTCCACCGGGCGGATCGAACGATATGGTTGCACGGATCTTTGCACCAAAGATGGGTGAGATTTTAGGGGTGCCGGTGGTCGTGGTGAATAAGTCTGGCAGTAATGCGTTGATCGGCACAGAGTTTGTCGTACGCTCGCCTCCAGACGGCTACACGATCACACTGGCCAGTGCTAGCCCCTTAGCGATTAGTCCCCATACTTACGCCAAAATGCCGTTTGATACGCTAAAGGACTTGGTGGGCGTCACAACGGTCGCGCAAACGCCTGAATTGATTTCAATTCATCCTTCAGTCAATGCCAAAAATCTGCAGGAATTAATTGCCTTGTCGAAAACGCGACCCGTCACGATTTCATCATCGGGTAACGGTGGCTTACCGCATCTGGCGATTGAACTATTGCGTAATGCTGCAGGAGAGGGGCAGATTGTGCATGTACCTTATAAAGGTGCTGGTCCTGCGATTGCTGATTTGCTGGGTGCGCACGTCGATGGCATTCTGGTCGACTTGCCACCTCAATATCCATTGGTACAGGATGGTCGTTTACGTGCGATTGCGGTGACCAATACAAAGCGTGCGGTGCTATTACCCGACACGCAGACCTCGGTGGAGCAGGGCGTACCTTCTTTGCTCGCCTTTAACTGGTTCTCCGTCATGGCCCCAGCTAAAACACCAAAGCCTGTGATTGATAAGCTCTACGCTGCACTGGTTAAAACGGCCGAGGATCCGGACGTCGTTGAGTCCTTGCGCAAGATTGGCGTAGAACCTTTCCTGCAGTCCTCACCAGAGGCCTTTGCCAAGTTCTTGCTTTCAGAAACGGAGCGCTGGGGCAAGGTAGCTAAAGCGTCTGGTGCGAAGTCTGATTAAGAAAATATAAAAAATTTATCAACAATTTCTCAATTTATAACGTTCCTCGTACATAAGGAATTTGTTCTTCATCGTAAATCCGGTAGATGAGATCAAGAAGATTTCTTATTTCTTCAGATTGGTCCATCGCACGGACACTCATTATGATCGGTGAGTAAGCGTGGCGTTCATTTAAATCTTTATAAATGATATCGTCACGCTTCATCCCAATCAGGCTGTTCGGTACGATTGCAATACCTTCACCCGCAGCAACTAATCCGATTGCGATCTGAAGCTCACGAACCTCAATAATTTTTTTGGGCATCAGGGCACGATCGTGAAATGCTGATAGCACTTGATCAGCAAAACTTGGACGCGGAGATTTAGGATAAACGATCAGATTGTCATTAATCAGGCTTTTCAAATGAAGCCTCTCGCAACCTTCTGCCAACGGGTGTCCAATCGGTAATGCGACGATCAGGCGCTCTTCACGCAGTACGATTCTGTGTACGTTTTGGTCTTCATGTTTAATCCGACCAAACCCCACATCAATTACTCCATCCTTCAAAGCTTTGATCTGTTCTACGGTAGTCATTTCATGTAATTGCAAATCGACTGCATTGTGTTCGTAGCGGTATAGACGAATGATCTTTGGTAATTTTCCATACAGTGTCGATGCAACATAACCAATCGAAAGTGTTCGCTTAATTTGCGATACACGCTTAGTCATCGCTTTAATTTCTGCCGCATGTGAAAGAAGCTGCTGAGCATGTGCATAAAAAAATTTACCCGTTTCAGTTAAGGCAAGCGGTCGCGATCCACGCTCAAATAGTTCAGTCCCAAGATCCTCCTCGAGCTGTTTAATTTGTCGACTCAGTGGCGGTTGAGCGATGAATAGGCGCTCAGCTGCGCGCGTGAAGTTTTTTTCTTCAGCCACCATCACAAAATATTTCAAATGTCTTAATTCGAACGCCATATTTAATTTTCTTGTTTGATTTGTTTAAATTTTTTTCGAAAACTTAGTACGAATAACTATAAAAAAGACGTACGGGTTAACCCCTGTCCCTCATAGTGCGTAGCCACTAAGAAAACAAAATATATACCTAAAAGGTATTGAAAAGATACCAAAACGATCTTGGACAGCTGTTTTTCAGCGTTTTATTGTCTCGTTCATTCATTCACTATGCATAAAAAACATGATTCAGCAGATTGAAACAATTCTCGTTGACGTACCGACCATCCGTCCACACAAGTTATCTGTCGTCACGATGAGTACTCAAACGCTTGTAATGGTCCGCATCGTTTGTAGTGACGGATTTGAAGGGTGGGGGGAAGCCACCACGATTGGCGGATTGAACTATGGCGAAGAAAGTCCTGAGAGCATCAAGGTCAATATTGATACGCATATCGCGCCCTTAATTCTCAAGATGCCAGCAAGTCAAGTTGGATTGGCAATGGCAAAAATTAACAAGGTGATTCAGGGTAACCGTTTTGCAAAGTGCGGGATTGAAACGGCGCTTCTGGATGCGCAATCGCGTCGACTCGGTATACCGATGAGTGAGTTACTTGGTGGTCGACTACGCGATGAATTGCCTGTCGCATGGACATTGGCAAGTGGCGATTTAGTTAAGGATATTTCAGAAGCAGAAAAGATGCTCGCATTGCGTCGTCATCGGATTTTTAAACTCAAGATTGGTTTGCGAAGCGTTGATGATGATGTCAAACACGTATTGGCCATTAAGCGCGCGCTTGGAGAAAGTGTAAGCGTTCGGGTCGATGTCAATCAGGCCTGGAACGAAATTGATGCGAGCCGTGCGATCGCAGAGCTTGAATCAGGTGGGGTTGATTTAATTGAGCAGCCGATACGTGCAGAGAATAAAGCAGGGATGGCCAGGCTGGCACAAAAATTTTCAGTTGCCATCATGGCTGATGAAGCTTTGCACGGTCCAGCATCAGCTTTTGAGATGGCCAATTTGGCGGCCGCCGATGTGTTTGCAGTCAAGATTGCGCAGTCGGGTGGTTTGACAGGTGCTTGTCTCGTTTCGCAGATTGCACAGCTCGCAGGTATTTCGCTCTACGGCGGCACCATGCTCGAAGGCGCAATTGGCACGGCCGCTTCGGCACATGTATTTTCAACATTTAAAGATTTGGCATTCGGAACTGAGCTATTTGGTCCATTGCTTTTAACAGAGGAGTTGCTCTGTGAACCACTTGTCTACAAAGACTTCATGCTTCAAGTGCCAAACAAGCCTGGTTTAGGTGTTGAGATTGATCAAGACAAGCTCAACAGAATGCGCAGGCCCGATACGAACCAATCATTCTCAAAAGTAAAAGCTGCTTAATTGCTCTTAAGGACATATCAGATGCTTTTTCATATTCGCATGGACGTCAATCTTCCTCACTCTCTTTCGGAGGCTCAAGCCAATGAAATTAAGTTGAAAGAAAAAACCTATGCCCAGGCTTTACAGCAACAAGGTAAATGGCGTCACCTGTGGCGCATCGCCGGTGAGTATTCCAATATCAGTATTTTTGATGTGGGCAGTGTGGATGAACTTCATACTCTGTTATCAGGGTTGCCCCTTTTCCCCTATATGCAAATCAAAGTAATGCCCCTATGCAGACATCCGTCTTCCATACGCGATAGTGATCAGTAAAAAAGCAAAACGTAAAAAGTAAAAAATTGGAAATTTTATTCATTCACAGTAGCAAAATATTTTTAACCTAAAACGTATCTGTCAGGAGATAAAAATGAATCACAAAGAAATCGACGCGCTTGTTCAAAGCTGGATTGTTGAGACTGCAACGGGTCCTGTCAATAAACGTGTTCAACAAATTGTTGTACGCATACTCGGTGACCTGTGTAAGACCATTGAAGATCTGGATATTTCCTCTACAGAGTTTTGGAAAGGTCTGGAGTACCTGGCAGATACGGGCGCACGTAATGAATTCGGTCTGTTGGCGCCAGGACTTGGATTAGAGAGATTTCTGGATATTCGTGCGGATGAGGCCGAGGCTAAAGCGGGTTTGGTTGGTGGTACACCCCGTACGATTGAAGGACCTCTTTACGTAGCTGGTGCACCAAAGGCAAACGGCTTTGCACGCTTGGATGACGGTACACAATCAGATCAAGCTGACGTGCTTTACATGCAGGGCACTGTTTATGGTGCGGATGGTAAATCCATTCCAAATGCGACGGTCGAAGTCTGGCATGCAGATTTGCTTGGTAATTATTCATTTTTCGATAAGTCGCAGTCTGCCTTTAATTTACGCCGAACAATCGTGACGGACGCAGAAGGTCGTTATCAACTCCGCACCATTATGCCTAAAGGGTATGGTTGCCCTCCAGACGGCGCAACGCAGCAGCTACTGGATTTGCTCGGAAGACATGGTCAGCGTCCAGCACATATCCACTTCTTTGTGACTGCTAACGGACATCGCAAATTAACCACTCAAATCAATATTGATGGTGACAAATACTTGTGGGACGACTTTGCATTTGGTAGCAGAGAGGGACTCGTTCCTGCAGTCAAGCAAATTACGGATGCGAGCGAAATTGCAAAACATAATTTGAAGGCACCTTTTGCATCAATAGATTTCGATTTCAACTTGTATGCAAACTCGGCGGTTGCGCCTTCAAGCGAAGTTGATCGTATTCGCGCCGCTGCTTAATTACGCTAGGAAACGACATGATACCGATAAAAGTTGAGAAGTCTCAGCCAGCTAAGATTACTGATTTGGATCAATTCCTCATCGAAGATCACGAGAAGGGCGACTATCGTCTGCATCGCAGTGCCTTTACCGATGAGGCGCTCTTCGAACTGGAGATGAAACATATTTTTGAAGGAAACTGGATTTACTTGGCGCACGAAAGCCAGATCCCTCAAAATAATGATTACTACTCAACCTATATAGGTCGCCAGCCCATTTTTATCGCGCGCAACCGCCAGGGGGAACTCAATGCATTCATCAATGCTTGTAGTCACCGTGGCGCACAGTTATGTCGTCATAAGCGAGGAAACAAAGCAACCTATACCTGTCCCTTTCATGGATGGACATTCAACAATAGCGGCAAGCTCTTGAAAGTGAAAGATCCTGAGGATGCAGGGTATCCAGAGGGCTTTAATAAGGAAGGTTCGCACGATTTAAAGAAAGTCCCGAAATTTGCGAATTACAAAGGATTTTTGTTCGGAAGTCTCAATGATGATGTACAGAGCCTCGAAGACTTTCTTGGCGAGGCTGCAAAGATTATTGACATGATCGTTGATCAGTCAGAAGACGGACTTGAAGTCCTGCGCGGCTCTTCAACTTATACCTTTGAGGGTAACTGGAAGCTGCAGGCTGAAAATGGTGCGGATGGTTATCACGTATCTGCCGTGCACTGGAATTATGCGGCGACGACCAGCCGTCGCAAGGTAGACGAGGCTGCACGCGAGGACAATATCCGCGCGATGGATGCAGGGAAGTGGGGTAAACAAGGCGGCGGTTTCTATTCCTTCACAAATGGTCACTTGCTCTTGTGGTCGCAGTGGGCTAATCCGCAGGATCGCCCGAATTATCCACGTCGTGAGGCGTTTGCAGAAAAATTTGGTAAGCCAACTGCAGACTGGATGATTGAACGCTCACGCAATCTTTGCCTTTATCCAAACGTATATCTGATGGATCAATTTGGTTCGCAGATTCGTTTGTTGCGCCCGCTTTCTGTGAATAAAACCGAAGTCACCATTTACTGTATTGCGCCTAAAGGTGAGTCAGCAGAAGCGCGTTCACAGCGTATCCGTCAGTATGAAGATTTCTTTAACGTCAGCGGTATGGCCACTCCAGATGACCTCGAAGAGTTCCGTGCTTGTCAGGCTGGCTTTGCTGGCGCTGCATCACCCTGGAATGATATGTGCCGTGGTGCAACGCACTGGGTACAGGGTGCAGATGAGGCTGCAAAACAGATCGGACTTAAGCCCTTGATGAGTGGTGTGAAGACGGAGGATGAAGGTCTCTACACCTTACAGCATCGCTATTGGCTAGATGTCATGAAGAAGGCAACACACGCAAAGGAATCTGAATAATGAAAGACTTAAATATTCTGGATATTCAGTCATTTTTATTCTATGAGGCACGGCAACTTGACGATGAAAATTGGGATGATTGGCTTGCTTGTTATCACCCTGATGTGAATTTTTGGATGCCTGCCTGGGATGATGACGATAGTCTGGTGACTAATCCTGAAACAGAAATATCTCTCATCTACTATCCAACACGCCAGGGTTTAGAGGATCGAGTTTTTCGTATTAAAACCGAACGCTCCAGTGCAACCATGCCTGATACGCGAACGAGTCACAACATTAGCAATGTTGAAATCGAATCGCGTCATGAGGACATTTTCACCATTCGATTTAACTGGCTGACGATGAGTCATCGGTACAAGGCAAACCATACCTTTTTCGGTATGTCACGTTATGTGATCGACTTTTCAGGTCCAAAGCCTTTGATTCTTAAAAAATATATTGTCCTGAAAAACGACTATATCAATCAGGTCATTGATATTTACCACATATAAAAAATACCGGAGGCTTTGTGACTTTTAAGATTGCACTTCAGTTCGAAGATGGCGTGACGCGATTCATTGATTGTGAAACAGGCGAAAAACTCTCTGATGCAGCGTATCGTCAAAAAATTAATATTCCACTGGATTGCAGAGACGGAGCCTGCGGAACATGTCGTGGTGTATGTGAATCAGGTCATTATGATTTACCTGAAAGCTCATATATCGAGGATGCGCTTACTCCAGAGGAGGCTGCTGAGCGTGTGATTTTGGCATGTCAGATGTTGCCTACCTCTGATTGCGTTGTAAATATCCCGGCCTCTTCTAGTGCATGCAAGATTTCTGTCGCGAGCCAAGATGGCGTCATTGAGCAGGTTAATCAAGTGTCGACATCGACGATTGAACTCTCACTCGATTTAGGCGAAGGAAATGGGATTAACTTTTTACCAGGTCAGTATGTCAATCTCGGCATTCCTGGAACGGATCAGACCCGCTCCTACTCTTTTAGTTCGATGCCAGGGAACTCGAAAGCGAGTTTTGTTATCCGTAATGTGACCGGTGGAAAAATGAGTCAGTACCTGTTGGACGGTGCTGCGCCAGGTGCGGCGATGTCTATTTCCGGTCCATACGGAAACTTCTATTTGCGAGAAATTAAACGACCTGTTTTATTTCTCGCTGGCGGGACAGGGATTGCCCCATTTCTGTCTATGCTCAGCGTCTTGCAACAGCAGGCTGCTTCGCACACAGTCAAAATGGTTTTCGGTGTAACCAATGATGTTGATCTGGTATCGATAGGCGCACTCGATCAATCCATGAATGAAATTAAAGATTTTGAATATCGCACTTGTGTTGCATCCCAGGAGAGTCTTCACCCCAGAAAAGGGTATGTCACAGAGCATATCGATGAAAGTTGGTTAAACGCAGGCGATGTTGATATTTACTTATGCGGACCGGTTGCTATGGTTGATGCGGTACGTGCGTGGTTGACTGCACAAAATATTAAACCAGCAAATTTCTATTTTGAAAAATTCTCTCCCTCGACTGGAGTTTCATAATGACGCATTCAACTCGCTACAAAAACAAGATTGTTGTCGTCACGGGTGCTGCACAGGGTATTGGTCGTGGCGTTGCGCTTGCGATTGCTGCCGAGGGTGGCCAGGTTGTTTTGGTTGATCGGTCTGAACTGGTCTCTGAGGTTGCTATTGAGATTGAAAAGATTGGCTTGCCTGGACTGATGCTTTTAGCTGATCTTGAAACATACGAAGGTGCTGATTCAGTTGTTACGCAAGTGCTTGCGAAATTTGGTCGAATTGATGTGTTGATTAATAACGTGGGTGGCACGATTTGGGCTAAACCTTATCAAGAATATAAGCCACAGGAAATTGAGGCTGAAATTCGGCGTTCTCTATTTCCAACCTTATGGTGTTGTCATGCCGTGCTTGCAGAAATGATCTCCCAGCAGCAGGGGGTTATTGTTAATGTGTCATCTATTGCAACGCGCAGTATTCATCGTGTCCCCTATGGTGCAGCAAAAGGCGGCATTAATGCGATGACAGCCTGCCTGGCATTTGAACATGCTCAACATGGAATACGTATCAATGCGGTGGCAACCGGTGGAACCGAGGCGCCTGCTAGAAAGATCCCGCGAAATGCTAATCCAATGACAGAGCAGGAAAAAATTTGGTATCAGGACATTATTGATCAGACTGTCAGCAGTACGTTAATGAAGCGATATGGAAATATCACTGAACAGGTTAATGCGATTCTGTTTTTAGGATCTGAGGAGTCATCTTACATAACAGGTACGGTCTTACCCGTTGGTGGCGGAGATCAGGGCTGATGAACTTGCTCTTAAAGGATATTTCACTCTCAGCTGTAACGGCCGGGTTTTTGGTTGTTTTGATTTCATATCTTGGTCCACTGGTGATTTTTTTTCAGGTTGGCTCAGTAGGAAATATTTCATCTGAAATGATGTCTTCATGGATATGGGCGATATCCATAGGTGCTGGAATTTCTGGTATTTTTTTAAGCTGGAAATATAAATCGCCCATTATTACTTCCTGGTCTGCACCAGGCTCTGCCTTACTGATTACCTTAATCGCTGATACGAGTATGTCATTCATCGTTGGCGCCTATCTGACAGCTGCGTTGATTATTTTTATTATTGGAGCGACAGGTAGCTTTGACTGGTTGATTAAGCATATTCCTAAGGGGCTTGCAGCGGGGATGATGGCAGGCATTCTCTTTCAATTCGCTCTTGGTTCATTTAAAGCAATACAAACGATGCCGCTACTGGCGTTGGGTATGATTTTTTCATACTTGGTATGCAAGAAGTTTTTTCCTCGCTTAAGTATTGTCTTAACCTTGTTAGCTGGACTTGTCACAGTGTGGCTGCTTGATCAATATCGCGTCAATGTCATTCCTTTTGAACTGACGCGGCCAGTATTTATTTCACCTGCCTGGGATTTTCAATCCACTCTCAGTTTGGCTTTGCCTTTAGTGCTTGTTAGCTTGTCGGGCCAATATTTACCCGGTATGGCGATATTGAAAGTATCTGGATACAACACTGCAGCCAAACCATTGATGATGGTGACTAGCATTTCTTCATTTTTAATGGCGTTTTTTGGTGGAATTACGATCGTGACTGCAGCGATCACCGCTGCAATATGTACGACGAAAGATGCACATCCCAATCCAGACAAGCGGTATGTTGCAGGGCTTGCAAGTGGTGTATTTTTTTTAATAGCAGGCTTTTTTTCTACCCCCATCGTTGTTTTATTTAGTGGCTTTCCTAAAGAGTTCGTCGCGATTCTGGCCGGATTAGCTCTGCTCGCTGCATTTCTCTCCAATATTTCAACCATGGTCGAAGACCTTGAACATCGTGAAGCGTCATTTATTACGTTTCTTGTTACTGCTTCGGGTGTGAACCTCTTAGGTATTGGTTCTACCTTTTGGGGTGTGGTTATAGGTGGATGTGCTTACTTTATCTTGAAGCCCAAGGTTAGTCATGATTGATAAATCTAAATTAAGCATTCAAGAGTCAATGTCTGCTATTTCTGACGGTTCCACCATCATGATCGGTGGTTTTGGAACGGCCGGCCAACCTACAGAGCTCATTGAGGCTTTGATTGAGCAAGGTTCAAAAGAATTAACGATTGTTAACAATAATGCGGGTAACGGCGATAAAGGGCTTGCCGCATTACTTAAAGCGGGACGCGTTCGGAAAATCATTTGCTCGTTTCCACGTCAAGTCGATTCCTATGAGTTTGACAAGCTTTATCACGCTAAGAAAATTGAGCTTGAACTTGTGCCCCAAGGCAATCTGGTTGCAAGAATTGAGGCCGCTGGGGCCGGTCTAGGCGCTTTTTTTACGCCTACAGGCTTCGGGACCTTACTTGCAGAGGGTAAGGAAACTCGACTCATTAACGGGAAAAACTATGTTCTTGAGTATCCAATTTTTGCTGATTTCTCCTTGATTAAAGCCTTCAAAGGTGATCGTTGGGGCAATCTTGTTTATCGCAAAAGTGCCAGAAATTTTGGACCCATCATGGCTACTGCAGCGCGTTGCTCAATCGCTCAAGTTCAAGAGATCGTTCCTCTGGGGGAACTGGATCCAGAACATATCGTTACGCCAGGCATCTTTGTTCAACACGTTGTGAGCATTGGAGGTGTCCAATCATGACTTTTGTACGTTTAACAAGAGATGAAATTGCAAAACGCGTAGCCCAAGATATTCCTGAGGGTAGCTACGTAAATCTAGGCATTGGCTTACCCACATCGATTGCAAATCATCTGGAAAGTGGAAAAGAAATTTTCCTGCATAGTGAAAACGGGATCTTGGGTTTAGGACCTGCACCACGAAAAGGACATGAAGATCCTGAATTGATTAATGCAGGCAAAGAATTTGTCACCTTAATAAATGGTGGTTGTTTCTTTCACCATGGTGATTCGTTCACCATGATGCGCGGTGGTCATTTAGATATTTGTGTGCTCGGGGCTTTCCAGGTTTCGCAAAATGGTGATTTAGCAAACTGGCATACAGGCGCTCCAGATGCAATTCCTGCAGTGGGAGGTGCGATGGATTTAGCGATTGGTGCAAAACGTGTTTTTGTAACGATGGAACATCTCACTAAAAAGGGTGAACCCAAAATCGTTGAGAAGTGTAGGTATCCACTAACAGGAATTGCCTGTGTAAACCGTATCTATACCGATTTGGCGGTCATTGATGTCACCGCTGCTGGTCTCTCAGTCATCGATATGGTGCCCGGTCTTGATTTTGAAACATTACAGCAATTGACAAATGCAAATTTGATCAATTGTGTTCGCCAACTCACTAAAAATTAATGATTTAAGTCTATATGCCCATTGCTCAAGTTAATCAAACAGAAATTTTTTTTACGCGATTAGGTTCTGCTGACTTACCTGTACTGCTATTTTCGAATTCACTGGGTACGACTTCGGATATGTGGCAATCTCAAGTGGCTAAGCTCTGTGATTCCTTTCATATTATTCGTTATGACACGCGAGGACATGGCCGCTCCGCATCACCCAAAGGACCCTATAGTCTCGATATGCTGGGCCAGGATGTGGTTGCCTTGCTTGATTACCTTGAGATCGAACGTGTCAATTTTTGTGGGATATCCATGGGGGGCCTGACTGGGCAGTGGATGGGTATTCACGCGCCCCATCGGATCGAGAGACTGCTGATTGCAAACACTGCAGCAAAAGTTGGTGTGTCCTCTGCTTGGTTAAGTCGTGCCGCACAGGTGAGAGCCGAAGGTCTGGGTTCTATTGCGGATACAGCGGAAAAACGCTGGTTTACCTCTGAGTTTTTAAGTGCATATCCAGATCGCGTTGCTGCGATGGTTGAAACGTTGCGAGACGCCAATCAAGAGGGTTATGCGTCTTGTTGTGAGGCACTGGCCGAGGCAGATCTCACTGATCAAATTAAAAATATAACTTGTGACACGCTGATTATTGCAGGGGCTTTAGATCCTGTCACAACGATTGAAGACGCCCGGGTCATGCAGCGATCCATTAGGAAGTCAGTCATTCAGACAATTGACGCATCACATCTGTCGAGTATTGAGCAGCCGAAGGAATTTAATACGGCTATTAGCGAATTCTTTTTAAGCTCGTTGACTGAGCTTTAATTTTATTATTGAACCAGAGAACTAATTTCATGAGACAAATAAATTTACATCAAGAAATTGACAATGCTAAGTTTGGTCGATTTCACTGGATACTCTTAAGTGTATGCGCATTGATTATTATTTTTGATGGCTATGATTTGGTGATTTATGGAGTGGTTCTTCCCAAGCTTATGGCTAGTTGGAATCTTTCTCCTCTGCAAGCTGGCGCAATGGGTAGCTATGCTTTGTTCGGAATGATGTTCGGTGCATTGTTTTTTGGACCGCTCTCAGATCGTATTGGCAGAAAGAAGGTCATCGCGCTCTGCGTGATCTTATTTAGTTTTTTTACCTTTATTAACGGTTTTGCGAGGGATGTGGTCGAGTTTGGTGTTTGCCGTTTCATCGCTGGTTTAGGTATCGGTGGTGTGATGCCTAACGTTGTTGCCCTGATGACCGAATATGCGCCTAAAAAAATACGAAATCTGCTTGTAACTATTATGTTTAGCGGCTATTCCGTCGGTGGCATGTTGTCTGCCGGCCTGGGAATGTGGTTAGTTCCTGATTTCGGATGGTCCTCTGTATTCTTTGTTGCGATCATTCCCTTGATTTTATTGCCAGTAATTTTAAAACTGATGCCTGAGTCCCCTGGATTTTTGTCGCGAGGGAATCAAACCCATCACCTGGCAAAAATCGTCAAACAGCTCAACCCTTCATTTGAGCATCAGTCTGATGATGTATTTGTATACCCTTTAGAAACATCGAATAGCACCCCACTTGTTGCACTTTTCAAGGACGGACGTGCGTTGACGACTGTGATGTTCTGGATATCTTTTTTTATGTGTTTACTCATGGTTTATGCCCTTGGCTCCTGGTTGCCAAAGCTAATGAATCAAGCTGGCTATCCGTTAGGGTCAAGCATCATGTTTTTAATGGTCCTGAATATCGGAGCTATTTTTGGAGCGGTTGGTGGTGGTTGGCTTGCTGATAAGTTTAATCCGCGTTTAGTCCTAACTGTTTTTTTTGCCTTAGCGACTGTTTCAATCAGTTTGCTGGGTTTTAAAACTTCAGCAATTGTTTTAAATCTTCTGGTAGCTATTGCCGGTGCAACAACGATTGGTACTCAGATTGTGTTGTATTCCTATGTCGGACAGTTTTACGCATTAAAAATACGCTCAACTGGAATAGGCTGGGCATCAGGTGTCGGACGGACTGGAGCGATTCTGGGCCCAATGCTCGGTGGTACGTTATTAAGCTTGCAGTTACCAACACCTTTTTATTTTTATGCCTTCGCTATTCCTGGTGTGATAGCTTGTATCGCGATCCAGTTCACAAATCGTACGCGGATAGGCTAGTCCGTTAAATATTCAATAACTCTCCATACATTCTCATATATGGAGAGTTGAGTTTGCCGACATTCACGATCTGACGTTTATTTTTTCAATCTTTCATGATCGTATAAATTTTATTTAGTGACGTGCTGCCCATGGTTCGCTGGCAAAGGAGCCAACTGGGTCGGCACACCTTTAGGCAGAGGCGAGCGATCTACATTCAGGATCATGGATACAAAGACATAATAGCCATTGACTGCAATCAGATCGACGGCACCTTGCTCACCGAACTTATCAACGACTGCCTTGAAGGTTGCATCCGTCACGCCATGATCGGTATGTAACTCATGAGAAAAATTGTAGATAGCTTCTTCTTCGGCGCTCATACCTGTTGGTTTTTTACCTTCGGCAATTTGAGCGGCAATCTCTGGATTAAGACCTGCTTTAACTGCCAGGCGATGGTGTGCAAACCATTCGTATTGTGCTGTCCAGTGCCTGGCTGTGACGAGAATGGCGAGTTCGTTGAGCTTGGTTGGCAGTGAGCTTTTAAAACGGATATGTTCGCCGACTTGACGCAATTTGTCTGCGAGCAGAGGACTGCGCAGATAGACGTTGAAGGGAGCGCCCAGACTCGTGGCTCCCTGGACTACACCGGCACTCCCCGTTCCAGAGACCGGTCCCGCCATCATGTCATTGAAATATTTTTTTTGGTCGGGCGTCATTTCAGCGAGGGGTGTGATTTTGAAACGCTGCGGTAAATCTTGAGCGTACGCACTGATCGCGCCTGCACTGAGTGTCGCAATGGCGATTGCTATTTTCAATACTTTCATTTCATTGTCTCCTGAGGGTCATATATTGTGATTTTTATTGATCATATATTGAAAATATCTCTCTAGGTGCAGAGATTATTCCCGGCATGAATTTTGCGGTAGTTTAAAGTTATTCATTTAGGCACCGTATCGGGGAACTTTCATGCGCATTATGACCATATCCATCGGGAAAATCGAAAAAATCACCATTTTTGGGGAAGGTCCAGCACGTACAGTGAAAAGTGCGATTAACAAGTATCCGGTCAGTACTCTCGCCAGCCCTGATCCAAAATATGTTGGATCAATGGGCTTAGAACTAGATGAACAGGCGGATTTAAATGTGCATGGAGGCGCTGATAAGGCTGTCTATGTATACCCGGCAGAACACTATCCATTTTGGGAGAGACTGCTTGCGCAGCAGGAGAGTGAACTACTGCCACTTAGACACGGATTTTTTGGTGAAAATCTTACTGTTGAAGGCTTTGATGAACAGCAAGTATTTGTGGGTGATCTATGGACGGTTGGAGAAGTCGAATTGATGGTTGAGGCGTTGCGTGAACCTTGTTTTAAGTTCAATTCAAAAATCGGTTTGGATGAGGCCGGTCCGATCATGGTGCGTAGTGCGCGCAGCGGATGGTATTTAAGCGTATTGCAACCAGGTATTCTCAAGGCTGGAGATGAAATTCTAGTCACTCCTGGGCATAGGGATATCAGCATTGCTGATCAAAACGCGCGGCTCAAAATTAAACGTAAGTTGTGAAACCGGATTGAGTGTGGGTGGTCGAAATGAAAGTAGAGATCCGCTATCAGTTCAAGCGAATATTGGCCTGTTTGATGATTTCACCGTACATCTGACTGTCCTGTCTGATCAAATTTCCGAATTGCTCCGAATTCTGATAGTCAGCAATGAGTCCGCCTTTCGCAAATTTTGACTGCACATCCGGGTCTTGTAAAACGATGGAAATTTCTTTTGCCATGCGTTGGGTAATTTGGTCCGACGTACCTTTCGGTGCGAGCAGTCCAGACCAGGATACGATTGAAAATCCAGGAAATCCAGATTCGGCAACCGTCGGGATATTGGGTTCTGTGGGCCAGCGCTGATTAAAGCTCAGCGCGATTGCTTTAAGTTTGCCCTCTTTAACGTGGGGCATAAAGACAACCATGGAGCTAAAGACCATGGACACTTCGCCACTCAGTAAATCGGTCAGTATCGATGCGCTGCCTTTATAGGGGACATGCTCCATCTGTATGCCACTGCGTAAAGCCAGACTCGCACCCATCATATGTGCGCTTGAACCTGTGCCGCTCGACGCGTAATTGAGTTTGCCCGGATGATTGCGCCCATATTCAAGTAGCTCTTGAAAGCTATTGACTGGCAGTGTGTTGCTGATATACAAAAAGTTTGGCAGATCCGCCATTTTTGCTACAGGAATCAGTGTGTCAGCAGAGTACGGCAGTTTGTATAAATGGGGGTTAATCGAATAAGCAGCGAGCACGCTTAAAAAAGTATATCCATCTGGCTCTGATCTGGCTACGAAAGCGGTACCGACTGAACTATTCGCACCAGGTTTGTTTTCAACAACAATATTCTGTTTGAGTCGAATCGCGAGTTTTTCCATCACGATACGTGTGATCGTGTCTGTGGCTGCACCAGGTGGATAGGGCACAACAACTTTTATTGTTTTACTCGGCCAATCGATTGAGGTTTGTGCGAAAACGATATCGGTTAGTGATAGGGTGCATAAGAGGGCGCATGCCCCGAGTCGCCATTTTTTAAGAATCGAGGTCATGCGTTTTTGCTTTTTACTTTTAAAGACTATTGATCAAGTTTGACGCCAGAGGCATTAATCACTTTTTCCCACTTTTCTGTTTCGCCGTTAATGACTTTGCCAAAGTCAGCAGGTGTACCGGCAATAGTCACTCCTCCTAGATCGGCCAGTCGAGCCCGCATCGCAGGTTCGGCGAGAATTTGATTGACCGCTGCATTCATTTTATTGATGACATCGGCTGGTGTGTTACGTGGCATGCCTATTCCAAACGAAGCGGTAGCTTCGTAACCTGCTACGGTTGCCGCAACGGTTGGCAATTCGGGCATGGAGGGTTCTGCTGACTTGGAGGTGACAGCGAGGGCGCGAATACGGCCATTTTTGATATGCGGTACCGAGGATGGCAGATTGTCGAACAATACCTGTACCTGGCCTGCGGTCAGATCAATCAGAGCAGGGCCTGCACCTTTGTAGGGTACGTGAACCATATTGCAACCCGTCATGAACTTGAATAGTTCTCCCGAGAGGTGAACAGAAGTTCCGCTACCAGACGAAGCCATGTTCACTTTGCCTGGATTCGCTTTGCAATAGGCAAGAAATTCAGCAACTGTTTTAGCAGGAACTGAATTGCTCACTACCATGACGTTCGGCGTGCTTACTAAACCGGCGACAGGCGCGATGTCGCGGGTGAATTTGAAATTAAGATTTTTATAAAGCGTAGCATTAATATAATTCGCAGGATTCACCAGCAGCATGGTGTATCCATCGGGTGCGGCGTTGATGACGTATTCGGTACCGATGTTGTTGCCTGCACCGGGTTTGTTTTCAACAATCACTTGTTGACCCAGCTTTTCCGATAGTGACTGTGCCATCAGGCGGGCTAGAACGTCTGTAGTGCCGCCTGGTGGATATCCCACGATCCATTTAATCGGTTTTGTGGGATAGTCTGCTGCGTGGACGATGCCTGAAAACAGAAAAACCAAAAAAAATGCAGTGATGCGATGCAACTGTCTCATGTGTTTTTATCCTCGGTATTTATATTTTGCGAGTAGTGTTTTGTTAACTATATCCCGTTTAATAAAATAATGGATATTTTATATAGCCTGTGACACCGGTCATAAAAAAGGGTATTTAAATATGCATTCAAGCCTTGTATTGCGTGTTATAAAAATCAAATAACAATACAAAATATGAGACAACATGGCACACGATGGCTTGCGGTTCGGTATTTTTCTAGCGCCTTTCCATCAACTAGGTGATAACCCGACCCTCGCACTGGCAAGGGATCTAGAGTTGATCAAGTGGCTCGATGATCTGGGCTATGACGAGGCCTGGATTGGTGAGCATCACTCAGCGGGTTGGGAAATTATCGCTTCACCCGAAATATTCATTGGTGTCGCGGCTGACCGGACCAAGCGCATTATGCTGGGATCAGGCGTGACGAGCTTGCCTTACCACCATCCTTTCCTGGTTGCTCAACGTTTCGTGCAACTTGACCATATGACACGCGGACGTGTCATGCTGGGTTGCGGACCAGGTGCGTTGGTATCCGATGCATACATGATGGGTATCGAAGCAGAAAAACAGCGCACCATGATGGATGAGTCACTCGGTGCCATCATGCAATTGCTTGAAGGTAAAGAACCCGTCACCATGAAGACAGACTGGTTTGAGCTGAAAGAGGCGAGGCTGCATCTAAAGCCTTATACAAAAGGTGGATTCCCGATCGCCGTAGCCAGTGCAACGACCCCTTCAGGTGTGTTAACTGCCGGTAAATATGGTGTGGGGATGCTCTCACTCGGAGCCGGTCTCCCGGGTGGTCCTCAAAAGCTCGCCGAGCAGTGGAAACTTGGTGAGGAGCAGGCTGCGAAATTTGGCAAAACCATGAAACGTGAAGACTGGCGCCTGGTCGTCAATATGCATGTTGCAGAGGATGATGAACAAGCGATTCGAGAAGTTCGCGCGGGAGAGCGAGTTGAGACGCTGAGTTATTTCAGTGAGACGCTGGGTCGCCCTCCAATGAGAAGTGAAAACCCGTTAGCTGAGGGACTCCAGGCCGGTACGACGATCGTTGGCTCGCCAGAAACTGTTGCGGCGGGAATCAGACGACTCTTGGAGTTTACGGGTGGCGGGGCGGGAGCGGTGCTATTCCGTTCACATGAATGGGCAACGCGTGAGCAGACTCTGCGCAGTTACGAGTTATTTGCCCGCTGGGTGATGCCGCAGTTTCAAGGCAGTATGGATAGCTTGTATGCTTCGCGTGAGTGGGTCAGCGAGAATCGGAGTGGCATTTTTGGGCCTCATATGGGTGCGATGCGCAAAGCCTTTACGGATGCGGGACAGGAAGTACCGAATCATATGCGAATGACTCTGCATACGGGTAAAACACCGCTCGATGAGAAATAGTTTTTGATTATTCGCTTCAGGTGGAATTATTTAATTTTCACAGGCGATTTTGAATATTTCTTCTTTAACGGAGTCTGGTTCAACAGCAATCCATTCTTTAGTACCCATGCTGGATATGATGGCCTTTTGCGATGCCATGCGATCAGGGTGAATACTGATTTTCATATCTCTGATCGCACGTTGTTTGCATTCAATTTCAAGTTTGAGCACGGCAGACATCGAGGCAGTGCTGTCGTTCGAGAGCGCTGACTCCTCCATGTTGACTCGTTGCACAATCTTAACGACGTCTTCTCTACGGATTTTTGAATTCAAGTCCAAATAAACAATTTGGGCAGCGGGTGGTGTTTCAGCTCTGCGTTCTGGCTCTTCTATTTCCAGCCAGATACGCTCCGGCGGTTGATTAAAGAAAGTCATTGGGATGGCTTTGCATGCATAGGCAAACTCCTTGGACATGCCCCAGTCCCTGACGTCGTGCCAATAGGCGGATAATGGGTTGCTTGTATCATCTTCGGAATTAACCGTCACATCGCCTTGGCCCATTTTTCCCGAATAGGCTTTCGCGCTAGTAATGCGGGCAGCACGTTTGAAGCATTCAAACTCAACCTGGGAGACAAAGGATTGTGAAGGTTTTTCCTTTGGGTCAATCAGATCGCCTAACACCTCAGGTTCTTTGAGATCAGTCAGCAATTGAATACGGGCAATATTGCCTTGATAGATAATCGGCTTGGTCGATAAATAACTAACCTCATCGTCAGACGACGATGTTTTTACCCACTGCGCCTGAGCACAGAGCGGCGCTGTCAACATAATGAACGCGGTAATGCAGGACAAGAGGTTACGCATCGTTTAGTTCCAGAATGCCTTCATCATTGGCGCATCGGCTAATTTGATATGCAGCGAGCAGGTTGATAACAATTAAAGATTAACTGAGATTGCTATGCAATAAGCTATATATAAAAAAATCGCCCGACCAACACAGATTGGCCAAGCGATATGACTACATAGTTTGACTGCAACGTTAAGCAGTCAACACGGCACGATTACTTAATCAGAACAACAGGTTGATTGACCGTTGCGATCACGCGTTGCGCAACCGAGCCAATCAGTAAATCGGCTAAAGCACTACGACCTTTTGAGCCGAGTACGACCATGTCGAATTTTTCTTTTTGCGCGAGTTTCCCGATTTCTTCAGCGACATGCCCGGTTTTGATCACCATGCTGTGTTTGACACCCGAATCATCAAGTGCTTTGATCGCAGGCTTGAGCTCTTTATCGCTTAATTCACGCAAATAGTCAGTAATGGCATCTGAGCCGACAAATGATTTCGCATGACGGAGTCCTGCATCATCATGCACGCTGATTAGCGTAATTGATTTGGTTTTTAAGTTACTGCCTTTTACCTGTGCGATTGCAAACTTGACTGCACGCAGGGCATTTTTTGAACCATCTGATGCGACGAGAATTTTCATGAGCAACTCCATTTAGTAATACTTAGTTCTGCAATTCTACGGTATTTATCAATGCTTAAGGATAAAGCCAGGCAGATTAGTGGGTATTGATACAAATCAAACTTTTTAACTGGAATTTTGCACTGCAACAGTGTGACTAAAATCTAAGCGTTACACGCAAACCACCAGACGCATTGGTATTAAGTTCCATTACACCGTAATAGAGGCTGACTAGTTCTTGGACGATAGACAGGCCAAGTCCTGAGCCAGGTGTTCTTTCATCGGTCCTAACTCCACGCTGAATGACTTGCTGGCATTGTTGAGCAGACAGTCCCGGGCCATCATCAGAAATAACGATCGTTAGCCGCTTAACATCGATGGAGATCTGAACATTAATTTTTGAATTAGCCCATTTAAATGCATTGTCGAGCAAATTTCCCAGGATCTCCTGCAGATCTTGTATTTCGCCTTGAAAGCTGATGTGTTCAGGTATGCAGCGGACGTCAACCTCAATATTGCGCGCCTGATGGATACGTCGCATCACATTGATTAACTGATCCAAAACAGGTGCTATTTCTATTGCTCCGTGACGAGCATCTTTTGTGGTGGCTGTACGCGCACGTTTGAGTCTCCAGTCGATGTGGCGCTGCATGGTGGTTGTCTGCTCAGAAACTAAGCGGGCGAGTGCATGTTCGCCGCCGGTGAGCGATAACTCTTTGTGTGCTGCGTTGGATAGCACCGCCAAAGGTGTCTTAAGTGCGTGCGCGAGATCCCCTGTCTGAGTGCGTGCCCGGGAAATGACCTGTTCATTTTGGTCGAGCGCAATGTTGAACTCATCGATCAGTGGTTGAACTTCCTGCGGAAAATTGCCGTTAAGGCGACTCATCGGGCTCGCACGTAATTTTTCCATTGCTTTTTGCAAACTACGCAGTGGACTCAGGCTGAGCATGACTTGTGCGATCGCTGCAATGGATAAAGAAACAAATAGAAGGACTAAAAAGAATGTTAAGCGCAGCCCCCAGTTTTCGAGGGTGCTTTCTAATTCTCGTGTGCTGCCAGCCATAATGAGTGTCCACTTTTGACTGACATGTTCTTCAAGTGTGATGGTCCGGATGAGTAACTGTACAGCTTGAATTTCTGGATCCGTGATGCTCAGTGCCGTGATGCCCGGATTGTTTAAATCATAGGCAGGTACTTTAATTAAATCGTCCCATAAGGATCGAGAGCGCAGTACTGGCTGACCATCAGCTGAGTTGATTTGCCAATACAAACCTGAGAGTGGTTGTGAAAATCTTGGATCGCTTAGTGCGGGGATGATAAAGGGAGTGCCTTGCGAATCAATATTAAAATTTGCGGTCAGCTGATCTAAATGGACTTGTAAACTCGTTTGAAACTGTTTGGCCGCATAGTCTTTAAAGAATCCTGTTAAAACAAATCCCGCTACCCCTAAGGCAGCACTGATCCATATCATTGTCCCTAGCATCAACCGCACGCGTAGCGAGCGTTTAAGCAGTGCGAAGGTGTTGTTGAGGTTAGTCAGCGCTGGCATGGTAGTCAGCTCATGTTGCACAGTGAAGTCTGTAGCCCAGACCTCTGACTGTCTCAATCATATTTTCAGGAATTTTTTTGCGCAGTCTGGCAATGAAAACATCAATGGTATTTGAGTCACGGTCAAAATCCTGTGCATAGATATGTTCTGTCAGCGTTGTCCGGGAAATGACCTGATCCTGATGATGCATAAGAAATGACAGGACTTTTAATTCATGTGAAGTCAGGCTGATGCTTTTGCTTCCAACAGTCACGCGTCCGCTGGTGGTGTCAAGCATCACAGTACCGCAAGTCAGCGTTGATGAGGCGTTACCCGAGGCGCGTCGGATGAGTGCGCGAAGGCGGGCCAGTAGCTCTTGCATATGAAAGGGTTTGCTCAGGTAATCATCCGCACCCGCGTCGATACCCGATACTTTTTCATGCCAGCTGTCGCGTGCTGTCAGAATAAGAACGGGTGTCTTCAGTCCATCCGTACGCCAGTTTTTCAGTACTGTCATGCCATCCATGACAGGAAGGCCTAAGTCAAGGATGATGGCGTCGAAAGCCTCGTGCGTTCCCAAGTGCAACGCATCCAGTCCGTTGTCTGCCTGATCAATTACAAAGCCTGCTTCTTTGAGGCTGGTACTGATTTGTTCTCTCAGAGTAGGCTCGTCTTCGACAAGTAATACACGCATAAACAGCCTTTATAAAAAATTCAATGCTGGCGAGTTGTATTTATTTTTGTTTAAGAATGCTGGCATTACTTGCATCAATTTTTAATTTGATCAATTTTCCGGCGGGTTGCAGGATTTTCAATTCGTAGATCCAGTTTTGATGTTTTTTTTCTAGCTCGACTTCTAGCACCTGTCCGGGAAATT
>CANCRX010000006.1 GCA_947380655.1 Alcaligenaceae bacterium | reverse complement strand
TGTAACTGAGGCAGTGAAAGCGCCTAAAGTAAGCATACCGAAAAAGTCTAAGGCCAAACCGGAGGCCGTCGCAGTTTCTGACTTGGCGACTGCGATTGATCCGGTGAGCGATCCGGCGAGCGAGCAACCCGTACTACCTGTTTCAGCTGAGCCTGAACAAAATGCTCAAATTAACGAAAATGATGAAAAAGGGGAGGTCTTAGACAAACCCGCGCCGAAGAAAATCCCCTTCAGACGTGCCAAGAAAAAAGTCGAAAGTACCTAACGTCTACTAAATAGCGCTTAAATCGCATTCAATTTGTTGATATTCCTCAAATCCGTGTGGTTTTTAAGCGTTTTAGTAGGGGTACATACGTTAAAATCAACCTGTTATTTTTTGTAGCGAGTCATCGACACTCATGAAAGACATTATTTCTTTTGCCGCAGGCGGTTTGCTCCAGGCGAGCTGGTGGGAAGTTGTTCTCTATACCCTGGTGATGACGCACATCACCATCGCAGGTGTAACCATCTTTTTACACCGCAGTCAGGCCCATCGAGGCCTCGATCTTCACCCTGCAGTGATGCACTTTTTCCGCTTCTGGCTGTGGATGACCACCGGCATGGTCACCAAAGAATGGGTCTCTATTCATCGTAAACACCACGCAAAATGTGAGCGCGAAGACGACCCGCATTCACCGATGATTTACGGTATTGGCAAAGTCATGTTTTCAGGCGCAGAGTTGTATCGCCACGAATCCAAAAATCAGGAAACACTTTCTAAGTTCGGTCATGGCACGCCTGATGACTGGCTCGAGCGTAATATCTACACACGTTACAGTGCCCGCGGTATTCTGATTATGCTGTTCATTGACCTGGCTCTGTTTGGTTCGATCGGCTTTACGATCTGGGCAGTCCAGATGGCCTGGATCCCTTTCTGGGCAGCAGGGGTGGTCAACGGTATTGGTCACTATTGGGGCTATCGTAATTTTGCCAGTCCTGATACCAGCACAAACGTTTTTCCGATCGGTATTCTGATTGGTGGCGAGGAGCTGCATAATAATCACCACGCCTACGGTACTTCTGCCAAATTTTCAAGCAAATGGTATGAACTTGATATCGGCTGGATCTATATCCTGGGTCTGAAAGCTGTCGGTTTGTGCAAAATCAAAAAAGTAGCGCCGACGCTGCGTCTCGAAGCCCACGGTAAAGCAGGTGTTGATCTGCGCACCCTGCAGGGTGTGATTGCGCATCGCTTTGAGATTTTGTCACGCTATACCGGCATCATGAAGCTCGCTTGCCGTGCAGAAATTCAACAACTCAAAACCTCTGGCAGCGGCCATCAGGCCGATGAGCTGATCGCTGCAACACACTGGTTAGGACGCGGTGAAGAAACGCTTGCTCCAATCGAGCGCGCGCGCATTGAGAAAGCCTTGTCACAAAACAAGGCACTGACCACCATGGTGCAGATGCGTCATGATCTGGTCAAGCTCTGGGATAGCTCCAGCGCATCGAGCGACCAACTGTTGCATGACCTGCAGGCCTGGTGTCAGCGTGCTCAGCAGAGCGGCATTGCCAGCCTTGAGGAGTTTGCCTTACGTTTGCGCCGCTATGCGGCATGATCGATAAGCTTAATTCGCCTCAACGCGAAGCCGTAACGCTCCCTCCCCAGCATGCTTTAGTGCTTGCTGGAGCGGGCAGCGGCAAGACCCGGGTCCTGACCACGCGCATGGCGTGGCTCATTCAGACCGGTCAAGTCAGTCCTCTGGGTATTCTGGCTGTCACCTTCACCAACAAAGCCGCACGCGAGATGACCGCGCGTGTCTCCAGCATTTTGCCGATCGATATTCGCGGCATGTGGATAGGTACGTTCCATGGCCTGTGTAATCGGATGTTGCGTGCGCATCATCGTGATGCAGGCTTGCCACAAGCCTTCCAGATCCTCGATACCGCTGATCAGCTGGCTGCGATCAAGCGTTTGCTCAAAGCAAATGGCGTAGATGATGATAAATATCCGCCGCGTGAAGTGCAGCGTTTCATCAATGGCGCCAAGGAAGAGGGTCAGCGCCCGAGCGACGTCGAGGCGTACGACAGTTTTCGCCGGCGCATGATCGAAATTTATTCACTCTATGAGGCACAGTGCCAGCGCGAAGGCGTGGTTGATTTTCCTGAACTGCTCCTGCGCGCTTATGAATTGCTTTCGCGCAATGAACCCGTTCGCACGCATTATCAGCGGCGTTTTAAACACGTACTGGTCGACGAGTTTCAGGATACCAACACCTTGCAGTACAAGTGGCTCAGATTGCTGGCCGGTGGTGGCGCGAGCATGTTTGCTGTGGGGGATGATGATCAGTCGATCTACGCCTTTCGTGGTGCCAATGTTGGCAATATGTCCGATTTCGAGCGTGATTACGCCCACGGTACGGTGATTCGTCTCGAACAAAACTATCGTTCTTACGGTCACATCCTGGATGCGGCGAATGCGCTCATCAGTCATAACAACGGTCGATTGGGTAAGAACCTCTGGACCGAGCAAGGAGAGGGCGAGCAGATTCGCGTAGTCGAACAGCCTACCGATTTATCTGAGGCGCAGTGGCTCGTCGATGAGGTGCGTGGACTGATTTCCGATGGTCGCGACCGTAGCCAGATCGCCGTGCTCTATCGTAGTAATGCGCAGTCCCGAGTGATTGAACATGCGCTTTTTTCTGCCGGTGTGGCTTACAAGGTATACGGTGGCCTGCGTTTTTTTGAACGTCAGGAAATTAAACATGCGCTCGCCTATCTGCGGTTGATGGCGAATCCGGATGACGATACCTCCTGGATGCGGGTGGTTAATTTTCCTCCCCGAGGTATTGGTGCCCGCACACTTGAATTGTTAGGTGACCAGGCCAAAGCGTACGACACCAGTTTGTCGTCTTCGGTATCACGTGTCCCTGGCAAAGGCGGCTCCAATCTCGCGCAGTTTGCGACCATGATTAATAAGCTGTCCTTCGAAACACGCTTGCTGCCACTGCCAGAGCTGGTGGAGCACGTGATTGCGCATACCGGATTGATGGCGCATTATGAGCAAGACCGCGAGGGTGCAGACCGGATAGAGAACTTAAACGAGTTGGTCAATGCTGCCGCAGCTTTTGTCATCGAAGCCGATATGTCTGGTTTACCTGCGGGTGTGGTGGTTCAGGCACCTATGACGGGAGCCACAACCGTGATTGTCGATGCGAGTCAGAACATTGTGCTTGACCCTATGCAAGAAGGCTTTAACGGACTCTCTCCTTTGATGGCTTTCCTGTCACACGCAGCGCTCGAAGCGGGCGACAACCAGGCTCAGGCGGGTCAGGACGCGGTGCAGTTGATGACGGTTCACGCGGCTAAGGGTCTTGAATTCGACGCTGTGTTCATTACCGGGATGGAAGAGGGCTTGTTTCCACATGAGAACAGTGCCTCCGATCCATCGGGACTCGAAGAAGAGCGGCGCTTGATGTATGTGGCCATTACGCGGGCGCGGGAAAGGCTTTATTTCAGTCTTGCCCAGAGTCGCATGCTGCATGGGCAAACGCGTTATGCCATGCGCTCGAGATTTCTCTCAGAAGTGCCTGATGTACACATGAAATGGCTGACGCCTAAACAGGGGTTGAGCGATAGTGAGCCACGCTGGAAAAGCAGTAATTATTCCGGTGATACCTATGGCCGTCAGGCCGCTCAGCGTGCGGCACCCGTCCCTACCAAGATGTTGGCCAGCGGTGTAACCGTGGGTTCGCAGCAATTCAGAGTCGGGCAGGGGGTACGTCACGGACGTTTTGGTGAGGGCACAATTATTGGGCTGTCAGGCAACGGACTGGATGCACAAGCGCAGATTCAGTTCAGGGATGTGGGAGCCAAAACACTCGCTCTCGGCGTGGCTAAACTGGATATTATTCAGGGCTAATGTCTGATTTGTTTGCCTCTGCCGGCCAACATGAGCCGTGGATCGAGTCGCTCGACGCAGGGGTGAGCTTATTACATGGGTTTGCGAAGGATAACGCTGCGGTGTTGTATCAAGAAATCATTGCGATTTCAGCGCGCTCTACCTATCGCCATCTTTCAACGCCCGGTGGCTATGTGATGTCGGTCGAGACGACATCATGCGGGGCCAGAGGGTGGTTTAGTGATCAGCATGGCTACCGTTATGTCAGCAGAGATCCCATTTCTAATGCGCCTTGGCCAGTCATGCCAGAGTCCTTTCTTCGTCTGGCTGGCGATGCTGCCAAGGCTGCAGGATTTGATCAATTTGTACCGGATGCCTGTCTGATTAACCGCTATCTGCCTGGTGCCAAGATGTCTTTGCATCAAGATAAAAATGAGCGAGATTACAGCGCACCGATCGTCTCGGTATCGCTAGGTTTACCGGCGACCTTTATGTTCGGTGGAAATCTTAGAAGTGATCCTGTTAAGCATCTGGATTTACTTCACGGCGATGTATTGGTCTGGGGGGGTGTATCCAGATTGAGATTTCATGGCGTAATGCCAATCGCGCCAGGCCAGCATGCCTTATGCGGGCAGCAACGCATTAATCTGACATTTAGATTGGCCGGATAACAATAAAAAAATGACGCTATATTAATAGCGTCATTATTAAATATAGCCGGAAATATTAAACCAGGATTATCTGCGTTTAATTGCGGCCGGTACAAGTTTTCCACCTTCTTCTTCCTCGACCAACTCGGTCTCAGGTTCGTTGGCGTCTTCGTAAGTTTCGTTGTTGAGATGGGCTTTCAATTTCGCTTCATTGACCTCACCACACCACTTACCGACCACGATCGTTGCAACGCCGTTTCCTACCAGGTTTGTCAACGCACGCGCTTCTGACATAAAGCGGTCAATACCCAGAATCAGCGCCAGTCCAGCAACCGGAACATGACCCACCGCACCGAGTGTCGCTGCCAGAACAATAAAACCGCTGCCAGTCACGCCTGCGGCACCTTTTGAGGTGAGTAACAACACAGCAAGCAGAGTGAGCTGGTGCGTAATGTCGAGCGGGGTGTTGGTCGCCTGCGCAACAAAGACGGCGGCCATCGTCAGGTAAATCGAGGTGCCGTCTAAGTTAAATGAGTAGCCGGCGGGAATCACCAGCCCTACGACTGATTTTTTAACGCCCAGATTTTCCATTTTTGCCAGCATGCGTGGCAGCACAGACTCTGAGGAAGACGTACCCAGGACAATGAGCAGTTCTTCTTTGATGTACTTCACGAATTTCCAGATACTGAAGCCATGGAAAAATGAGATCGTACCGAGTACAACGAAGACAAAAATCAGGCAAGTCAGATAAAACGTACCCATGAGTTTGCCAAGGGAAAAGAGCGAACCCAGGCCGTATTTGCCAATCGTAAATGCCATGGCACCAAACGCGCCGATTGGAGCGAGTTTCATAATCATGCTGACAATGCCGAAAAAGACATGCGAAATCTTATCGATCAGGTCAAAGACCAGTCTGCCTTTGGCACCCAGTCTATGCAGTGCAAAGCCAAAAATGATGGCGATCATGAGCACCTGCAGAATTTCGCCTTTGGCAAAGGCATCCACAACCGTATTCGGAATGATGTTCATCAGAAAGTCTACCGTTCCCTGCATTTTGCTAGGATCTGTGTAGGCTTTGATACTTTTCGTATCAATCGTACTGGCATCAATGTTCATGCCTGCACCGGGTGCGACCCAGTTGACAATGATCAGACCAATAACAAGAGAGATTGTGCTGACAATTTCAAAGTAAAGCAGAGCGTAACCTCCGGTTTTACCAACTGTTTTCATATTTTCCATCCCGGCAATACCCGATACCACGGTACAGAAAATAATCGGCGCGATGATCATCTTGATCAGCTTGATAAAACCATCGCCAAGCGGTTTCATGGATTCGCCCATGCCAGGATAAAAGTGACCAAGCAATATGCCAAGCGTAACCGCAATCAGGACCTGTACGTACAGTGACTTAAGCCAGTTAATTTTCACTTGATTCTCGAAGGTAGTGGAGGATATTTATCTTTAAACGCATGTTAAAAAAACTTACAAAAGTAAGTTTCGTGTAATTTTAGCGGAAATTAGTACAAACCCTAGTTAGGCCGAGGCCAGTGCTTCAAGCTCTGTTTGAAGCTCAAGCCATTGTTCCTCGAGCTGACCGGCCCGTTTGGTGAGTTCTCCGTGCTCTGCGAGACTGGTTACCCGCTCCTGTCGGCGTGCTTCAGAGTAAAGATCAGGGTCCGCAATCAGTGCATCAAGCTTGGCTATTTTGGCTTGAGCCTGTTCAAGTTCTTTTTCGACTTTGGCCAGTTTAATGTCGAGGGGTTTACGAAGGAGGGCAAGTCGTTGCCGCTGTTCAGCCTCTTCACGTTTTTGTTGTTTACGGTCGATGGTGCTTGTCTCAGCGTCGTTTGCAGCACCGACTTCACTTCTGAGTGCCTGACGCGTTGCGGCATCCTCGCGACGCGCATTGGCCTGATGCTGAGTGAGCCAGTCACGGTAGTCTTCTAGATCACCGTCAAAGGCTTGTACGCAGCCATCGGCCACGATCCAGAAGCTGTCCACGGTTGTGCGCAGTAAATGGCGGTCATGAGAAACCAGCAGCATGCTGCCACCAAACTCTGCCAGCGCACGGGTTAAGGCTTCGCGTGTTTCCACATCCAGATGGTTACTGGGTTCGTCCAGCAACAGCAAATTAGGTTTTTGCCACACGATGAGTGATAAGGCCAGACGCGCTTTTTCCCCACCAGACATGGGGGCAACGGTATCGGTCACACGATCTCCGCCAAAACCGAAGCCACCAAGATAGTTTCTTAACTCTTGTTCGCGCGTGTCTGGGGCCAGGCGCGCCAGATGTTGGAGTGGGCTGCTCTCCAGATCCAGCATGTCCAGTTGATGCTGTGCAAAGTAACCGACCTCAAGTCCACGCGAGGCACGACGACTACCCGCCTGGACTTCGAGTTCACCGGCCAGTGTTTTGACCAGGGTGCTTTTGCCAGCGCCGTTGACACCCAGAATACCAATGCGATCCCCACCGCGCACCATCAGTTTGACGTTGCGCAAGATCGTCACGACTTCACCGCTGTCGGTGGTGTAGCCCGCCTGCATATCGTCAAGTACTAATAGGGGATCAGGCATTTCCTCTGGAGAGGGAATGCGGATATCGATCCCTGATTCTGCATGAATGGGTGCAAGTTGTTCCATGCGCGCCAGTGCCTTGACACGGCTTTGTGCTTGTTTGGCTTTTGATGCCTTGGCTTTAAATCGATCAATGAAACCTTGCAGACGCGCGGTTTCGCGTGTTTGACGTTCGTAGGCGATCTTGCCCTGACGCAGGCGCTCCGCGCGCTGTACGACAAAATCCTGATAACCGCCTTTGTAGCGATTCAGTTTGCCCTGATCAAAATGCAGAATCGTTTGAGCGACTGCGTCGAGAAACTCGGTATCGTGCGAAATCAGCAGCACGGTACCCTCGTAGGCAGCCAGCCAGCGCTCTAGCCACAACATGGCATCCAGATCCAGATGGTTGGTGGGCTCGTCTAGCAGGAGGAGCTCAGAGGGCGCCATGAGGGCACGCGCCAGTGCCAGGCGCATACGCCATCCACCCGAAAAACTATCAACAGGTTGCAGCCATTGTGCAGGAGTAAAGCCAAGGCCCGCGAGTAGTTGCTCTGCACGCGAAGCTGCTGTCCAGGCATCGGCCTCAATCAGTTCCGCTTCAAGTTCCGCGATCCGTGCGCCATCAGCGTGCGCGTCGTTTTCTACATCCTGACGCTCGGCCTGCAGCTGTCTTAATCTGATATCGCCATCAATGACAAATTCGCGTGCCTCTGCATGGCTCGACGCAATTTCTTGCTGCACACTGGCGACACGCCAACCGACAGGAATGTCGAGCGAGCCTGCATCGGCTTCGATCTCATGTTGAAGGAGTGCGAATAGAGTGGATTTACCCGCGCCGTTTTTACCCACGAAGCCGACACGTTCGCCGGGGTGTACGACAAATTCCGTTGTATCCAGCAGTACCTTGGCACCCCGCCGGACCGTTAATCCTTGCGCGCGTATCACGAGGAAAGTTGCTCGCGTGTCAAGAGCAGAATCTGATCTGAGGACTCAGCCGTATCGAGCCAGACGGGATCAAGTTCCGGGAAAGCTTGTTCAAAAAAGTGACGTTCATGTCCGATCTCGATTAACAACACGCCTTGCTCAGTGAGGTGTGCAGGGGCTTGTTCAATAATCGTTCTGACCAGGTCCATGCCATCTTCACCACCAGCCAGCGCAAGGCTTGGCTCATGTTGGTATTCAAGAGGCAGGGCTTGCATCGATGCACTATTCACGTAGGGTGGATTGCTGATAATGACGTCATAGCGTGAACTGATCGGTAAGGGATCGTACAAACTGCCATGATGCAGATTCAGTCGTTCGCTCAATCCGTGCTCGCGAACATTGATGTCGGCGACCTGCAGGGCTTCTTTGGAGATGTCCGTTGCATCGACTAACGCATCTGGAAACTGATGTGCCGCAATAATGGCCAGGCATCCTGAACCTGTGCACAAATCCAGGACACTGGTGACCTCGTAGGGATCGATCACCCATGGGCTTAACTGGGTCATTAATAGTTCTGCCATCGGTGAACGAGGCACGATGACACGTTCGTCAACATGAAACCGATAGCCTTGCAACCAGGACTCTTTTGTGAGGTAGGCTGCAGGAACACGTAAATCGCAGCGCCGGTCGATCAAATCGAGTGCGCGCTCGCGTTCACCTGGCAAGATCCGGGCATCCATGAACGGATCCAGCTGGTCGGGCGGCAGATGCAAGGCAAAGAGCACCAGATACACCGCCTCGTCCCACGCGTTATCAGAGCCATGACCAAAAAATAATTTGGCCTGATTAAAGTGAGAGACCGCGTAGCGAATTAAATCGCGAACGGTGAGTAGTGCATCTCTCGACGCGTGGGTGTGGTCTGTGATCAATTGGATGCTCTGGTTACCTGGATAAGTTGCTCTAGCGCTTTGGATTAAAACAGACCTGATCAGGCGCGCAGCAAATCGTTGATGCTGGTTTTTGCGCGTGTTTGCGCATCGACTCGCTTGACGATGATGGCGCAATTCAGGCTGTGCGTGCCATCAGCGGCGGGCAGTGAGCCCGGTACCACGACTGAACCGGAGGGAACGCGGCCGTAATGTATTTCTTTGGTTTCACGGTCGTAAATACGCGTGCTTTGCGACAGGAAAACGCCCATCGCCAATACGGAATTTTCCTCAACGATCACACCCTCTACGACTTCGGAGCGTGCGCCGATAAAGCAGTTATCCTCGATGATGGTGGGGTTGGCTTGTAGTGGTTCCAGTACACCACCAATGCCCACGCCGCCTGAGAGGTGAACGTTTTTGCCGATCTGCGCGCACGAACCCACTGTTGCCCAGGTATCAACCATTGTGCCTTCGCCAACGTAGGCGCCAATATTGACGAACGAAGGCATCAGCACAACGTTTTTATCTACAAAGCAGCCGCGTCGTGCAATCGCACCCGGGACGGCACGATAGCCGCCAGCTTGGAACTGTGCATCGCTCATGCCCGCAAATTTAAGTGGCACTTTGTCATAAAACTGCAGGGGTGACTGGCCCATGATCTCGTTGTTTGTCAGGCGAAAGGACAACAGAACAGCCTTTTTAATCCATTGATGGACAGTCCAGTTACCGTTGATTTTTTCAGCGACGCGCAACTTACCTGTTTCGAGTGCGTTGATCGTGTGCTCGACAGCGTCGAATACCGTTTTATCAGCCATGCCTGGTGTCAGTGAGGTGCGATTTTCCCAGCCGAGTTCAATGGTGTTTTGCAGATCGATTGTCATAATTTGTCCGTAGATATTTAAATGTTTGAAATTTAGTTATTTGAAGTAGATGGATAAGCTTGTATGTTTTTAAAAAATTTTCTGGATTAATTTCTTCACGGTGTTTAGATTTATTTTGCTGAAGCCCGAACAAAATCAGCAATCCGGTGTGCGGCCTCAACACAATCCGCCAAAGGTGCGACAAGCGCAATGCGGATTCGATTTTGTCCTGGATTCACACCATGCACAGTGCGGCCGACAAAGCTGCCAGGTAGTACTGTCACCGCGGTATGGCCCAGCAGGTCACGCGCAAAATCTGCATCAGAGCCTTTGGTGCCGGCCCAGAGATAGAAAGACGCATCGGGTCGTTTGACGTCCAGCACGGGCTCCAGGATTGGCAGCACGGCATCGAACTTTGCGCGGTATTGACTACGATTATCAATTACGTGCAGTTCATCATTCCATGCCGCAATACTCGCGGCCGAAACAACGGGCGATAAAGCGCTGCCATGGTAGGTGCGATAAAGCAGGAATTTTGCCATCAGCGTTGCATCACCTGCGACAAATCCGGACCGCATGCCAGGGACATTGGAGCGTTTGGACAGGCTCGAAAAACTGATCAAGTTTTTAAAATCCGGACGTCCAAGTTGATAAGCGGCCTGCATACCACCCAGCGGTGGATTGTTTTCGTCGAGATAAATTTCTGAATAACACTCGTCCGAGGCAATCACGAATCCATAGCGATCGGATAACGCGAAGAGCTGTTTCCAGTCTTCCAGCCCCATCACGTTCCCAGCCGGGTTTCCTGGCGAGCAAACGAACAGCAATTGCGTGCGTGCCCAGATTTCTGTGGGTACTTTCGACCAGTCGCAACGAAAATTCTGCTCAGGATCTGAGTTCACGTAATAGGGCGTGGCGCCACCTAACAGCGCGGCCCCCTCATAGATCTGGTAGAAGGGGTTTGGACAAACCACGATGCCGTCTTTGGAGGGGTCCAAAACAACCTGTGCAAAGGCAAATAGTGCCTCGCGCGAGCCTAGTGCGGGTAATACCTGTGTTTCGGGGTCAGGCTCAGGAATTCCATAGCGGCGCCCGATCCACTGGCTGATTGCCTGCCGCAATAAGGGGTCACCTTTAGTCGGCGGATAGACCGAAAGTCCGGCCAGTGAGCCGATTATTGCGTTTTTTACGCATTCGGGGGCGGCGTGCTTAGGCTCACCAATGGATAGGTTAATTGGCCGCAAATCCTTTGGTGGCGTGCCTGCCTGGGCCAGCAAGGCACGTAATTTCTCAAAAGGATAGGGCTGTAGGGTGTCGAGGCGCGGGTTCATTTTTGTATTTTAACCAGTAGAAACACTTAGGGGGTCGGAAACCACTTCAATGGTGCGCTACAATGCCTGCCTACTGCGAAGGTGGCGAAATTGGTAGACGCACCAGGTTTAGGTCCTGACGCCGTAACAGGTGTGCGGGTTCGAGTCCCGCCCTTCGCACCAACCCGATCCATTAATTCGGCGTGGGCAGTCTGCTGCGCTGTACATACTGTTTGGTAGATTTTTACATGCAACCTGTTGTTGAAACACTCTCCGGCCTCGAGCGCCGTGTTGAACTTTCTGTCTCAATGGCAGATGTCGAACAAGCCGTTCAGGCCGAACTCAAGCGTGTCGCGCGCACCGCCAAAGTCGCGGGTTTCCGCCCAGGCAAAGTCCCCATGTCAATGCTCGAACGTTCACACGCTCCTGGCATTCGCTACGATGCGATCAACAGCAAAGTTGGACAGGCTTTTGAGCAGGCCATCCAGGCTTCAGGCCTGCGTGTAGCCGGTGCACCTAAGCTCGAGCCTAAAACCGAAGGCGTGCCAGAAAGCACCTTGGCTTTTGCGGCGACCTTTGAGGTCTATCCTACAGTGACCGTTCCTGATCTCTCAACCTTGAAAATCAAACGTGCTGTGACGGAAGTCGGCGAAGCCGAAGTCCAGCGCACCATTGATGTGCTGCGCAAGCAACGCGCCCAGCATGAGGCCCGCGAAGGCCGTGCAGCCACCGATGATGACCGCGTCACACTCGATTTTCTGGGTACCATCGATGATGTGCCTTTCGAAGGCGGCAAAGCCGATGATTTCCCCTTTGTATTAGGTCAGGGTCGCATGTTGCCTGAGTTTGAAACCGCAATTCGCGGTATGAAAACCGGTGAGACTAAAAAATTCCCAGTTGAATTTCCAGCTGATTACGGTGGCAAAGACGTCGCCGGCAAAACTGCTGAATTCACCGTGACCCTCAAAGAAGTTGCTGAGCCCGTTCTGCCAGCGATGGACGCTGAGTTTGCCAAGTCCCTCGGCCAGGCCGAAGGTGATGTTGAGAAACTCGTTGCGGACATCCGTGGCAATATCGAACGTGAAGTCAAAGCCCGCAGCATGGCGCGTACTAAAACCAGTGTAATGAATGCACTGGTTGAGGCTGCAACCTTTGATGTGCCCAAAGCACTGATCGAGAGCGAAAGCGAAGAACGCGTTGCCTCGGCTCGCGCTGAGCTCAAGCAGCGCGGTGTGCCAAATGCTGACACGATGCCTATTCCTGCTGATGCTTTTACTGCAGAAGCAGAGCGTCGCGTGCGTCTGGGTCTGCTGGTAGCAGAGCTGGTTGCAAAAGAATCGCTCCAGGCTAAGCCTGAGCAAGTTCGTGCGCGAATTGAAGAGTTCGCCGCGAATTACGAAAAACCAGCTGAAGTTGTCAGCTATTATTTGTCAGATCGTGCGCGCCGTTCTGAAGTCGAGGGCATTGTCCTCGAAGACAACGTTGTGCAGCACGCTTTGGCTAAAGCTCAGGTCGAAGACGAAGCCGTACCGTTTGACCAAATCATGGGAACTGCTTAACTATGCAACGCTTTACCGATTTTTATGCATCCATGCACGGTGGTTCTTCAGTCACCCCCACCGGGCTTGGTTACATTCCGATGGTCGTTGAGCAGTCGGGTCGGGGCGAGCGCTCCTATGATATTTATTCACGACTGCTCAAAGAGCGCGTGATCTTCTTGGTCGGTCCTGTTAATGACCAGTCTGCCAACTTGATCGTCGCCCAATTATTGTTTCTTGAGTCCGAAAATCCTGACAAGGATGTGGCGCTCTACATTAATTCACCCGGTGGATCGGTTTACGCTGGCATGGCGATTTACGACACCATGCACTTCATCAAGCCTGAGGTTTCAACCTTATGCACAGGTTTGGCCGCGAGCATGGGTGCATTCTTGCTTGCCGCAGGCAACAAGGGCAAACGCTTTTCCTTGCCTAATTCACGCATCATGATTCACCAGCCTTCAGGTGGTGCACAGGGCCAGGCGACGGATATCCAGATTCAGGCCCGTGAAATTCTTGATTTGCGTTCACGCCTCAATGGCATGCTCGCTAAAAATACAGGTCAGTCCATTGAGCGCATTGAAGTCGATACGGAACGTGATAATTTCATGTCAGCCGAAGATGCAGCTGCCTATGGCCTAATCGACAAAGTGCTCACGACCCGCGCCGACTCAGCAGCGTAAATACGTATTTATTTCTGTATTGGAACGTTATGACTGAAAAAAAAGCATCCGCAGGCACTAAAGCGCTGCACTGCTCTTTTTGCAATAAAAGCCAGACTGAAGTTCGCAAGCTGATTGCAGGCCCATCGGTTTTCGTTTGTGATGAGTGCATTGACTTGTGCAATGACATCATTCGCGAAGAAGCACAGGCTAATGCCCGCGAATCTATCCGTACAGATTTGCCTACCCCCGCAGAAATTAAAGCCTTTCTTGATCAATATGTGATCGGTCAGACCGCGCCTAAACGCGTATTGGCTGTGGCGGTCTACAACCACTACAAACGACTGCGTCACGGCGAAATCAAGGGCGATGACGTAGAACTCTCAAAAAGTAATATTTTGCTGATCGGACCGACCGGTTCAGGTAAAACATTGCTCGCCCAGACGCTGGCGCGTCAGTTGAACGTGCCTTTCGTGATGGCCGACGCCACCACACTGACCGAAGCCGGTTATGTTGGTGAAGACGTAGAAAATATCATTCAAAAGTTGCTTCAAAACTGCAACTACGAAGTTGAAAAAGCCCAACGTGCGATTGTGTATATCGACGAAATCGACAAGATTTCGCGAAAGTCCGATAACCCATCCATTACCCGCGATGTGTCGGGCGAGGGTGTGCAACAAGCTTTGCTCAAGCTCATCGAAGGTACGGTGGCTTCTGTGCCTCCTCAAGGCGGACGTAAACATCCTAATCAGGACTTCGTTCAGGTTGATACCACCAATATCCTTTTCATTGTTGGTGGTGCATTTGACGGTCTTGAGAAAGTCATTCGTAATCGTACCGAGCGCTCGGGTATTGGTTTTGGCGCAACCATCGATTCGAAAGAGAATCAATCCACAGGCGACACCTTCCTGGATGTCGAGCCTGAGGATTTGGTTAAATTCGGTCTGATTCCAGAGCTGGTAGGCCGACTGCCTGTGGTCGCCACGTTGCAGGAGCTCGATGAGGACACCCTGATACAGATCCTGACCGAGCCTAAGAACGCCGTGGTCAAACAGTTTCAAAAACTGTTCGCCATGGAAGGCACTGAGCTTGAAATTCGTCCCGCTGCCTTGCGTGCGATTGCGCGTAAAGCGATCAAGCGAAAGACTGGCGCCCGTGGTTTGCGTTCGATCCTTGAATTGGCTCTGCTTGACACCATGTATGAGTTACCTTCACACGGTAATATCAAACGCGTGGTGTTAGATGAGTCAGCAATTGATGGTCAGGGCAAACCCTTGTTGGTTTATGCTGATGAACAGGATTTAAAAGCAACTGAGACCAAAGCTCCAAAGGTTACGCTGAAAGACGCTGCGGCATAAAAGCCACTTTCCCATGCGTTCCCAGCCCCTTTGTAGGGGCTTTTTACTTTGTGCGCGACACGCGCTTGAATTTTCAGCTATTGTCCATATAACAAACATATTCGTATAGTTACGGGTTAAGCGCCGGCTGCTTTACCCTGTTTGGATTTGCCGAGAACTTCTTAGGATGTCACTATGTCTGCAAACCAGACCCTGCCTTCAGAACCGATTAATTTGCCACTGTTGCCCTTGCGTGACGTGGTCGTATTTCCACACATGGTGATACCGCTGTTTGTTGGACGACCACGCTCAATCAAAGCCCTTGAGGCTGCAATGGAAGCAGGCAAAAGTATTATGCTTGCCGCCCAGAAATCGGCTGGTAAAGATGACCCTACACCTGATGATGTATATGAAATCGGCTGTGTAGCAACGATCCTGCAAATGCTCAAGCTGCCCGATGGGACCGTTAAGGTACTCGTTGAGGGCGCCCAGCGTGCGCGCGTGACTGCGATTCAGGATGTTGAAACGCATTTCACTTCCGAAGTCTTACCCCTTGCTCCCGATACGTCGGTTGGTGCGGAGATTGAGGCTTTGCGACGGGCGATCGTCAGTCAGTTTGAACAATACGTCAAACTCAATAAAAAAATTCCTCCTGAAATCCTGACCTCGCTGGCTGGCATCGATGATGCCGGACGCCTGGCTGACACGATTGCTGCCCATCTGCCATTAAAACTTGAGCAAAAGCAAAAAATGCTCGAGATTTTTCCGACTGCTGAGCGACTCGAGGCGTTGCTGGCGCAACTCGAAACCGAAATCGATATTCTGCAAGTCGAAAAGCGTATCCGCGGTCGCGTCAAAAAACAAATGGAGAAGTCCCAGCGTGACTACTATCTGAATGAGCAAGTCAAAGCGATTCAGAAAGAGTTAGGCGAGGGGGAAGAGGGCGCCGATATTGAGGAGCTCGAGAAGAAAATCATTGCGGCGCATCTGCCTAAAGATGCACGTAAGAAGGTCGATGGCGAGCTCAAAAAACTCAAGCTGATGTCACCCATGTCTGCCGAGGCGACCGTGGTGCGCAACTACATTGATACTGTGATCGGCTTGCCCTGGCGCAAGAAGAGCAAAGTGAATAACTCCATCCCTAATGCGGAGTCAGTGCTCGACAATGACCACTACGGCCTGGATAAGGTAAAGGAACGCATCCTTGAATATCTGGCTGTTCAGCAACGTGTCGATAAAGTCAAAGCACCGATCCTCTGTCTGGTCGGACCTCCAGGCGTGGGTAAAACCTCACTCGGTCAGTCGATCGCTAAAGCGACCAACCGTAAATTTATCCGTATGGCCTTGGGTGGTGTACGTGATGAAGCTGAGATTCGCGGTCATCGCCGGACTTATATTGGTTCGATGCCAGGAAAGATTTTGCAAAACATGTCCAAAGTGGCTGTGCGCAATCCTTTGTTTCTGCTCGATGAGATTGATAAACTCGGTCAGGATTTCCGTGGTGATCCAGCGTCTGCGCTGCTTGAGGTGCTTGATCCTGAACAAAATCACACCTTCCAGGATCATTATGTCGAGGTTGATTTTGACCTGTCAGACGTAATGTTTGTGGCAACGAGTAACACGCTGAATATTCCAGCTGCATTGCTCGATCGTATGGAGGTCATTCGTCTCTCGGGTTATACCGAAGAAGAAAAAATTCATATTGCTGGCTCGCATTTGTTACCCAAGGTCATGAAGAACAACGGCGTCAAGCCCGAGGAACTCAAGGTCGAGGAGTCTGCATTGCGTGACATCGTGCGCTACTACACCCGCGAAGCAGGAGTGCGTTCGCTCGAGCGTGATGTGGGCAAGATCTGCCGCAAGGTCGTCAAGAAATTACTTGCCGATGCAGAGGCTGCCAAAGCCGCCAAATCCAAAGAGCCGCTGCCACAGGTGGTTGTAACCTCAGAGAATCTGCATGACTATCTGGGTGTACGCCGCTACAGTTTCGGTATGGCCGAGAAAGAAAACCAGATCGGTCAGGTCAATGGACTCGCCTGGACGGAAGTTGGTGGCGATTTGCTCACAATCGAAGTCGCCGATATGCCCGGTAAAGGTGCGATCCAGCGTACAGGGTCGATCGGTGATGTCATGAAAGAGTCGGTTGAAGCGGCCCGAACTGTTGTGCGCTCACGCTCACAAAAGCTAGGGATTGCTGATACTGTCTTTGAAAAACGCGACGTTCATGTGCACTTTCCCGAAGGCGCTACACCTAAAGATGGTCCCTCTGCAGGTATTGCGATCACAACGGCGATGGTGTCTGCGCTCACACGTATTCCGGTACGTGCAGATGTTGCGATGACGGGTGAAATTACCCTGCGCGGTGAGGTCCTTGCGATCGGTGGCTTGAAAGAGAAACTGCTTGCAGCCCATCGTGGCGGCATCAAGACCGTGTTGATTCCAGAGGAAAACGTCAAGGACCTCTCGGAGATCCCTGACAACGTTAAGAATCAGCTCGAAATCGTACCCGTTCGCTGGATTGATAAAGTACTCGAGGTTGCACTTGAGCGTGTACCGCAACCATTGCCTGATGTGGCGCCTGCAGAAGCAGTCGTGGCTAAAAGCGAAGCGGTACCCGTTACTGATCCAGTGATTAAGCACTAATCATTCCACACTGAAAGATTAGTTTTAAGTTGGATACTGTCCGTCTTGATAAGTGGTTATGGGCTGCGAGATTTTTTAAATCTCGCAGCCTTGCTGTTGCTGCGGTAGAAGCAGGGCGTGTCCAGGTGAATGGCGAACGTGCCAAGCCCGCGCGTGCTGTGAAAATCGGGGATAAATTATCAATCATGCGTGAGCAGGAGCGCACAGAATTGTTTGTCCGAACGGTATCAGAAACCAGGCGTGCAGCGCCTTTGGCTAAGCTTTTGTATGACGAGACGCCTGAAAGCTTATTGGGAAAGCAGACCTTAGCTGAACGAAGAAAATTCTATGCTGAGCCTGCCAATGAAATTACTGGCAGGCCTACCAAGCGCGACCGACGCGCACTTGCACAATGGCGCGAGAATGAATAGTTGCCTGTCCCTGTTATTGCAGGGGCGTATTTCGAATAAGTCCTAACGCGATGCCCTCAAGCGAGAAGTCCTGACCTGGCTCAATCACGATCGGCTCGAAATCTGGGTTTTCGGGTAATAGCTGGATGACAGAGCCCTGTTTGCTCAGGCGTTTGACGGTGACCTCATCATCGATGCGTGCAACAACGATCTGACCGTTGCGCGCTTCGCTGGTTTTTTTAATAGCCAGCAAATCCCCATCTAAAATGCCTGCGTCACGCATGCTGAGGCCTTTTACCTTGAGCAGATAGTCAGGGCGCTGGGTGAAGAGGTTTGGATCAACGCTGAGTTCTTTTTCTACGTTTTCTGTCGCGAGGATAGGAAATCCTGCTGCAACGCGGCCAACTAGCGGCAGGAGAATATTGCCTGCACCTGGAAGATCGCGCAGTTTTGGGATATTTCCAGTACGTATGTCTGAGGCGTTGTTTCTTAAATTACCACTTAAGTCACTCGCCGAATCAATCTGATCCAGATCCGCTTGATCATTGGAATAGTCACGCGAAGAGTCCGTCTCACCTGAAAATTCCTGTGCAAGCTCGGTCAGCCGAATGCCGCGCGAGGCGCCTGCGGTTAACTCGATGACGCCTTTGCGGGCGAGTGCGCGCAGGTGATCCTCAGCGGCGTTGGCGGATTTAAATCCCAGGGTTTGCGCAATCTCCGCGCGGGTAGGGGGAAATCCAGTATTGATCACAGCCTGACGAATCAGATCGAGAATTTGTTGTTGGCGGTCCGTCAGTTTGATCGACATTTTTCACCTGGCTGTGTTTATATACAGTTAATATTATGCCTAACTATTACTGTGTTTGCAACCAGTATCTGTATAAACAAACAGCCCGGTGTAAACCGGGCTGTTTGTCTGGGTACGAACTGGGTGAGATGTTAGCTTTTCAAAACTGCTGCAATTGCCTTCGCGACCGCATCAATATTGCCGCTATTGAGGGCGGCGACACAAATCCTGCCGCTGCTCACTGCATAAATACCGTACTCTTCGCGCAGACGGTCCACCTGGGCAGAGGTCATCCCGGAATAGGAGAACATCCCGCGTTGCTGTTTCACAAAATCAAAGTTCTGCTGCACGCCGTATTCTTTGAGTTTGTCGACGAGTTGCGTGCGCATCAGACGGATACGGTCGCGCATACCAGCGAGTTCCTGATCCCACAATGCAAAGAGTTCGGGTGTATTCAGGACATTGGCAACCACCGTTCCACCGTGTGTCGGAGGGTTGGAGTAGTTGGTGCGAATCACGCGTTTGATCTGGCTCAGTACGCGACTGGACTCGTCTTTGCTACCTGTCACAATGGTCAGTGCTCCGACTCGCTCACCGTACAGTGAGAATGATTTGGAGAATGACGAGCTGATAAACATGGTCATATCCATGTCGGCAAAAATGCGCACAGCCGCTGCATCAGGCTCGAGTCCATCACCAAAGCCCTGGTAGGCAATGTCTAAGAATGGAATCAGATTTTTAGCTTTGACGAGTTCAGCGATTTGTTTCCATTGCTCTGGCGTTGCATCAACACCCGTGGGGTTGTGGCAGCATGCGTGAAGGACCACCACGGTTTCTGCAGGCATGGCATTGAGCGAATCCAGCATGCCTTTGAAATTCAGGCCATGTGTCGCGGCATCGTAATAGGTGTAGTTGTCTACAACAAACCCTGCACGCTCAAACAGTGCACGGTGATTTTCCCAGCTTGGATCACTGATCGCAACCTTTGCATTGGGTACAAGTAGTCTGAGATAGTCTGCACCAATTTTTAGTGCGCCCGTTCCACCCAGTGCTTGCATCGTGATGACACGTCCTGCTGCAATCAGAGGGGAGTTTTTACCCAATACGAGTTCTTGTGCGCCTTTGTTGTAGGCGGCGATCCCTTCGATAGGTAAGTATCCTCGCGCAACAGCGGCTTGTACACGTGCTAATTCAGCCTTCTGGACCGCTTGTAACAAAGGGATACGACCCTGGTCATCGAAATAGACACCAACGCCGAGATTGACCTTGGTAGGGCGTGTATCCGCATTAAATTGCTCATTCAGGCCAAGAATGGGATCGCGTGGTGCTAATTCAACAGATTGGAATAGGGTGCTCATTGTTTTTTAAATGTAAGATTTTTAAGACATAATGGGGGGTTTACCCGAATAAGTCTAGCATGGCCAAGCCACAAAAACCTCAGAAAAGCACGGCAGCAGAAATTGCAGCACAAACTTCAGCAAAAATTGCCGCTGAAAATTTAGCGCAATCCTCACTTGATGCACAGGCAGAGCAAGAGACCTCCGCGCCTGCGTTCGAGCCAGCCGCGTTGCCTGCAGCGATCGCGCACGAATTGTCGCAAAAGCGCGTCAGTACTGTTGCGCCTCATGCAACGATTTCCACAGGCCTCGAAGAAGCGCGTTTCGTCAGCTATCCCGACAGTCCCTTTCAGTTGTATCAACCTTATCCACCTGCCGGTGATCAGCCCCATGCAATCAATTTGCTCGAGGAGGGAATTCGTGATGGCCTGATGCATCAGACACTCCTGGGCGTAACGGGGTCGGGTAAAACTTTTACGATGGCCAACGTGATTGCCAGGCTGGGTCGACCTGCCGTTGTGCTCGCACCGAATAAGACACTCGCTGCGCAGCTCTATGCAGAGATGCGGGAATTTTTTCCTAAAAATGCGGTTGAGTATTTTGTGTCTTATTACGACTATTACCAGCCTGAGGCATACGTGCCGACGCGTGACTTGTTCATTGAAAAAGACTCTTCGATCAATGAGCACATCGAGCAAATGCGTTTGTCTGCCACCAAAAGTCTGCTTGAGCGCCGCGACACCATTATTGTTGGCACCGTTTCCTGTATTTACGGTATCGGTAACCCAGGTGATTACCATGCGATGGTACTTAGTTTGCGAACGGGCGATCGCATTGAGCGTCGAGAAATTCTCGCGCGTCTGGTGGCGATGCAATACGACCGTAATGATTCAGAGTTTGTGCGTGGAACCTTCCGAGCGCGTGGCGAGACCATCGACGTGTTTCCTGCAGAAAGTGCTGAGCTGGCGATTCGTTTGAACTTGTTTGATGATGAGGTTGAGAGTCTCGAATTGTTTGATCCCTTGACAGGGAAAGTCAGGCAAAAGGTTCCTCGCTTTACGATTTATCCTGGTTCTCATTACGTCACGCCTCGCGATACGGTGCTTCGGGCCGTCGACGCGATTAAACAGGAATTGCGTGAACGGGTTAAATACTTTGTCGACAATGGACACTTGGTCGAGGCGCAGCGCATTGAACAGCGCACGCGCTTTGATTTAGAGATGCTGGCCGAACTTGGCTTCTGCAAAGGTATCGAAAACTATTCTCGTCACTTGTCGGGAGCCGCTCCCGGAGATCCGCCTCCCACACTCATCGACTATTTACCGCAAGACGCGTTGATGTTTATCGATGAGAGTCACGTCACGATTGGGCAGCTCGGTGGAATGTATCGCGGTGACCGCGCGCGCAAAGAAACACTCGTGACCTATGGGTTTCGACTGCCCTCGGCCATGGATAACCGTCCGCTCAAGATGGAAGAGTTTGAAGCGCGCATGCGTCAATGTGTATTTGTGTCGGCGACTCCGGGCAATTATGAAAATGCGATTACCGGCCAGGTTGTCGAGCAGGTCGTGCGACCGACCGGACTAGTCGATCCGATTGTCGAGGTCAGGCCTGCTCGCACTCAAGTCGATGATTTACTCGGTGAGATCAAGTTACGCGTGGCCGTTGAGGAGCGTGTGTTAGTCACAACGCTGACTAAGCGTATGTCTGAGGATCTGACGGATTATCTGGCGGAGCACGGTATACGAGTACGGTATTTGCACTCTGATATTGATACCGTTGAACGGGTGGAGATTATTCGGGATTTGCGTCTCGGTGTGTTTGATGTGTTGGTAGGGATTAACCTGTTACGCGAAGGGCTCGACATCCCTGAGGTTTCTTTGGTCGCTATTCTTGATGCAGATAAAGAAGGATTTCTCAGGTCTGACCGTTCTTTGATTCAGACGATTGGTCGTGCGGCACGCAATCTGAATGGCCGTGCGATTTTGTATGCAGATCGCATCACAGACTCGATGAAGCGCGCAATGGGTGAAACCGAACGCCGCAGAACCAAGCAGGTCGCTTTTAATGAAGAACACGGTATTCAGGCGCGGAGTGTGCGCAAAGCGGTTCGTGAATTGATTGACGGGATTGTCGCACCCGCTTTCAGGGATCAGCCCGAGGATGGGTTCTCTACCGCGTTACTCTCAGATGAAAAGGCGTTGTCTAAAGAGTTCAAACGCCTGGAGAAGCTTATGCTCGACCATGCGCGTAATCTGGAGTTTGAACAAGCTGCCGCAGCACGGGATCAGCTTCGTATACTTAAAGAAAAAGTGCTTCTTTCTGGTGCTTAATCTGTGTGATGTGCGTGCTTGCAGTGCATTGTTGTAACAAATTTGTTAATTTTTTTTTATTTTAAAATTTATATTTTTAATGTAATAGGTAACATTAATTAAATAAGTAATTGAAATTAAAAGATTTATTAATATATTTAATCTTGCTGTGCGCCGGAGGAGCGTGAAAAAAAAAGCTAGACATCTTACGGGTTTTCCCTCACACTATGCACCATGATGACAAAAGTTCTCTTCGTATGCATGGGCAATGTTTGCCGCTCGCCCAGTGCTGAAGGCGTATTCCGCCATTTGATCAAAGATGCCGGCCTCTCTGAGGTGGTAGGGGTTGATTCTGCGGCTACACATAGCTTCCACATTGGCGAGGCCCCTGACGCGCGTGCGTTAGTGGCAGCGAAAAAACGTGGTTACGAGATTACTCGTACTGAAGCACGCCAGATTACAGCTGACGATTTTCGTGAGTTTGATCTGATTTTGGCGATGGACTGGGACGATTTGTCTGCTTTGCAGCAGCAGTGTCCTAAGCCCCATCACCACAAATTAATGCTTCTGATGCGCTTTGCTAACGAATTCGAAGAAGCAACGGTGCCTGATCCGTACTACGGTGGTCCTGAAGGCTTTGGTAAGGTCCTGGATTATCTCGAGGACTCTTGTCAGGGTGTGCTGGAGCTAGTGCGCAAACGCGCAACGCAGTATCAGGCGGCCTGATTCCGTTTGTGTTTAAAAAAGCCGCGCGATGCGCGGTTTTTTTACGACTGATTGGTTCATAAAAAGACTTTTTAAGGTAAACCCTAGTTATTTAGTCGGGATTGGTTTATACTTGAGCTGTTTAGTCGGGTAAGCGACTGCTTATTTAAAAAAGGACACTGTCATGCGGCTCACCACCAAAGGACGATTTGCTGTAACAGCCATGATTGACCTTGCTTTGCGTCAGCAAAGCGGTCCAGTCACGCTTTCTGCGATCAGTCAGCGTCAAAACATTTCCCTTTCATATTTGGAACAGCTTTTCGGCAAATTACGCCGTCATGAGTTGGTCGAAAGTGTGCGCGGCCCAGGTGGCGGCTATACATTGGCCAGGCTCGCCAGAAATATCACTGTCGCAGACATCATTTTCGCCGTGGATGAGCCGCTCGATGCGACTAATTGTGCTGGAAAAACAGACTGTACTAGTGGTACAGATGGCAAACCAGGCATTTGCATGACCCATGAACTCTGGTCCACCTTGAACCGTAAAATGGTTGATTTTCTGGATTCCGTGTCATTGCAGGATCTGGTTGATCAGCAGCGCATGAAACAGCTCCAAGAGGTCAATCAGAGCGCTGGAACTGCCGTGCGGGTCAATGTCCCGGGTTCCACGATTAAACCAACACCCGCTGCTGTGGCTTGACCACATTATTTAATTTTTTAGCTTTTGCTTGATCAGGAGTTTCACATGTCACGTCCCATTTACTTCGATTACTCGGCTACCACTCCGGTTGATCCACGAGTCGTCGACAAGATGGTGCCATGGTTGTATGAAAATGCAGGTAATCCTGCTTCGCGCAGTCATTCCTATGGCTGGGAGGCCGAGGCAGCTGTTGAGCATGCCCGTGAGCAAGTCGCCTCTCTGGTGAATGCTGACCCGCGCGAAATTATCTGGACTTCAGGTGCCACCGAATCCAATAATCTGGCCATCAAAGGCGCCGCCGGTTTTTATGCGGAGCGTGGCAAACACGTCATCACAGTCAAAACCGAGCACAAAGCTGTGCTCGACCCTTGCCGTGAACTCGAGCGTCAGGGCTTTGAGGTGACTTACTTGAACGTTCAGGAAAATGGTCTGATTGACCTGGAGGTTTTCAAGGCTGCTCTGCGTAAAGATACTGTTCTTGTCTCCGTGATGTTTGTCAATAATGAAATTGGCGTAATTCAGGACATCGCAACATTGGGCGAGTTGTGCCGCGCAAACAATACGATATTTCACGTTGACGCTGCGCAGGCGACAGGTAAAGTTGCCATTGATCTGCAGACGCTTAAAGTCGATTTGATGTCTTTTTGTGCGCACAAAACATACGGCCCCAAAGGTATCGGTGCGCTGTACGTGCGTCGCAAACCACGTATCCGTATCGAGGCGCAAATGCACGGCGGCGGTCACGAGCGTGGTTTCCGTTCAGGCACATTAGCCACGCATCAGATCGTCGGTATGGGTGAGTGTTTTGCTCTGGCAAAACTCGAAATGGGAACTGAAAATGAACGTGTCCGCATGTTGCGGGATCGTTTGTGGGCAGGTCTGTCCCAGATCGAAGAGGTCTATCTGAATGGCGATCTTGAACACCGTGTTCCGCACAACCTGAATGTCAGTTTTAATTATGTCGAGGGCGAGTCCCTGATCATGGCAATCAAAGAACTGGCGGTCTCGAGTGGTTCCGCATGCACCTCAGCTAGCCTGGAGCCATCCTATGTTTTGCGTGCTCTGGGCCGCAATGACGAGCTGGCACACAGTTCGATCCGTTTTACGATTGGTCGTTTCACCACGATTGAGCAGATTGATTTTGCTGTCGAGTTGCTCAAGACACGCGTTGGTAAATTACGCGATATGTCCCCCCTGTGGGAAATGGCGAAAGATGGTATTGATTTGAATTCGGTTCAGTGGGCCGCCCACTGATCACAATGGTTGGAGAATAAACATGGCTTATAGCGACAAAGTACTGGATCACTACGAAAACCCCCGTAATGTGGGCACGTTCGACAAAGGTGATGATCACGTTGGAACCGGTATGGTTGGTGCGCCCGCCTGTGGTGATGTGATGAAACTGCAAATTCGTGTCAACGATGCGGGTATTATTGAAGATGCACGTTTTAAAACCTATGGCTGCGGTTCGGCGATTGCCTCGAGCTCACTGGTCACAGAGTGGGTCAAGGGTAAAACGCTGGATGAGGCACTGACCATCCGAAATACTCAGATTGCTGAGGAGCTCGCATTGCCACCGGTCAAGATTCACTGCTCTATTCTTGCCGAAGACGCAATTAAAGCTGCAGTCGCCGACTACAAAGAAAAACACGCAGGATAATTATCATGGCTGTCACTCTTACTGCGCAGGCTGCTGATCACATCAGCAAATACCTGCAAAAGCGCGGAAGCGGTATCGGGTTGCGCTTAGGTGTTCGCACCACGGGATGCTCGGGCATGGCATACAAGCTCGAGTACGTTGACGAGGCTGCGGGTGAAGACCAAATGTTCGAAAGCTTTGGCGTCAAAGTGTTTATTGATCCTAAAAGTCTTTCCTACCTTAATGGTACTGAACTGGATTATGCCCGTGAAGGTCTCAACGAGGGTTTCAAATTCCGTAACCCCAATGAAAAGGCGACCTGCGGCTGCGGTGAATCGTTCACGGTTTAATTGTCTGTGAACGATCAGGATCATTTCGCTCTTTTTAGTTTGCCTCACGTCTTCGGTCTGGATGCTGCTGAACTCGATAACGCATGGAAAAGGGTGGCGATGGCGGTTCATCCCGATCGATTCGCCACAGCTTCAGCAGTCGAGAAGCGCGTCGCGATGCAATGGAGCGCGCGGGCGAACGAAGCCTACCGTATTCTGAAAGACCCACTTTCGCGTGCACGGTATATGTGTGAACGTGAAGGTGTCGACTTACAGACGGAGACGAATACTGCCATGTCAGCTGAGTTTTTGATGCAGCAAATGCAGTGGCACGAACGTCTTGACGAGTTAAATGACCATCCAAATCCCAATGATGCGTTAGCTTTTAAAAATGAATTAGCTGATGCGTTGTCCAATACCACCTCACACGTACAATCCCTGCTTGATGAAAAGCGTTATGCCGATGCGGCTGTTCGTATTCGCGAGTGGATGTTTCTTGATAAGTTGATAAAGATCACCGATGGCCTTACTGCAGATATCTGAACCTGGTGAATCACCTGCACCACATCAACGGCGCCTCGCCGTTGGAATTGACTTAGGTACGACACATTCTCTGGTTGCAACGGTCCGCAGCAGTGTGGCTGAGGTGCTCCCTGACGAAAAAGGTCACAGCCTGGTCGCTTCAGCTGTCTATATAGATAGTCATAAAGTTACCCATGTTGGCGCCGACGCGCTGAGCTATCAGCCATCCCATCCTCTTGACACGCTGGTATCTATTAAACGCCTGATGGGAAAATCCTATCAAGACGCGCAAGCCTCAGGTATGCCATACCAGTTTGTACCCGATGCCCAGTCGGTCAAAATTCATACCCAGTTCGCGGATTTATCTCCTGTCGAAGTCGCTGCAAAAATTCTCGAGAAATTAAAATTTGTCGCTGAGGGTACGCTCGGTGATTCGTTGGTCGGCGCCGTCATTACTGTCCCGGCCTATTTTGATGATGCACAGCGTCAGGCGACCCGCGATGCGGCACGTCTGGCAGGATTGAACGTTTTACGACTACTCAATGAACCCACCGCTGCAGCCATTGCATATGGTCTGGATCACGGTTCTGAGGGGGTTTATGCGGTCTATGACCTCGGTGGCGGCACCTTTGATATGTCCTTGCTGCGGTTGTCCAGAGGTGTTTTTGAGGTCATTGCAACCGGCGGTGATACAGCACTTGGCGGTGATGATTTTGATGCACTGATCGTTGAGCGCGCGATTGCTGAACACAGACTTTCTCACATTGATCATGCAGATCGTCGTGCGTTGTTAAGCGCCGCTCGTTTGTTACGTGAGGCACTGACTGATACTGCGCAAGACGGTGAGGTTCATACAGAACACCTGAAATTATCCTCCGGCGCGTTTGCACTAAGTTTGAGTCGCGCAGAATTTGAAAAGCTTGCTCAACCACTGGTTGAGAAAACATTGGCCTGTGCCAGACGTGCTTTGAAAGACGCTGGTCTGACGATTGCGGATATCAAGGGCGTCGTGATGGTTGGTGGCTCTACGCGTATGCCTGTGATCCGCACTGCGGCCCATCAGTTTTTCGGAACGAACCCTCTTACCGACTTAGATCCTGATCAGGTGGTTGCCTTAGGTGCTGCGTTGCAGGCCAATCTGCTGGCGGGCAACCGAAATCCGGGTGAAGACTGGTTGCTACTTGATGTCACGCCGCTTACGCTCGGCATGGAAACAATGGGTGGTTTGGTCGAACACATTATTCCGCGCAACAGTACTATTCCCGTTGCGCGTGCCCAGGAATTTACAACCTTCAAAGATGGTCAGACGGCGCTGGCCGTGCATGTGGTGCAAGGCGAACGAGATCTGGTTTCCGATTGCCGCTCTTTAGCAAAGTTCGAGTTGCGCGGTATACCCGCGATGGTCGCAGGTGCAGCACGTATCCGTGTGACCTTTCAAGTTGATGCGGATGGCTTGTTGAGCGTGACGGCACGTGAGCTTGCCTCGGGTGTTGAAGCCTCTGTGACCGTCAAACCCTCCTATGGTTTAAGCGACGAAGAAGTCGCGCGCATGCTCACCGAGGGGATGGCACAAGCCGATCATGATGCCCAGATGCGGATGTTACGCGAGCAGCAAGTTGACGCGGCGCAGTTGATTGAGTCTGTCCAGGCAGCTCTGGCCGCTGATGCGGACTTGCTAGGTGCCGCAGAACAAACACGTATCGAACAGCAACTGCAGTCGACACGCTTGGTTGCTGCCGCAGACGATATTGAGGCGATTCGTCAGGCCATTAAATCACTCTCTGCTGCAACCGATGATTTTGCCGCAAAGCGTATGGATCGAAGCATTCGCGCTGCGTTGACCGGTCGCTCACTGAATGATGTGGGTTAATTTTTAGATTGATATAAAGACACATGCCAAAAATTACAGTTCTGCCACATCCCGACGTCTGTCCAGCCGGTAAGGTAATTGAGGATGCCCCAGAGGGTGTCTCGATTTGTCGCGTGATGCTTGATCACCATATCGAGATTGAACACGCGTGTGAGTTATCTTGCGCCTGCACGACATGCCACGTGATCGTGAAAGAGGGCTTTAATTCTCTCGAACCTGCCTCAGACTCAGAAGAAGATTTATTGGACCGTGCCTGGGGTCTTTCGACACAGTCTCGTTTGTCTTGCCAGGCGCGTGTTGCCAACGCTGATCTGACTATTGAGATTCCACGCTATACGATTAATCACGCAAAAGAAAGTCACTGATCAAGGACACTTTCATGGCACGCTTTTCAGCAAATCTTGGTTTTCTCTGGTCGGCTCTTCCCTTGCTTGAACGTATCGAGCGTGCGGCAAAAAGTGGCTTTAAGGCGATTGAATTGCATTGGCCTTATGACACATCTCCTGTTGCGGTAAAAGACGCCTGCAAGCGCCTAGGGTTGACTCTGCTGGCGGCTAACACGCCCTTAGGTAATCCTGGCGAATCTGGTCTGGCAGCTTTACCTGGACGTGAAGCGGATTTTCAAAAGGTTTTCATCCAATCAATGGAGTGGTGTTTAGCTGCGGGTGCCACCGCCATTCACGTGATGCCTGGCGTGATTGAAGAGCATGAGCGCGCAGCGGCGACGCAAACAATGATTAACAATCTCCAGTGGGCTGCCGATCTGGCCGCGCCAAAGGGAATGACACTTTTGCTCGAAGCGATTAATCCGCGGGATAAGCCAAGTTATTTCTATTCGACACAAGCGCACTCCAATGCTATTCGCGAGGCATGTGGACGCTCAAACATCAAACTGATGTTCGACGTGTATCACGTAGGCGTAGCAGAGGGAGACATCCTGACTAAGCTCGCGCTCTACATGCCACATATTGGTCATATCCAGATTGCTGCAGTGCCGAGCCGCGCCGAACCTGATGAAGGTGAGGTCAATTATCCCGTCGTGCTCAAGCGTATTGATGAGCTTGGGTATACAGGCTGGATCGGGGCAGAATACAAACCACGTGCAACGGTTGAAGCAGGACTAGGCTGGCTGGAATCACTATAAAAAATATTACGCCGCCTTCAGACCTGCGGGTTTTACTTGCATCGGCTTAGCTTGAAAGCGTTGTGCAGCTTGCCACAAGTCATATACAGATTGTTGCGCAAGCCAGAGTCTAGCTTCACCACCACGATCTACACCAAGCCAAACCTCAATGCGCAAAGCCATTTCTGGTGAAATTGCTGCGTGACCGTTAATCATTCGTGAGAATGCTACACGTGACACGCCAAGTTGCTCAGCGGCCTGTGTAACGTTTAATCCCAGTGCGGGTAATACGTCATCACGGATCGTCAGTCCTGGGTGAGGTGGATTGTGCATGCGTGTCATTTTCATATTCCTAGTGATAATCCTGATAATCCACCAACACAGCATCCGAGTCATCAAAGGTAAAGGTCATTCGCCAGTTTCCATTTACCCAAACCGAAAAATGTCCTATTAGATTTCTTCCTTGCAGCGGATGAAGTTTCCAGCCAGGCACATTCATACCCTGCGCATCATTCGCTTCATTCAGTCTGGCAAGTATCCTAGAAAGACGTGGTGCATGCACGGACTGTATCCCAGCTTTGCATCCAGTTTCAAAAAAAAGATGAAGTCCTTTATGTCGAAAGGATTTAATCATTTAATTGTATCGTGTAACGTTACGCATTGCAATCCTTATGCAGCTCAAAATCTGAGCGGCAATTATCGCTTTGTTATGTGCAATGCGAGACTTCTGGCTGCGTCCTTTTTTGGCGCTTGAATTTCGCCTGTGCAGCGATTGCGTGAGCGCTTACAAAGCCAGCCACAACACCAGCGGTAAGACGCCTAAAGAAAATAAATGCGAAACGATGATGACTGAGGCGACATTCTCTGGCTCCTGCTTGTAGCGGTCAGCGATCATATAGTTGAAAATTGCCGGAGGCAGACCGGCAAATAAGATCAACGCGCCGCGCTGGATCGGCTCTAAAGGAAACAGCGATAAAAGGATAAACGTGACGATTAACCTTGAAAGGGTCACGAGAATCGAGCCGATTACCCCAACTTTCAGCTGTTCGACCTTACTCTCAACCAGCCTGGTCCCTAAGGAGAGCAGTGCGAGCGGCACAAGAATATTGCCTACCATCGTTAACGAAATTTCCAGCCATGCTGGCAGAGAAATTTGGAGGCTTGAACATAAAACACCACCTATCGTTGCCCAAACCAGAGGACTCGCGTAAATGAGTTTGGCATCGACTCGGCCACTCATGATGCCAACGCCGACTGAAAACTGCAGCACGTTCGAAAACACTAACAGTAAAACAGCCGAGGCAAGGCCCTCAGAACCAAACGCTAAAAAAGTCAAGGGGATGCCGATAGGTCCTACATTCCCAAACATCACGACCGGCAACAGCGCTTTTGCACTCGCCCCAGAGTAACGGGCAAAAGGCCAGGCGAGCAGCCCAGACAGCAACATGATCGCTGTTGCGATCAATACAAAATTGGTGGCACTATTTAAATCGAATTGCTTGGCGGAAAGCGAAACGAAAATTAAACAGGGCAATGCCAAATCAATCACGATTTGATTGGCGCCCACCATGATGGGTTTTTTATATTTCCCATACATAAACCCTGCAAAGACGATCGCAAAGATAGGTAGGGTAATACTTAAAATTTTCTCGATCATCTCAATGCACGCATGGGGCTCGATCGATTAAATACACTGCAGCACATCTGTGAGCGTAGATCCTTCATAGTCGGGTTGTTCACCCAGTTCCTCAAAAGGATGTCCAAAACGGTTGATCCAACACACATCAAAGCCATACCATTTTGCAGCAAGAGCATCCCAGGCATTACTCGACACAAACAGAATTTCGTTTTTCGTGACAGGAAAATTTTTCAACAGCAATTCGTAAGCTTGAGGTGTCGTTTTGAATAATTTGATCTCTTCAATCGTGATGACTTTATCCAGAAATGGCTCCAAGCCATTGCTCTGCACGACGGTCTTCAACATTTCTCTGCTGCCGTTGGACAAAATCGCTGTAGAGAGCCCTTTTTGTTTAATCGCGCTCAGTACACTCAAGCTGTCCTCAAAGCCGGTCAGCTTGGCGTACTGATCCATTAGCTGCTTTTCTTTGTCAGCGGTCAGATCAAGTGCCAGGCGTTTGCAAACATAGCGTAACGAACGAATCGTCAGGTCCCAAAAAGGCAGGTAGTACTGACTGCCCTCAGGATTCGGGTCACTCATGGTCACTAGTCGTGTGTAATCAATTTGACGGTCTCGCCACATCTGTGCAAACGGCTGACCATGACCTGGAAAGAGTTGTTCGGCCAGAACACCCATCGAGTAGACGTCAAATAAAGTTCCGTAGGCATCGAAGGCGATTAGTTTGTACATTTTTATTTTTTCTGTATTGGATGATTCGCCATTGTCGTTTAAAACGCAGCTTCAAGGTTCAAGATTTTTTAAACATCATGTCGGGTTATGCAGGTCTGGGCAACTTAAATAGTTGATCACGTCCAATCTTGAAGTAATCCGCGGGTCCTCCTGCTCTCAATACATGATTCGCTTCTGCGGTTTCGTATATCCCGTTTTTTAATAAAGACTGAGCAATGTGAATTTGTATAACTTCACCAAGCACGAGCCAGGTCTGTACCTGTTCACCTGAAATACGTTTGAGCTGGATAATCTCTGTACATTTGCATTCGAAAGCCACACGTGCCCGAGCAACTCGCGCAGGTTTGACCAGGGTTGAGGGCGCTTGTTCAAGCCCCGCTGCGTCAAACTCACTGACTTGCGGTGGGTAGGCCACACAGGATTGGTTCATTTCATTGATTAGATCAAACGTCACTAAATTCCATACAAATTCGCCCGTCTCTTCAACGTTATTGAGTGTATCTTTACGACCGACGCTAGAAAACCCAATGATAGGTGGCACGTAGTTAAAAGCATTAAAAAAGCTATACGGTGCAATATTTGACAGGCCATGTTTGTTCTGTGAAGAAATCCAGCCAATCGGACGCGGTCCAACAATCGCATTAAATGGGTCATGCGGTAAACCATGACCGTTCTTAGGTTCATAAGAATAAAAATCTGACATTTCATCACTCCTGATCTGGTCTTGGACTAGAAAGTTTTAGGTTTGGCCGAGCAATTTACCCATACAACTCCTAATTATTATTTATTTCTTTTAAGAATATTAGTAGTATCTTTTGACTATCATATATTCTTAAATAGAATGAATTAAAAATGGATAAATTTTCTTCATTGCAAATATTTGTGCGCGTCGCTGAAACAGGAAGTTTCTCCGCGGTAGCCAAAGAGTTGGGAAAAAGCCAAAGTTCCGTGAGCAAAAGTATCGCCGCACTAGAAAAAAATCTTGGTGCGTTACTACTCAATCGCACCACACGCTCCTTATCGCTGACTGAAGATGGTGAGCGTTACTTTGAAGAAGTCAGGAGATTGATGACGGAGTTTCTGGATGCAGAATCAATACTGAAAAGAGGGGTTCAGCAGATCTCTGGTAATTTGAGAATCGCTGCATCGGTCGGGTATGGTCGAAAAGTTCTTATGCCTCTGGTTGCTCAGTTTCTTAGAGAGCATCCTGATGTCAGCATTGATCTGAACCTGAATGATGGCTGGATAGATATCGTTGAGCAAGGCGTTGATGTTGCGATCCGGATCGGTGATTTACCCGATAGTTCCCTGTTAGCTAAAAAAGTTGGGATTACGCATCGTTGCTTAGTCGCGAGTCATGATTATTTAACGTCTGTTAAAAAAACAATCGGTATTCCCCGAACGCCTGCTGATTTAGTTAAGCACCAGTGTGTAGTCTATACAGAGTTACAGCGCAGAAATATCTGGGAGTTCAACGCGCGCGACGGCACAACTGAAGGTGTCAGGGTATCCGGAAATTTTCAATCAAATAGCTCCATTGCAATATATGAGGCAGGATTGAAAGGAATGGGTATTTGCTACTCTCCGACCTGGCTGTTTGAGGAGGAAATTAAATCGGGTGAAATAAAAGTCCTGCTCGGCGATTGGTCGATGCGGCCGCTACCGATACACGCTGTTTACCCACCTCAACGCAAACACTCCGCAAAAGTCAAAGCCTTTGTTGAGCATCTATCACGCCATCTCGCGCTGAATGAAGCGCACGGACGGCGAAATAGTATGGTGCCGGAGCCTGAGTGACTAATCTTCTTTGCGCAAATGCGGAAAAAGAATGACGTCACGGATGCTGGGTGAGTCGGTAATCAGCATGACCAGACGATCAATACCGATGCCACAGCCACCTGTAGGCGGCATGCCGTATTCCAGCGCACGGATGTAATCGGCATCGTAATACATGGCTTCTTCGTCGCCTGCGTCTTTTGCTTCGACCTGTGCGTGAAAACGTGCTGCCTGGTCTTCAGGATCGTTCAACTCGGAAAAACCATTGGCAATTTCGCGACCCGTGATAAACAGCTCATAGCGTTCGGTAATGCCTGGACGCGTATCGGATTCACGGGCCAGCGGTGACACCTCGATCGGGTAATCAATAATGTAGGTGGGTTCCCACAATTGTGACTCTGCGGTTTCTTCAAACAAGGCCAGCTGCAGCGCACCCAGGCCTGCACGGGCCAGATTGGGAGCGTTTAAGTCCGCACCGCGCTTTTTTAATTGCGTACGGACGAATTCAATATCTGCCAAATCAGTTTCGGTGAATTCAGGTACGTGTTCAAGGATCGATTGAACGATCGTGCGGCGATGGAAAGGTTTTGACAAGTCCAGTTCGCGACCCTGATAGGTCAGGGTGGCTGTGCCTGTGGCCTCAATGGCAGCCGCGCGGATAATCTGCTCGGTGTAGTCCATCAGCCACTGGTAGTCGGTGTAGGCCGCGTAAAACTCCATCATGGTGAATTCTGGATTGTGACGTGGGCTCACACCTTCGTTACGGAAGTTGCGATTGATTTCAAAGACACGCTCAAAGCCACCGACCACCAGACGCTTTAGATAAAGCTCAGGAGCGATACGCAAAAACATTTCCATATCCAGCGCATTGTGATGGGTCTTGAATGGCTTGGCCGCAGCTCCGCCAGGGATGGCATGCAACATGGGTGTTTCTACTTCGAGAAAGCCGTTGTCCAACATCACCTGGCGGATTGCGCCAATCGCTTTGCTGCGCGCGGCGAAAGTCTGACGCGTCTGCTCGGTCATGATCAGATCGACATATCGCTGGCGATAACGCAACTCCTGATCGGCAATGCCGTGGAATTTGTCAGGAAGAGGGCGCAAAGATTTGGCAAGCAGTCTTGCGGTGTGCGCATGGATGGACAACTCGCCTTTGTTGGTCTTGAACATCGTGCCGGTAATGGCAAGAATGTCACCACTATCCCAATGTTTGAAGGCATCGTAGGTCTCATCGCCCAGCGTATTTTTATCCAGATAAATCTGAATGCGCCCCGTGCTGTCCTGCAAGGTCGCGAAACTGGCTTTTCCCATGACGCGTTTGAGCATCATGCGGCCAGCCACCGAAGCGGGATGTGCCGCCTCGGCCAGCGGAGCTTGTTCCTGTTCGCCGTAGGTTGCATGCAAGCTAGCCGCCCGATCGGCAGGAACAAAATCATTCGGAAACGCAACGCCTTTCTCGCGAATCGCAGCAAGCTTTGTGCGACGCTCAGAGATGAGGTGGTTTTCGTCGTGCTGTGGTGTGTGCGTATCGGTCATGATCAGAATGTGTGTTGACGAATATCGTCGATGGTTGTGGCGCCAAAAGCATCGTTTTCCATTGCGATAAGCAATTTCCGTGCGACGTCTTCTGGCGTGGTCAGTTGTTTTTGCTGATGTAAGTTAACAAAGCGCTCGAGTGAGGGAAAGTCTGTTTTGGGCGTGGCACGGATAGTTTCCTGCATCGCGGTATCCATGATGCCCGGTGCCATCGAGACAATACGGGCACGCTCACCTTCGTCGAGTTGCGCACACTCAGCATATCGATCCATCGCGGCTTTGGTTGCGCAATATACCCCCCAGCCCGATGACGGACTGCGACCGGCACCTGATGAAATCAGCATGACCCGGCGATCTGTTGTGTGACGTGACGCGGATAAAACCTCTGCCGTTAAGTAGATTGGCGCGGTGATATTGATCTGGAAGGTATCGTTGATGACCCGCAGATCGGTATAAGCGTCCGACTGTGCGATCGGAGTGACTACGCCTGCGTTATGGATCAGACGCACGCTGTTAAAGCCAGCCACTAGCGCATGTAAAAGTTTGCCTGCCCGTTCAACTGCAGCGCTATCCGACAGGTCTGCCTCGATCTGCGTGAGTGTGGTGTTTTTTGCTTGAGCCGCGCTCTCGAGTGCTGCAGATTTTTTACGAGACAGTGTGACCAGATGACCTTGCTCCTGACCAACCGAGTGAATCAGTTGATCTGCAAGCGCTAAGCCCAGTCCGCGCGAGGAGCCTGTCAGAATCGTGATACGTGGCATGAGACTATCCTTATTTGAGTGAAGTGTTGTTGATAGGTCAACAATCAATTACCAAAAATATCAAACACCTTGTTTCAGGCTGGCCTGAATGAAGGGATCCAGATCACCATCCAGTACTTTTTGAGTATTGGAAATTTCAACGTTTGTGCGTAAGTCTTTAATGCGGCTCTGATCCAGCACGTACGAGCGGATCTGGTGACCCCAGCCCACGTCGGTTTTTGCATCTTCCATTTTTTGCTGCTCAGCCATACGGTTACGCATTTCGAGCTCAAAGAGACGGGATTTCAGCATCTGCATGGCTTCTGCACGGTTGCGGTGCTGCGAACGATCGTTCTGGCACTGGACCACAATATTGGTCGGCACGTGCGTGATCCGCACCGCAGAATCGGTCTTGTTAATGTGTTGACCACCCGCACCACTCGCGCGATAGGTGTCGACACGCAAATCAGCAGGATTGATGTCGATTTCAATCGAATCATCGACTTCCGGGTAAACAAAAACACTGGCAAATGAGGTGTGACGACCACCAGAAGAGTCGAAAGGACTCTTGCGTACCAGGCGATGCACACCGCTCTCTGTGCGCAGAAAACCAAAAGCGTACTCACCCTCTATTTTGATGGTGGCTGATTTCAAGCCAGCAACTTCACCCTCGGATTCCTCGAGAATCTCGGTCTTGAAGCCTTTACGTTCTGCGTAACGCAGGTACTGACGCAAAAGCATTGACGCCCAGTCCTGCGCTTCGGTACCACCGGCTCCTGCCTGGATATCTAAAAAGCAGTTCAGTGGATCAGCAGGGTTATTGAACATCCTGCGAAATTCCATGCCCTCAAGCGTGGCCTGAAATTGTTCCGCATCGGTTTCGATCGCGATCAACGTCTCATCGTCCGAGTCGGCTGCGGCTAATTCAAACAGTTCGGTGGAGTCTGCAATCGATTGTGCGAGTGAGGTGAGGGTGTTGACCACATCCTCAATGCTCTTTTTTTCACGACCCAGATCTTGAGCGCGTTTTGGGTCGTTCCAGACGGTTGGGTCTTCTAATTCTGCATTGACAACGTGCAGACGCTCAGATTTGGCATCGTAGTCAAAGATACCCCCGAAGAGCCGACTCGCGCGCAGCGTAGTCAGCAAGGCGGGAAGAAATCAGGTTTTGACGTTCGGCTTCCATCTTTTGGTATCCAGCAAAAATTAAGTTAACTCGCTATTTTAAAGGGTATTTACATCCGAGGCTCAGTCCTGCCTATTGCGTGATTTTCAGAGATTTTTTTAGAAAACTTAAGCAGCGCAGGCGTACTCAATGACGAGCTGCACTGAAACCATTCCATTCCAGACGTTTTGTTCGAGTCGATAAGCGACTTTGACAAACTCAGGCAAGCTCTCAGCATGGCCAAACCAGATCGCATCAAAACGCTGATGGCCACGTTCTAAGGAAAGTTTTAGGTGTTTTTCCCCAACCAGTTTCTGATTGCGTACGATGAATTCATCCAGAAACATGGGGGCAGCAAACCCTGCACCCCACACTTGGCTATGCAGCATCGTGGCAACCTGAGCATTTGCATAGCCTTGCTCAAGTGAGCCATCCGTTTCAATAATTGGTTCGAAGCTTTTCCTGCCCGTCATTTCAATGACGGCTTGCTCAAAGGCGGGTCCAAACCTTTCAAAATCCTCTCGACCAAGGGTCAGGCCTGCAGCCATGGCGTGACCGCCAAACTTGCGAATCAGACCAGGATGCCGTTTTGAAACCAGATCGAGTACATCGCGCAGGTGCACGTCAGGGATGGAACGCCCGGAACCTCTTAGTTCATCGTCACCTGCAGGCGCGAAAGCCAGAGTTGGTCTAAAAAACTTTTCCTTTAAACGCGAGGCAACCAAGCCCACCACACCTTGATGCCATTCGGGGTGAAAAACGCAGACCGAGGCACCCACAATACCCGCCTGAATATCGTCGGTTGCGGCTAATGCCTGCTCCTTCATGACACCTTCGATCACACGACGTTCACGATTGATGGTGTCCAACTCTCGTGCCAGGTCCAGTGCAACCATATCGTCATCGGTCGTCAGGCAACGGATACCAAGCCCCATATCCGCCAGTCGACCGGCTGCATTAATGCGAGGACCGATTGCAAAACCAAGATCAAAGGCGCTGGCAACAGCAGGATCGCGAGAGGCAACAGCAAACAGGGCACGTATGCCTGGTTGCATCAAGCCTTTACGCATGCGCTCGAGTCCGCGGGTCACAAGCAGGCGGTTATTCGGATCGAGTTTGACCACGTCGGCGACTGTACCTAGCGCGACTAAATCAGCGAGTGCATCCAGTCGCGGTCCGCTGTTTTCTGCATACACGCCACGTTTCCTGAGTTCGGCGCGTAAGGCCAGCATGAGATAAAAAATGACGCCCACACCAGCGAGATTTTTTGAGGGAAAGCCGCAACCTTTTTGATTCGGGTTAACGATGGCCAGAGCTTCTGGTAGCGTATCGCCGGGCAAATGGTGGTCCGTCACAATCACGCCGATCCCCGCCTGGTTAGCGGCCGCTACGCCCTCGACGCTTGCAATACCATTATCAACAGTAATCAGTAAATCTGGTTTTCCGGCAGAGTGCACTAAAGCCAGTTCAACAACGGCTGGAGATAAACCATAGCCCGTTTCAAAGCGATTCGGCACGAGGTAGTCGACATCCGCACCCATCGCACGCAGACCGCGTAAGCCCACCGCGCAAGCCGTTGCGCCATCACAGTCATAATCGGCCACGATCAGCATTTTTTTGTGTGCCGCGATCGCATCAGCCAGCAATATCGCAGCGTGCTCGGCGTGCGTCAGGCCGTTTGGCGCAAGCATGGCCGGCCACTCCAGACGGATGTCTTCTGTGCGTTCTATGCCTCGCGCTGCCCACAGCCTTGCTAATAAAGGGTGTACCCCTGATCCCTCAAGACGTTGGCTCACCTGTTGGTCATAGCGACGTATGGTTAGTTTTGGAGATTCCACCAGCTTTTCCAGTTATGTTTTTTGGCCGGCAAGAAACGATTCCACCACGCGCGCTTTGTCGCGCTGAGCTGTATGCCGCGTGTCTGCCCGAGTAGCGTGATGCTTGCGTCTTGCGGTTGTGCTGCGATAAATGTTGAAAGTGCGGGGAGTGTATTGATCCAGGTTCCCCAGTCGCTTTGTTTGTGACTCGCCTCTAAGGCGTCAAAGACGACCAGATCCTCGGGCTCGGATGGTTTCCATCCTTGGGCACCCCCATACAGCCAAAGACTATTAATAGGGGGAAGTCCACGTTCAACACGGTTAGCATTCACCGGGTGTTCGTACCAGACCATTTGGATTTCATTGAGTAATTTTCTCCAGCCACGCAGGGATTCGTGTTGTGGCCACCAGTCGGCCAGTGCCATACCCGCAAGCGCCTGCGGACTCATCGAGGTCACAACGGGGCGAGTGGGTAACCAGATTCGCCAGTGTGTGGCATTAACGGGCAGCAAAGAAATCGGACTGTTTGTCCAGAGTTCAGCCACTGCATCAAACAGTGCGTCAGACTCGTCTTGGGTAATCTGCAGCGAAGCGGGCTGAATCAATGAAGGGCCTTGCTGACCAATCGCGACGCTGCTCAATTCCGCAATCCAGACCTGTTCGTCAGGCTTGTGCGCCCCAGCTCTTAGCGGACCAAGACCTGCGCCCAAGTTTAGTCCTTGGTTAAGCGTGAATCCCCTGCGTTGCAGTTCAATGGCTTCAAATGGGCTGCAACCTGTTTCGTCCGGGTGTAAGTTGATGACCTGCGCGCGATATGCATGGAATCGTGCAAGCAAGTGAGGACAGGCAGATTCAATATATTGAATCAGTTCTGGGGCGATGGGAGAGGGAGGCAGGGCGCCGGGGATCAGAATTTCCATCGTGTGATTGTAGTGGGATGGCAGAGAGATTGATGCAATAATGCCAAAGTGATGAAACTACCCTATGAACTCTGGATTGGCGCCCGCTACGCGGGTTTGAGTAGCCTGCGCGGCCGTAAAGGTCGACGTGACCGCTTTGTCTCATTTGTCGCAGCCACTTCGATGGCTGGGATCGCCCTTGGCGTGGCGGCCTTGATTGTCGTGTTGTCGGTCATGAATGGCTTTCAGAAAGAAGTCCGTGATCGCATGCTTTCTGTATTACCGCATATTGAGATTTATGTTTCAGGCGGCGACCCAGAGCGTATCTTGTCGCAATGGAAAGCGATTGCCGAAGATGCTTCTAAGTCTCCAGCAGTTAAGGCTGCCGCGCCGTTCGTCTCCGCACAGGGTATGTTGATGCATGGCCAGGAGTTACGCGGCATACAGGTACGCGGAATTGACCCCACGACTGAAATCAACGTCTCCGATGTGGGTCGCCAAATGATGTCGGGCAAGCTCACCGATCTCAAGGCAGGTGGTTTTGGAATTATCCTTGGTCAGGAACTGGCAGACTTGCTGGGTATTCGCATCGGACAAACTGTCATGATGCTTGCCCCTCAGGCCAACGTGGGTCCTGCTGGTGTGACCCCACGCATGCGTCAGTTCACCTTAGTGGGGACTTTTCGCTCCGGTCATTACGAATATGACTCATCGCTTGCCTTTGTCGACGCAACCGACGCCGCTAAACTTTTTCGCGAAAGTGGCTCAGCCGGGGTGAGACTGCGCGTCAACGACATGTACCGTGCGCCTGAAATAGCTCGTTCACTGATTCCCTTGTTGCCACCAAACGTTCTAATCTCCGACTGGTCTCGCAATAATCGCACGTGGTTTGCTGCAGTGCAGACTGAAAAACGCATGATGTTCTTGATTTTGGCGCTGATTGTGGCGGTTGCTGCGTTTAATTTATTGTCTTCGCTCGTCATGGCAGTCAAAGATAAGCAGTCTGACATTGCCATTCTGCGAAGCTTTGGAGCGACCCCGGGTGAAATCGCAAAAATATTTCTGGTGCAGGGAGCCTTGATCGGTTTGATCGGCACAATGCTGGGAGTGTCTGGGGGCATGGCGATCGCGTTCAATATAGATGTGATCGTGCCGGCTATCGAGCGTTTGATGGGTGCGCAATTCATTCCAAGAGAAATATATTTTATTAGCTCCTTACCGTCTGACCCTCGGATGGCAGATATTGTCTCGATTGGTGTCACTTCGCTTGTGATGTCTTTTGTCGCGACGCTTTACCCTAGCTGGCGTGCTTCGCGTCTGCAACCTGCGCAGGTTCTACGTCATGACTAAATTCGCGCTTCAGGCCTCCCATCTCCATAAGCATTACGACGAGGGTCCGGTTCGTGTGGACGTACTGACCGATGTCAGCTTGTCGGTCGTCCCAGGTGAGATGGTCGCAGTCATCGGCGCCTCTGGCTCGGGTAAAAGTACCTTGCTCCATACTCTTGGACTATTGGATCTACCCACCTCGGGTGATGTAATCGTAGGCGGGGAATCTGCCAATGGTCTTTCTGAGTCAGCTCGGAGCAGGTTACGCAATCGAGCCCTGGGTTTTGTCTATCAGTTCCATCATTTGTTACCTGAGTTTTCTGCTCTGGATAATGTTGCAATGCCCTTGATTGTCAGGCGTGTATCCCGACATGACGCCCGTGAGCAAGCGAGAAAAGTCATCGAGCTCGTTGGATTGACGGGGCGGATCGAACACTTCCCCGGTCAGTTATCTGGCGGTGAGCGTCAGCGCATTGCTTTAGCCCGTGCGCTCGTGACCCAGCCTGCCTGTGTCTTGGCGGACGAGCCGACAGGCAATCTGGATCGTCAGACTGCGCATCAGATGTTCGCCTTACTCAAGCGTGTGAATGCTGAATCAGGTACCGCTTTTGTCATTGTCACGCATGACCCTGAGCTTGCTGCACTGGCTGACCGCAGGCTCTATATGGATTCTGGTCGATTGGTTGATGCTGTTTGATACGCATTGCCACCTCGATGCAGCGGAGTTTGATCAGGATCGTGAGCCTGTTATTCAGCGCGCCCAGGCTGCCGGGGTGGGTGGGGTGCTTATCCCCGCGGTAGAAGTTTCGAATTTTGAAACAGTACGGACGCTGGCTCATTCTTTTTCTCAAGGGGCATACGCTTTAGGCATACACCCCATGTATGTCGAGCGCGCTGAGATCGCTGATCTGGACTTGCTCAGAAACGCCTTAACCACTTACAGAACTGATTCAAAACTAATCGCTGTAGGCGAAATCGGACTCGACTTTTTTATCCCTGAAATTTCACAGGGCCCTTCACGTGAAAAGCAAGAGCAGTTCTTTCTGGCGCAATTAGAGCTTGCGCGCGAATTTAATCTGCCGGTGCTCCTCCATGTCCGAAAGTCACAAGATATTATTTTGAAATATCTGCGCCGCTGTGTCGTACCCGGCGGAATCGCCCATGCTTTTAATGGTAGTTTTCAGCAGGCTGAGCAGTTTATTTCCCTCGGATTCGCGCTCGGCATGGGTGGGGCAATGACCTATTCACGTGCCTTGCAAATTCGCAGACTCGCAACGGAAATCGGACTGGATTCACTGGTCCTGGAGACTGACGCGCCGGATATTGCCCCGGAGTGGCTAACTGATCCGCGACGTAACGAGCCTGCAGAGGTTGCACGGATCGCGCAGGTTTTTGCTGCGCTGCGTGGGATCAGTGAGTTGGATCTGATTCAGGCCACCGGTCAAACAGCCTTACGCGTTTGCCCGCGCCTGAGTGTCTGGTTGTCTTAACGGGTTATGACGGTTGAACCGCCAGGGCAGGCTGAATGGAGGCTTCTTTGATTGGTAGATTCAGTAATGCTGCAGCGGCTGCAAGAACAATGTCTGCGTACCACATCCACGAGTAATCTCCGAACTCTGTGATAGCGATGCCTCCCAGCCAGGCTCCCAGAAAACCACCAATCTGGTGTGAGAGCAAAGTCAGACCAAAAAGCGTGGCCAGATAGCGGGTGCCGAATAATTTACCTACCAGTGCCGCCGTCGGTGGGACGGTGGCCAGCCAAGTAAATCCGAGTCCTGCAGCAAAGATATAAAAGGTCCATTCTGTGCGGGGCATCAATAAATACAACCCCACTAAAACAGCTCTTGATCCGTACATCACTGCGAGAATGTACTTACTGCGATATTTAGCGACACAACCACCGGCATAAATACTACCGAATATATTTGCCAGTCCAATTATCGCCAGCGACCAGCTCGCAACACTTGGAGGCAAACCGCACAGATTGACCTCACCAGGGAGGTGTGTCACCAGAAAGGCAATATGAAACCCACAAGTAAAAAATCCTGCATGCAGAAGTAGATAGCTTGGATTTTTCAGTGCTTCTCGCACCGCTCTACCCAAACCCTGATCCTGATGCGTGTGATGTTGAGGCTTTTTTTCTGCGCTTGAGAGAGTGCGTATCAGGGGCAATGTTGCGAGTGTTGCAATAACCATTGCCCACATCGCTCCCATCCAGCCAAAAGACTGAATTAATTTTTGCAAAATTGGTGCAAAGACAAATTGACCAAACGAGCCACCCGCATTAATGACGCCTGAGGCCGCCCCTCTGGCATCTGCAGGAAGGCGTTGCGACGCTGCACTGATGAGGACTGAAAAACTCCCCGCGCCTGATCCGATTGCCGCCAGAACGCCCATTGATATTGCAAGACTAAAACCACTCTTTGCAAAAGGAACCGTTGCACAGCCAATGGCCAGAATCAACAGCCCACCAATCAATACCGCTCTGGGGCCATAGCGGTCTGAGACCGCACCCGCAATGGGCTGGACCGCTCCCCAGGTAAATTGACCGATCGCCAACGCAAAACTGATTGTGGCAATCCCTAGCCCTGTTGTTTCATTGATCGGACTAATAAAGAGACCAAATGATTGCCGGATACCCATCGTGACCATCAGGATGCCGGCTGCAGCCAGGGTCACAATCAACACATCAGGGCGTCTTAGTATTTGAAACATGGTTCTCAATCCGGAATTTGTGTGTTCGTATGGTCACAGTTGACTTGTGATTGTATTGGCTCTGGCTCAGCATTCAAGTCTTTGGTCGATGTCTTTATGCTTAGAGTCATGTCGATTGGCATCGTATCAGGGGCAAGTCTGACGCATTGTTTGAGGTCCTTACCCGATACAGACATACTGTTTTCAAGTTCATTCGCAGTGCTGGTTTGTTTCGGTACGTATAAGTTTTTTCTCCGTCGCACTCAGTCAAGCCTTACAAATCGGCTGTCTGGCTTGCTAGGGATCTTGCTCTGCTCGGTCATGTTCTCGATGACTTGGACTGTTAGACAGGCTCAATCCAGGCTCAACGATTCTTTATCTTCTTCGTTTGAAAACGTAGTCACGCGTGTGACCTTTATTGTTCAGAGCATGAGTCAGGACAAGTCAGGGCAACAACGATTTGAAGCCAAAATTATTGAGCCTGTAACGCCCGGGTTGCCTCGTAATATTTTGGTCAGCTGGCAGAGCGCTCAGGAAAATCAGGTGAGTGTCTTACCTGGACAGATGTGGCGTGCAGCACTCGTTTTTAAAAGACCGCATGGTGCCTCCAATCCCTCCGGTTTCGATTACGAATCTCATATGTTTCAGAAAAACATACGCGCGCTTGGGAAAATTCGCGGTCAACCTAAGCTGATTTCTGATAACCCCTTAGCGTCGATGCGAGTGATGGTGTCTCGCATCAGACACCACATTCGTCAATCAATGCGCACGGTGCTTGGCGATGCACGCTATGCACCGGTGTTAATCGCACTGGCGATAGGGGATCAGGATAGTGTTAGTGCTACGGACTGGGACGTGTTCAATCGCTCGGGCATCACGCATTTAGTCAGCATTAGCGGTTCTCATGTAACGATGCTTGCGGCCTTTGGAGGGGTCAGTATGCTGTGGTTATGGAAACGTTTGCGTTTCGGCCAACGTCACGCCTGCGAAATTATTCCTGCCAGAGTCATCGCTGCATGCTCCGCCTTATTCATTGCTTTCGTCTATTGTTTACTTGCTGGTTGGGGTGTCCCTGCAAGACGAACATTTTTTATGCTGCTTGTCATTGGACTTGCGATGATCGTGAGATTGCCGATCTCGCCGACCACGATATTGGCTATAGCCGCTGCCGTGGTCACGCTGCTTGATCCCTGGTCACCCCTTGCAACGGGTTTCTGGCTTTCATTTGGCGCGGTGCTTGTGTTGTTCGCGGTAGGTGAGCAGGCTCTGCATACAAGTACTCTACGGTCGACTTATTACAAAGTGTTCGCGCTGATCGGTGAGTCAGCACGTATGCAATGGCTCATTACGCTTGCAATGGTACCGGTGCTCGCATTCTTATTTCAACAAGTCTCACTTATTTCACCCTTTGCTAATGCGATTGCCATTCCCGTTGTGACATTTATTGTCACACCCTTCGCTTTGTTCACCGCACTGTTTTCGGTGATTCCTGGACTAGATGGCCTTGCTTATTATTTTGGGTGGATCGCAAATTTTTCGATGAAGTGGGCGATGTACCCAATCCACTGGTTAGCACAAGCCAATTGGTCAATGATCAACGTCGCTGCCATGCCGTTATGGCTTTTAAGCTTATCTCTCTGCGGCGTTGCCTGGGCGTTATTGTCACCCGGGGTGCCAGTTCGTTGGGCGGGATGGTGTTTACTATTTCCTGCTCTCGCTTGGCGTCCCGACCGACCAGAGCAGGGGGGATGGAGATTGATTGCGTTAGATGTCGGTCAAGGTAGCGCGATATTGATCAGTACCAAACATCACAATTTGTTATTTGATACCGGACCACGCACCGGTATGACTGACTCCACTCAGCGCGTGATCAATCCTGTTATGCGCGCCTTAGCGATTGATAAGCTTGATGCCCTGGTGGTGTCGCATGCGGATATGGATCACGCGGGAGGACTTCCGCACCTATTAAAAACAAATATTGTGCAGAATATTTATGCTTCTTTTGATGTGCAGGCTTGGCTGGATAAACAAAAAAGGCTGCCCAATGCGGATGTCCTTCCCGCTCAAAAATTATCGTCCAGACGCTGTCAACGAGGACAAAAATGGGTTTGGGATGGTGTGACATTTACTATCTTGCACCCGGCGGAGTCGAAAGACATTTCGCCTAAAAAAAATGCGCATAGCTGTGTACTGCATATACAAGGCGCACAACACTCCGCATTATTACCGGGTGATATTGGCCAGAGCGAAGAAAATCAAATCACAGGAATGTTTGCAGAGCTTAGGGCTGATGTAGTTGTTGTCGCCCATCACGGTTCTCTCTCATCCTCCTCAGAACTATTTATAGCGCAGATCCATGCGAAACATGCCATTGCACAAACAGGCTATTTGAATCGCTTTAAACATCCAGATCCTATCGTGATCAATCGCTGGGAAAAATATCGCACAAAATTTTGGCGAAACGATCATCACGGTGCGATCTCAGCGGAGTCAAATGAAAACAGGCTGAAAATTGACTCATTCCGACAGGCTTTCAAGCGTTACTGGCATCATGAGTGAGTCATGGATATCAGTAAAACCACTACAATAGGTGATGACACTTGTTCGGAGTTTATCCATGACATTGCCCCGCCTGAATGCCGTTACTTGCAGCAGTCCAGCTGGTTTGCACCGGATGGCTTATCACGAGTGGGGGGATAGCGATAATCCCGATACCGTTCTCTGTGTCCACGGTCTCACGCGAACAGGGCGTGATTTTGATGCGCTGGCTCAGCGTCTGGCAAAAGATTTTCGTGTCGTGTGTCCTGATGTAGTCGGTCGAGGTATGTCAGATCGTCTGGCTAATCCACTTTTTTATGGTGTGCCGCAATACACGGCAGATATGGTCAGTCTGATTGCCAGATTGCAGCCCTCACGTTTGCAGTGGGTGGGCACTTCGATGGGCGGGCTCATCGGTATGGCTTATGCGGGTTCGATGGCTTATGCCAGACAGTTGCAACAGCAACAAACGCCTGCTCAAACTTATCAAGCATTGCCAGAAACAGGTCTAAGACTCGACAAACTCGTTCTCAATGACGTAGGCCCCCACATCGAGCCCGTATCGCTTGCGCGCATTGGTCAATACGTGGGTGAGGCGGTTAGTTTTGATTCGTTAGCGTCTGCTGTGGAATACGTTAAAAAGACCGCAGCGTCTTTCGGTCCACATACTGAGCAACAGTGGCAAGCACTCACCAGGTACACGTATATCGAGCAGTCAGGTAAATGGATCAAACATTATGACCTGGGAATTGCTGAGGCTTTTAAAATGGTTACCCCAGAGCAGGCGACACAAGGTGAGCAACTCTTATGGCAAGCCTACACCTGCGTTCAGGCACCGGTGTTGATCGTGCGTGGTCAGCAATCAGATTTGCTCTCTCCCGCGACGCTGAAAAAAATGCTTGAACTTAATCCGCGTGCACGTGCAGTGGAGTTTGCAGGGGTTGGGCATGCGCCCACCCTTATGGCTGCGGATCAACTCGAAGCCGTGATAGGATTTTTGAATGAACACTGAAGCTGTCAGCTGCGTTGACTTGCACTGTCACTCGACGGTGTCGGATGGTGTGTTGAGTCCAGAGGCCGTTGCACGCAGAGCGGCAGCACACGGAGTCACCCTTTGGTCACTCACTGATCATGATGAGGTGTCAGGTCAAAAAATTGCTCGTGCAACCGCTGAATCTCTCGGCATGGCTTATCTCGGAGGGGTTGAGATTTCTGTGACGTGGGCAAACCAGACGGTGCATGTCGTCGGCCTCGGAATTGATGAAAATTATCCTGCGCTTGTTGAGGGACTGCGTGCGACAAGAGCTGGTCGGGCAGATCGAGCCAGACGCATTGGTGATAATCTGGCGCGGCTAGGGATGCCCGGTGCCTTCGAAGGCGTGCTCCCGTTTGCAGGTAATCCCGAGCTGATCAGTCGAACGCATTTTGCTCGATTTTTAGTGCAGGCGGGTTATTGTCCAGACGTGCAAACTGTGTTTGACCGTTATCTCAGCGACGAGGGACCCGCTCACGAACCTATGCATTGGGCGAAACTCGAAAACGCGCTGAGCTGGATTCACGGAGCCGGAGGTGTGGCGGTGATTGCGCATCCAGGTCGTTACCATTACACAGAAACACAGTTTGGGGCCTTGTTTTCAGAATTCAAAGATCTCGGTGGCCAGGGCATCGAGGTTGTGACGGGGAGTCATTCGCCGCATCAGTATCATGAATATGCTCAGGTTGCGCGCAACTATGGTTTTCTGGCTTCCTGTGGATCGGATTTTCATAGCCCTACAGAAAGTCGGCATGATCTGGGTAGTCTACCCGCCTTGCCCGCAGACCTCACTCCGGCGTGGCATTCCCTTGTTTGACGCACATCTTTGATTGACCATAAATGAATAAAGCATTTGTAAAAGAGTCCGATCATGATGATGACGAGGACTTTCCTGATGCAGCACCGTTGCCCGCCGGTACCCGTAATTACATTACTCCGACTGGATATGCAGCGTTGCGCGGTGAGCTGGCGACCTTGATGCTCGAGGAACGTCCGGCGATGGTTAAGATCGTTTCCTGGGCCGCATCAAATGGTGATCGTTCAGAAAATGGCGATTATCTCTATGGTAAAAAACGCCTCAGGGAAATTGATCGGCGGATGCGATTTTTAACCAAGCGACTCGAGATTGCAGAGGTTGTCGATCCGAGTTCACAGCCTAATCAAGAGCAGATTTTTTTCGGTGCCACGGTCATTTATTCAGATCCTGATGGAGCCGAGCACACCATCACGATTGTTGGCGTGGATGAGGCGGAACCACTGAACGGCAAAATCAGCTGGATATCACCCGTCGCACGTGCGCTGATTAAATCTCGTGAAGGTGACACGGTCACTTTACGCACCCCTAGCGGAATTCAGGACCTGGATATCCTCGAGATTATTTACCCTGCGGCATAGGCAATACGGCTATCAGGCCACTTCAATTCAAAGCCTGACTCAAGCAAGCGCGCGTTGCTTAATCTTTTACTGCCAACGCCGCGCACGGGTGGGCCTTCTGGCGGAACTGGACCCCCCACGAGCTTAGCGAGATGTTCATAGAGCGTGCGCATCGGCAAAGGGGTACTGTCCGTCACAAGATACAGCGCTTGAGGCGCTTTCAGACTGAGTAGGTGCACCAATGCCGCTGCAGCGTCGTCAATATGGATACGGTTAACCCAGTGTTGGTTGCCCTTGGGTGCCGCAGCCAATCCCTGCCGGAGTCTGTCCAGCAGGTAATTGCGCTTGGGCCCATAAATACCAGAGAGCCGCGTACATACCGTTGTGAGTTGATGCGTCTGCCCAAAATCAGTCAGCCATTTTTCAGCCTCACAGAGTATGCGCCCATTAAAACCTGCTGGCTCAGTAGGGGTGATTTCATCGACCCAATCCTGACCGTGGTCACCATATACCGCAGTGGAAGAAACAAAAATCACCCGCTTAAGCGTGGGTGATTGGGCGGCCTGAACAATATGTTGTAGCCCTTGCAGATAGGTTGCTCGATATGCAAGTTCAGTGCGTTCGCCGGGAGCGGCTGCAAACACAATATGCGTGATTCCCTCTGGAAGTGATTCCAGTGAACTGGGTTGGGTTAAGTCTGCCCCGATCCATACGAACCTGTCGTTGTTTTGGGTGACTGGAGGCGTGCGCCTGAGCCCGAATACGGTATTGTTTGGATCAGCAAGCAAACGTTCCGCGACATGTAAGCCTAAATCACCACAGCCAGCAATCACTACGCGCATGGTCAGGCCTGTATGGGGGATGTTGAATCGGATGATGATGAAGCAATTTTTAAATGGTTAGAAGCCGAGTCTGGGAGGAAAAATCTTTCCCGCAGTTCTTCCAGACCTAATCGCTCAAGAATGGCTTGCAGTCTTTCAATCGCGTCTGCTTTGGGTGGGCCTTTATGCTCAGCGATGATTAATTCGTTTTTCATGGAGTGCTCCCAGCCCACAAGTTCCGTCACGGTGACTTGATAACCATGGGCTTGCAATTGCAAACAGCGCAACACGTTAGTGAGTTGGCTGCCAAATTCACGTGTATGCAAGGGATGGCGCCATAACTCAGCCATGGGATCTTTCAATTGTTTGGCTTTATTTTTACGTAAAAATGAAGCAACTTCCGCTTGGCAACAAGGAACAATGACCATGTAGCGCGCGTTTTTTGCCAGACCGAATCTAATGGCATCATCCGTTGCCGTATTGCAGGCATGCAGTGCCGTCACCATGTCTACTTTTGGAGGTAGTTGCGTGGAAGTGATTGAATCATTGACCGAGAGATTGAGAAACTTCATTTTTTCAAAGTGCAGCTGCTTAGCTAGCGCAATTGAACTTTCGACCAGTTCAGGTCTGGTTTCTATCCCCACCATGGTTGCCATGGGGGCTTGATGGCGCATGAACAAATCGACCAAAATAAATCCGAGGTAAGATTTTCCTGCACCATGATCCACCACACTAAATTCAGGATTGCTGCGCAGCAATTCTTCCAGCATGGGTTGGATAAATTGAAAAAGATGATTGACTTGCTTAAGCTTGCGCCGGCTGTCCTGATTCATCTTCCCATCTCTGGTCAGGATATGAAGAGCCTTGAGTAATTCGACAGATTGTTCAGGACGGATTTCAGTAGTGGACATTAGGCGTGCCAAATCATTTTTACTAAATTAGAATCAAATTTAGTATTTTTGGGGTTTACGACAATAGACGTCTGTTTTTGCTGACTGATAAAAAGTATATATGGATGAATTACTCCAACATGTTCAAACTGACCCGCTTTCAACCTCAGATTGTGGCGGAATCTTCGTGCGTGTTGAAAATACCGCAGATCTTCACACTATTCAAAGAAAATTAGAGACTGTCGTACAAGCGTATCAAGCCGAAGCTTACCTGAATATCCGCGAGGTTCGTTCTGCTGAGCAGACAGGTCTGCGTCTATCGGGATCTCACCGTCTGATTAAGATAACGCCTGATTTCGATACCACAGGGATTGCATGCGCATTAGGTCTCAGCGGTTTAAAACGCTCAAAAGATCTTGAGCTTGAAATTATTCTGGCCATGGCGCGTAGTCCTGTTTTATTTTCTTACCCAAATATCCAGGAATTCGAGTCAGCCGTGCGGGTGCGTCGAAACGCAGCGCTGGCAGCCTACCAGGCGGAATTAAATTTTGATACAGAAGGTCTGGAGCGACCACGCGAGTATTGGACATACCACCCGGATACGAGTTTTACGCTGCTGCCGAAGGTTTCAATTATCGATGCCTTGATACACACCACACAGCCCGCACTGGCAGGGCAGGTTTACTCCTTTTCTTGCTTCAGGGCCTCTGAATACATTTTGACCCTGGCATTGTCGTTAGAGTTACGGGATTGTCATCCTGCGCTGCATCAACAGATTGAGTCTAGATGGTCCAGGCGTGCGATTATGGGCGAAGAGTTTCAGGCAGTATTTTTGCGTGAATATGGTTCGATTGCCGCGCCGATCCCACCGCGTTTTTATGTACCAGGTGAACGTGTATGGTTTAGAAATCCAGATGAACCTTCTTCTGATGTGAGAGGGTATGAGGGGTCCTGGCTTTACTATCTTGGCTCTGGGTTATTTAACAATTTTTGGGATCGAAAAAATCCCTACACCATGGTCACTAAGTGTCTTGAGATTTATCACTGGCGGCATGGCGTTGATCGAAATGCTCAGGGACATCTGATAATGGATGAGGCAAAGGTTGCTTTGCGTGTTGCTGAGTCTGCAACGAAACCCGAAGAAGTCGAGCGGATTTTGGGTTTAATGATGAAATATCGCGATCCTTACGGTGTCTATGCTGACGGGGGGTGTGTGGATGCCACCAGAGAGTCTTTTCGCTTTATGCATCCCGCTAGTTCTGATATTCAAATTCCCGCAGCAAACCTTGTTTAAGTAAAAAAATAGTTTAATTAAATTTAACTTAACTATAAGGTTCCTGTTGGTTTGCAAGCGGTTGCAAAGTACGGTTAGATTGCGGCAAAATTAGGGTAATTTTTCACGATTCGTTTCGACAAACAAACGTTTTTTCGTTTTTATTGATGGAGATTCAACATGGCAGTTCGTTATTTAAAGCGTGGTAAAGATGCTGCAGCTGTGGCTGAGGCTGATGCAAAAGTGCGCGCAACGGTTGAGTCACTTCTTGCCGACATCGAAAAGCGGGGCGATCAGGCCGTGCGCGAAATGTCTGCAACATTCGACAAATGGGAACCTAGTGAGTTTCGCCTAAGCCAGGCTGATATTGAAAAAGCCGTCAAACAACTGTCGGCACGTGAAATCGAAGACATTCAATTCGCACAAACTCAGATTCGTCGCTTTGCAGAAGTCCAGCGCGCGTCGATGAAAGATGTGGAAGTCGAAACAATGCCTGGTGTTGTGCTGGGTCACAAGCATGTACCTGTCAGTGCCGTGGGTTGCTATGTCCCGGGCGGGAAGTATCCGATGATTGCTTCCGCACACATGAGTGTCCTGACTGCCAAGGTCGCTGGAGTCAAGCGTATTGTTGCCACGGCACCGCCGTTTCAAGGTTCACCTCATCCTGCGATCGTGACTGCCATGCATTTTGCGGGTGCAGATGAAATTTTGGTTTTGGGTGGCATTCAAGCAGTCGGTGCGATGGCGATTGGTACGCAATCTATCGCCCCGGTCGATATGCTGGTGGGTCCTGGCAACATGTTTGTTGCAGAGGCTAAACGTCAGCTGTTTGGACGCGTCGGGATTGATTTGTTTGCTGGCCCGACCGAAACACTCGTGATTGCAGACGATTCGGTCGATGCTGAAATGTGCGCGGTTGACTTATTGGGTCAGGCAGAGCATGGCCCGACTTCTCCAGCTATTTTGCTGACGAATAGCGAAACGCTCGCAAAAGCGACGCTTGCAGAAGTCGAGCGCCAACTTAACATTTTGCCAACGGCTGAAATTGCTCGCGTGTCTTGGGCAGAACATGGCGAAATTATTGTTTGCGATACGATCGATGAGATGATTGCGATGGCGGATCAATTAGCTTTTGAGCACGTACAGGTGCTGACAGCCGATCCTGATGTGTTCCTGAATCGCTTACAGAATTATGGTGCGTTGTTCCTCGGTCCCAGAACAAACGTGAGTTTTGGTGACAAAGTGATTGGTACGAACCATACACTGCCAACCAAGCGTAGTGCACGTTTCACCGGTGGTTTATGGGTCGGTAAGTTCCTCAAGACTTGTACCTATCAACGTGTGACAACCGATGCAGCCTCGGCGTTAATTGGTGAGTATTGTTCCCGTCTGTGTCATATGGAGAATTTTGCAGGACACGGCGAGCAGGCTAATTTGCGCGTACGTCGCTATGGCGATCGCGCAGAGGTACCCTGGTATCAGCCGGTCCCTGCACTGAAGTAAATCTGCTTTTTAAAAAAACTATAAAGAAAGCGAGGAGACAAAATGATGACGAAACTGAAAATGCTCATGGTGCTGATCGTGAGCGTGTTGCTTTCACCCGTTCACGCACAAGATCAGTATCCAAGCAAACCTCTTAAATTCGTCGTCCCCTATCCGGCCGGTGGCGTAAGTGACAACTCAAGTCGTGCCATCGCTGATCGGCTAGGCCGTGAATTAGGTCAGTCAATGATTATTGAAAACAAAGCAGGCGCGGCGTCTACTTTGTCGAGTAATTATGTGGCGCGTTCGGCTGCCGACGGCTATACGCTTTATGCGGCACCTGTCTCGATCGTCATCAATCCTGTCTTGCAGGAAAAGGTTGAATACGATGCACAAAAGGACTTCGCACCGATTTCAATGATGATTACATCGGCTTTTGTGCTCCAGGCTAATTTAGATCTCAAGGTGAAAGATTTAAAAGAGTTATTAGCGCTTGTACGTGCAAATCCTGATAAATATGCCATTGGTACTTCAGGAATGGGCTCGATCAACCATTTGGCGGCAGAGTATTTCATTAAGAATTTTGGCTTGAAAATGGCCGTGATTCATTACAAAGGTGGCGCACCTGCTGCGACTGACTTGATTGGCGGCCGTATTCATATGATGTTCTCTGCCACCAACGAGGCTTTGCCCCTTGTCACGTCTGGTCGAACACAGGGAATCGCGGTCTCAACAGCCAAACGCATCCGTAGCATGCCTGAGCTTCCGACCATCGACGAAGCTTCCGGGACCAAAGGTTTTGATGCTGTCTTCTGGTTGGCATTACTGGTCCCCGCTAAAACACCTGAACCGGTGGTCAAGCGTCTGAGCGCTGCCATGCAGGTGGTGGGGGCCGATCAGGCGCTGAGGGATGATCTGGCTAAAAAGGGCGTTGATCTTTATGTCTCAACACCCGGAGAAGTCCAGACTTATATGCAGCGTGATGGTGCAAAATGGGGACAAATCATCCGAGAGCTCGGGATCAAAGAGTAATCGTACAATCAGGGTATCTTAGACACACGGATCGATACGATGTCTGACGTGATTGCACTGATTTTTGATTTTGACGATACCCTCGCTCCTGATAGCACCTCTGGCTTTCTGGAGAGCATTGGCGTCGACACGCAACAGTTCTGGACTAAACGTGTTGATCCGCTTTTGCATGAGGACTGGGATCCCGTTCCCGCTTACCTGCATGAAATGATTCAGCTGTCGCGTGAACGTGGCGATGCCCCGATCACTCAAGAAAAACTCCAGCAGTGGGGCGCTTCATTACCTTTGCATGCTGGCGTTGACACCTTGTTTTCCCGTCTGCGTGATCAGGTTCGACGCGTACATCCACAGGTCCAGCTAGAGTTTTATCTGATCTCCAGTGGCATTGGCGATGTGGTGCGTCATACGCGCATTGCACACGAGTTCACCGCGATCTGGGCCTCTGAGTTCATCTACGATGAGCAGGGTGCCATTACATTCCCGCGACGTATCGTCAGTTTTACCGATAAAACAAGATATCTTTTTCATATTCAAAAAGGGATTGTCGGACCTTCCTTTGTGGGCAAGCCCTTTGAGGTCAATCGCAAAGTATCCGAAGAGCGCTTGAGGGTGCCCTTTGATCAGATGGTCTTTGTCGGTGATGGTTATACAGACATTCCGTGCTTTTCACTGATCCGTAGTTCTGGCGGTTTTGCTTTTGGTGTCTGGGATCCTAAGCACCGTGATAAACGCAGTCGTGCCTGGGGTTTTATCGAAGATGGTCGTGTTTCGAATTTAAATCAGGCACGTTATGACGATGATGCGGAGCTTTATCAGTGGCTCGAAGAAGCGCTGACCAGTCTGGCGGGACGCGTTGCGTTGAAATCTCGCGTTTATCGTGGCTGAACCATCACAACGTCTCTCTGAGGTGGAGGGCGTGGACGCGGCGATTGAAGCAAAGGATCGCCTCTTCATGGAGCTCGCACTTGAGCAAGCTGCGTTAGCTGCCGCGCAGGGGGAGGTTCCTGTAGGAGCCGTAGTGATCAATGCTGCAGGGCAGGTGATGGCAACAGGCTTTAATCGAACGATTACTGATCATGATCCTACTGCGCACGCTGAAGTCGTTGCCTTGAGAACTGCCGCACTGCGTGTTCAAAACTATCGTCTGCCTGGTTATTCGCTGTATGTCACACTTGAGCCTTGTGCCATGTGCATGGGGGCCATGATGCACGCACGCCTGGCGCGGGTCGTGTTTGGTGCGCCAGATCCTAAAACAGGCGTATGCGGCAGTGTGATGGACTTGCCCGCACAGACTCAACTTAATCACCAAACAACCGTTGCAGGCGGCTTACTTGCCGAGCCTTGCGGTCATATTCTGCGTCAATTTTTTAAAAAAAGACGCGGTAAGGAAACATAGCAATGTCCAGTACTCAATCCTACGGGGTTCCTGATGCGAGCGGAATTTATATTTTCTCTCCCTCTAGCGCGGTTGCAGATCCCCAGACACTTGAGCGTGCAACGCATCTGCTCAACACAATGGGTTTCAAGGTTGCGATTGATCGCACTGCGCTGGCGAAGCATCAACGTTTCGCGGGAACCGATACTCAGCGACTCGCTGCTTTTACGCGGGCGATCAAACAAAAATTGCCCATTGTGATGGCGACACGTGGAGGCTATGGCATGACACGCTTACTGCCCCATTTAGACTGGAAGGCTATTGCAGACTCGGGTAAGCGTTTCATTGGTCAAAGTGATTTCACTGCCTTTAACCTGGCACTGCTTGCACGCACAGGCATGGTCAGCTACGCAGGACCGACTGCTTGTTTCGATTTCGGTGCAAAAAAACCTGAACTCCTTACCACCGAAATTTTTGGTGAATCTATGCGTGGCGAACTCGAAATTCTGAGTTTTGAAACGCAAGATGCTGACGCGGTGGACTGCCGCGGTGTGCTGTGGGGCGGTAACCTTTCCATGGTGACGGCCTTAATCGGCACACCCTATATGCCAAAAATTAAAGGTGGAATTTTATTTATTGAAGATGTGGGTGAGCATCCTTATCGCATTGAACGCATGCTTAACCAGCTTGCGCAAGCTGGTATTCTGGGTAAACAGAAAGCACTGTTGCTGGGTGGTTTCACGGAGTACAGGCTTGCCGAGCACGATCAGGGTTATGACTTAAAGTCTGTCATTGCACATATTCGTAAAACGGTTGGTATCCCTGTGATCACCGGACTCCCATATGGACATACTGCGATGAAAGCAACATTGCCTGTTGGCGTCAAAATTGGCCTTGCGACTGAAAAAGGGCTCGCGCATCTGGTTCTGGATGAGCACGAACATTGATGAGAAATTGATGAGACATTGATGAAAAAAAAAGAGCATCCCAGTGAACTGACCCCATAAAGTTGGACAGTTTAGGTTGCTAGTGTACTAATGGACTGATTCCTGTATTGAACGGGACTCAGTCCTTTTAGTTTTAGCTTGATGCGATCGTTGTTGTAATAGTGAATGTACTCCTTCAGCCCCGTTTCTAGCTCCTCATAACTGCTGAATTTATTCAAGTAAAAGTATTCACTTTTAAGCGTACCGAAGAAGCTTTCCATTGCGGCATTATCCAAACAATTACCTTTTCTAGACATGCTCTGGGTGATTTGTTGCTGCTTAAGCATTTTCTTAAAGGTAGGCATTTTGTATTGCCAGCCCTGATCTGAGTGAATGATCGGCTTATCCTGTGGGGCGAGCCTAGTCATCGCCTGTTTAAGCATTGAACTCACCATTTCAAATATTGGCCTCCTTGAGGTTTCGAAGGCGACGATTTCTCCGTTATAAAGATCTAAAACAGGCGATAAATAAAGCTTTTCACCCGCAACGTTGAACTCTGTTACGTCAGTCACCCATTTCTGGTTGATTTGTTGCGCATCGAACTGGCGGGCCAGTATATTTGGGGCTGCAGTTCCAACACCTCCCTTGTAAGACCTGTATTTCTTAAGCCTGACGAGCGATTTGAGTCCTAACTGACTCATTAAGCGTTGAATAGTTTTGTGATTAACCCGCTTGCCCATCTGCACCAGGGTAGCGGTGATGCGTCGATAGCCATATCGCCCCTTATGGCGATCAAAGACCTCACGAATCGAGTCTTTGATCTGTTGATATTTATCGACTGAATCACGTACCTTCTGTTGATAGTAAAAGGTACTACGCGCTAATCCTGCTAATTTAAGCAGGGCTGCAACAGGGTACTGATGCCTTAGTTCAAGCACTATTTCTGTTTTTTGAGCTGAACTTGCTGCGTTGCTTGAACTAAGGCTCCCAGCTTTTTTAAGTATGCATTCTCCATGCGCAGCTGATTAACCTCTGCAAGCAAGTCTTCACGACTGCGCAAGGCATCATCTACAGGCGAATTGATTTTCTTGGGCGATAGTGAGTCACTCATACGTCGCTGTCTACCTTTAGGTCGGGGAGTTAAGGCCTCTGGACCATGCTGATCATAACCGCGCTTCCATATGCCGATGTGGGCGGGACTTCGAATATCAAATAAAGCGGCGGTTTGATCTTGAGACAAGTCATTGAGTCGCATATGCTCAAGAACCGTTAATTTGAACTCAGCGCTGTAAATGGCACGTTTCTTTTGTAATCCAGAAATGCCATGCTGTTTATAAGCAGATACCCATCTACCAAACTGGCTATGGTCTATGCCATGTTCTTGGGCAATAAACTTTAAGCCACCGGATCCAGACAAATATTGTTGAACTAGCGATAGCTTGAACTGCTCAGAATACTTACTCATGAAAAAACCCCAAAAGGTTGGATGGGTGTCCAACTTTATGGGGTCAGTTCACAGGATGCTCTTTTTATTGCCGCCATACGGTTAAGCGTTTAGTGGCTACCACCCAGATAGGCAGCTTTTACGGCAGGGTCATTCATCAGTTTGTCCGCAGCACCGTGCGCAGTGATACGGCCGTTTTCAAGCACGTAGCCGTAATCCGCAACGTTTAATGCTGCAGCAGCAAACTGCTCTACCAGCAGCATCGTGACGCCTTCTGATTTAAGACGCGCAATGATTCTGAACACTTCATCCACCAGAATCGGAGCAAGACCCATGGAGGGCTCATCCAGCAAAATAATTTCCGGATTAAGCATGATTGCGCGTGCCATGGCGAGCATTTGCTGCTCACCACCCGATAACGTACCAGCGAGTTGATTGCGGCGCTCCTTGAGGCGAGGAAATAATTCCATCGCACGCTCCAGATCGTTTTTGACATCGCCCTTCGGTCGGCTTCCTGTCATACGAGGAAACGCGCCCAGCACGAGATTGTCGCTGACAGACATGGTTGAAAATACGCGACGACCTTCGGGTGAGTGCGCCAAGCCTAGACGAGCAATCTTATAGGAGTCAAAACCATCAATTTTTGTGGTTCCGAGAGTGATGTCTCCTGCCGTCGGTTTAATCATTCCCGTGACCGCACGCATGGTGGTAGTTTTACCCGCACCGTTTGAGCCAATCAAGGTCACAACTTGTCCTTTTGGAACATCAATGCTGATGCCGTGCAGGACTTTGACTTTGCCATATCCGGCTTCGAGATGTTTGATCGATAACATAATTTTCCTGATCTTCTCTGAATTTAAGCGGTCGCGCCGCCCAGATAGGCTTCGATGACTTTTTCATCAGCCTGAACTTCCGCGGGTTTGCCTTCAGCAATTTTTTGGCCGAAATCAAGAACGGACACAATATCGCAGGCCGCCATCACGACGTCCATATGGTGTTCAATCAGGATAATGGTGATGCCGTGCTCACGGACCTTTTGAATGATGACCAGCAGATCCTTGATGTCAGGTGCGGTCAGTCCTGCAGCGGGTTCATCAAGCAACAAGAGATTGGGATCAAGCGCGAGTGCACGAGCGATCTCAAGCACACGTTGTTTACCGTAAGGCAAGTTTCGGGCTTCTTCGTTAGCCAGCGATTCCAGTCCAACAAACCGCAGCAAACCTAAAGCTCGCTCACGCGCCTCAGATTCTTCCTTGGTATAGCGTGGTAAATGCAGCGCCACGTCAAGTAGGTTTGAATCAAAGGTGTGATGCAAACCAACCAGAATATTTTCCAAAGCCGTCATTTCGCCAAAGAGCTGAACGTTCTGAAACGTACGGGCAATGCCAGAAAGCGCAATCTCTGAGGAGGTTTTACCCACCACGCTATTACTCGCATACACCACGTCGCCAGCCGTCGGGACATAAATACCGGTCAGCACGTTCATCATGGTGCTTTTGCCAGAGCCGTTCGGACCAATCAGACCATGGATGGTGCCGCGCTCGATCGTCAAATCAACCTGATTCAGCGCTTTTAAACCTCCAAACTGCATCAGGATGGATTTGACGCTGAGTAAGGTTCCACCTTTAGAGGTGTCGGAGGCCGCACTGATGACATCCTTGTCTGTAGGCTTAATCTCAAGCAGTGCCTCTGCATCGCGGGCAGCCTGAGCAGATTTTCCAGTTAACGAGGCATAGTAGTTACGGACAAAACCGACAATACCGTCTTGCAGGTAATACACCACTAGCAGGATCATGAAGCCGAAGATCGTCAGACGCCAGTCGGTGATGTTTTCCAGCCAGAATGAAAATGCAGCCAGGCCAACAATTCCTGCAAGTGGAATGGCGACTTTGCGAACGGTCGTGAGCTTTTTGCTTAATGAGATCGCAGCCAGCAAAATGAACAATACGGCTAGCGAGACGGCAACGATACGGAATAAGTGAATATCGTCCAAGAGCTTAGGCAACATGACGATAATAAATGAGCCAAGTATTGCACCGATACGCGATTTACGACCACCCATAATGACGGCGAGCAAGAACAGCACGCTCAGTTCAATCACATAGGTATTAGGCGAAATGTATTGCTCAGAATATGCATACATGCAGCCCGCCAGACCGGCAAAACCTGCGCTGATAATGAACGCATATACTTTATAGCGATAGACCGAGACGCCCATACAATCGCAGGCAACAGGGCTGTCACGCAGGGCTTCAAAGGCTCGACCCAGATGCGATTTAAGAATGCGGTGCACGACCAGCAAACTCAGCAGCATCAATACACAAACGATCCAGTAATACTCGTCTTCTGTGGTGACATGGCCAAAAAATGCTGGCTTGGGAATTTTGATTCCGACAGGGCCTTCAGTCAGAAAGCTCATCTCATTGATCAGAATCTGGATGATCGTCCCGAAGGCGAGGGTGACCATTGCCAGATAAGGACCAATCACCTTCAAGGCTGGCAACGCGAGTAAACCACCAAAGATCGCGGTGATCGTAATCGCCGCTGGAACGGTGATCCAGAAAGGCATGCCGAGCTTCATGAACAAGACACCCGCCACATAGGATCCAATGCCAAACAAACCTGCATGACCGAGCGAAACTTGTCCTGTGTAGCCAACCACAATATCCAAACCGAACAGTAGCACGGCATAGATCAGGATTGTTTCGACAAGGTGTATGTAATAAGGATTGCTGACAACCAGCGGGAATCCAAATAACGCGACAATCGCCGCGACTAACAACAGATGTTTGATTTTCATGTGATCAGACCTTCTTGATCGCGGTTTTGCCAAAGAGTCCGGATGGCTTAATGGCCAGGACTAACAAAAGCAGAATCAGACCGGGTACATCCTTGTAACCAGTTGAGATGTAAAAGCCTGTCGTGGTTTCTGCAATACCTAAAATCAGTCCACCTACGACAATACCCATGCCGCTAGATAAACCACCGATAATTGCAACGGCAAAAGCTTTTAGACCAAGCGCTGCACCCATCGTCGCGCCAGTCAAAGTCAGAGGCGCGACTAATACGCCCGCAAAGGCAGCAGTGAGTGAGGACAAGGCGTAGGAAAAGGTAATGACCAGGCCAGTATTGATACCCATTAAGCCTGCGGCATCGCGATCATTTGAGGTGGCAACAACCGCTTTGCCATAGATGCTTTTACGGTTGAATAATTCAACCAGAAGCATCATGGCTAACGCGCCACCGACCACAACGATTTCCATCGGCAGTACGTTTGCACCGAGAAATTTAATCGGGTCATCATCGATCGGCGAGGGGAATTTCATGTCGTCGCGACCCCAAAGGTTTTCCGCGACGTTTTTGAAGATAATACCCAGAGCAATGGTGGACATGATCCAGCCAAATTCGGATTTGATTTTGATGGCAGGGCGTACGCCGATCAGTTCGACCAGGCCGCCTTGCAGTGCTCCAAAAACAAGAACGATTGGAATCATTAGCCAATAGTTCAAGCCGAGTGTGTCGACAAGGGTTAGGCCAACCATGGCGCCTAACATCAATGCCTCACCCTGACCAAAGTTCAGTGTGCCAGAGGTGGCGAAGGTAAGTTGGTAGCCAAACGCGATCACCGCGTAAATCATCCCGAGTGAGATGCCGCTATAAATAAGTTGGAGCAGGATTTCCATTGGAAAGTCCCCAAGGATAAGGTCAGACAAAAAACGATGAAACAACAGACTCACAACCTTTTACATTAAAAACGCCGCGCTATTTCAGCGCGGCGTTTATGTCGGGCGGTGTGATGCCCGTCGACGTATTACTGGGCTTTCTTGATGCGGACCTGACCTGCATTTTTTGCATCGTCAGGGTTAGCGTAACCAACTTTACCGTCCTTGACTTCACCCATCACAGGGATGTTTGAGGTAATCGCATCGTGGTCTGTTTTGCTGAACGGCTTGTCATACACCGTCACGATACCGTCAACTTTGGCGTTGAGATTTTCGAGTGCTTCACGGACCTTAGGACCATCTGTAGTGCCAGCCTGTTTCATCGCAGCAGCCAACAGGAAGATCGAGTCGTAACCCTGAGCAGCTGATACAGGTGAATCAATACGGTCTTTCTTAGGCTTGAACTCTTTCAGGTAAGCAGCGATAAACTCTTTGCGCTTTGGTGTGCTGGCATCCTGAATGAATGTCTGTGGCATGGTGGCGCCGTTACCGTTCTTACCGGCGGTGTCGATAAAGTTAGCCATCGACAGTGTCCAGCTGCCAATCATTGGCTTTTTCCAGCCAAGCTTAGCCATACCGTTGGCGATCTGAGCCAGCTCAGGACCAATTGCGTAGGTCAGAATGACTTCTGCGCCGGCTTCTTTTGCCTTGAGCAGTTGCGGCGTCATGTCCACGTCTTTGATGTTGAATTTCTCATCCGCTACAGGGGTGATGCCTTTGGCAGCCAGGGCCGCGGTCAAGTCTTTACGACCCAAGTCACCGTAAGCGGTTGAATCGGCAAGAATCGCAACTTTCTTGAAACCACGACGTGTGATGGCTTCTTCGACAATCATTGGAGCCTGAATATTGTCTGCCGCAGCATTACGGAAGATATAGTTTTCAGGTTCTTTATCAAATTGGTGTGTAACTAGGCTGCCCGTGGCAACGTTGTTCATCACAGGAATTTTTGCTTCCTGGAAAAAACGTTGTGAGGCCAGTGCAACACCGGTGTTGATGTAGCCAACGGCTGCATCAACTTTTGTCTTGTTGATGAATTCCTGAGCGATTTGTACGCCACGCTCGTTTTTGGCTTCGTCATCACGTTCGACCAGCTCAATTTTCTTACCCAGCACGCCACCCGAGGCGTTGATTTCTTTCGCTGCCAGACGCACGCCGTCTCGCATGCTCACGCCCATTGAGGACGAACCACCAGTGAAGGGACCAATCACACCAATTTTGATGGTGTCTTGTGCAAACGCGCCAGCTGTTGCAAGGGTGCAAGCAGCGACCGTCGTTAAAAGTTTATATTTCAGTTTCATGAGCTCTCCTCGATCAACCTGTATCGGTTGAGAGCCCGTAGTTTAGCGATTTCTCTTCGTAATTCCCCGAGGGTTTACTCTAGTTTTCTGTGAGAAATTACGAAGATTTTTAAAATTTATTCCTTTAATTTTGTTTTACTAAACAAAATTGTCAGTACGGTGTCAGGTTAGGTTTTTTTCTTAAGTAAAGCTTGCCGATATTCCTTGGTTTCTTTAATCACCACACCTGATAACAACACAATACCGATCAGATTAGGAAACGCCATCAGTCCATTAAATACATCGGATACCGCCCAGACCAAATCAAGCGAAGCGACCGTACCGAGCATGACAAAACCGATAAAAACCATGCGGTAAGGAAACACCGCTCGTTCACCCATCAGGTATTGCGCGCATTTCTCGCCGTAAAAGCTCCAACCTAAGATGGTCGAATAGGCAAAAAAGATCAGACCGATGGTCACGATCCAGCCACCTGGTCCTGGCAACAGGGCATCAAAGGTCTGGCTGGTCAATGCCGCGCCAGTCGTGCCTTGGTTGTAGAGACCGCCCATGACCAGTGCGATCCCGGTAATGGAGCACACCACAATCGTATCAATAAAGGTGCCGGTCATTGAAACAAGTGCTTGTTTGACAGGAACGTCTGTTTTAGCGGCAGCCGCCGCAATAGGTGCCGTGCCCAGACCTGCTTCGTTTGAAAAAACGCCGCGCGCTACTCCATAGCGGATCACAGTGCCGATCGCACCCCCAGCGACTGCCGAACCAGTCAACGCATCGGTAAGAATCAGTGATAAAGCGGGCAGGAGTTTATCGAGATTGCTCAAAATAATGACTAAGCCACCCAATATATAGAGTACCGCCATGACAGGGACGATTACGCTTGCTGCCCGGGCAATTTTTTTAATTCCCCCCAGCACCACTAATGCCGTGACGAGACTCAAAATTAAACCTGTTATCCAGTTCGGAACCCCAAAGGTGTCATTAAACGCATGCGCCACTGAGTTTGATTGCACGGAGCAGCCTGTCCCTAACGCCGCAATCATCCCAAAAAACGCAAAGCTCATCGCCAGCCATTTCATGTTCAGGCCGCGTTCGATGTAATGCATGGGGCCACCCGACATCTCTCCGTTTTTATCTTTAAACCGATATTTGATGGCGAGCAGACCCTCCGCGTACTTGGTGGCCATTCCAGCCAAAGCAGAGGCCCACATCCAGAAGATAGCGCCTGGGCCTCCCAGCACCACGGCGGTCGCGACGCCGGCGATATTGCCGGTTCCGATTGTGGCGGCCAGCGCAGTCATCAAGGCCTGAAACTGCGAAATATCTCCAGGCGATTTATCATCTTGTTTTCTTGAAAAAGCGAGTTTCAGCGCGTAAGGCAGCATTGAAAACTGTAAAGCGCCCATTCTGATCGTCAGGTAAAGTCCTGTTCCGACTAAAAGTATGAGCAGGACCGGCCCCCAGACGTAGCCGCCCATTTGGTTTAAAAAATGGGTGATGCTTGTAATAACTGTGTTTAAGAACGACTCTTGCATAGTTTGCCTCCGTGTATAACGCCAGAAAAGAGCTCTGGTCGTCTGGACGGCATCATAGGTAGCAGCAGGACAAAATAGTCGTCTTTTAACCAGTTGTTACACTGAAAACTTATCTATCAAGATGTAACCGCAATATTTACTCTATCGGCATAACGTGATAACAGCATCAAACCTCACCATTCAGTTCGGACCCAAGCCACTTTTTGAAAACGTCAACGTCAAATTCGGGGAGGGCAATCGCTATGGTTTGATCGGCGCGAACGGCTCTGGCAAATCCACCCTGATGAAAATTATTGGTGGTGATCTGGAATCTACGGGTGGCAACGTCTTTCTGGAACCCGGTCTGCGCATGGGTAAGTTGCGACAGGATCAGTTCGCTTTCGAAGACCTGCGGGTCCTGGATGTTGTATTGATGGGGCATGCTGAAATGTGGGAGGCGATGTCGCAACGTGATGCGATTTACGCCAATGCAGATGCGACCGACGAAGATTACATGCTGGCCGCAGATCTTGAGGCAAAATTTGCTGAGTACGATGGCTATACCGCTGAGGCACGTGCCGGCGAGTTGTTACTGGGTCTGGAGTTTCCTGTTGAGCAACATCAACAACCGATGCGCGAGATCGCACCGGGTTGGAAGCTGCGTGTTCTGCTCGCTCAGGCGTTGTTTTCAAATCCTGATGTACTACTGCTCGACGAGCCGACCAACAACCTCGATATCAACACGATTCGCTGGCTGGAGGATGTGCTCAACGGTTATCAGAGCACCATGATTATTATCAGTCACGATCGACACTTTCTGAATCAGGTCTGCACCCATATGGCCGATCTGGATTTTGGTGAACTGCGTGTTTATCCTGGTAATTACGATGATTACATGTTGGCTTCCACGCAAGCACGGGAGCGCGTTTCATCTTCCAATGCTAAAGCCAAAGAGCGTGTGATCGAATTGCAGGATTTTGTACGACGTTTTTCAGCAAACAAATCCAAGGCTCGTCAGGCCACCTCGCGTCTCAAGCAGATCGATCGCCTGAAAAGCTCGCAGATTGAGGTCAAGCCCTCATCACGCCAAAACCCATTTATCAGGTTTGAGCAGCTCAAGGTTATGCACCGTCAGGCCGTGACGCTTGAGCACGTTCAAAAGGCCTTTGATGCACCGGTAATCAAGTCCTTTTCTTCGATGGTTGAAGCGGGTGAGAAGATTGCCATCATTGGTGCAAACGGTGTCGGTAAAACGACGTTGTTACGCATGTTAGCGGGCGATTTGGCGCCTGATAAAGGCACCGTAAAGTGGTCTGAAAATGCAGATATTGGTTACATGGCGCAGGATGTATCAGATCAGTTCACGCAAAAGGATGACAATCTTTTTGAATGGATGACGCATTACCGTCAGCCAGGCGATGATGATCAATCGATCCGTTCCGTGCTGGGGCGTTTGTTGTTCAGTGCGGACGATTTACCCAAAGCCCCAAATGTGCTTTCGGGCGGAGAAAAAAACCGCATGACTTTTGGGCGGTTGATGCTCAAAAAACATAATGTCATGTTGATGGACGAACCGACCAATCACCTTGATATGGAGTCGATCGAATCGTTGCAGCTGGCGCTCGATAAGTACCCTGGCACCTTGTTTTTCGTCTCCCACGACCGTGAGTTTGTCTCCGCGCTTGCAACACGTGTCTGGGAAATCCAGGCCGGTGGCGAGGTCACAGACTACCGCGGTAGTTATGAAGAATATCTCGAGTCACGCGGCATTGATCACTAAGTTGTTCGAATGATTATTCTGGGATTTGAAAGCTCATGTGATGAAACGGGTGTGGCTGCGGTCTGCACCGAGCGCGGTTTACTCGCACATGCCCTGCATTCACAAGTCGCGATGCATGCCTCCTATGGCGGTGTGGTGCCTGAGCTCGCCTCACGCGATCACGTGCGCCGTGTGATTCCGTTGGCGCGTGAGGTCCTCGCCCAGGCCGATTTAACACTCAAAGATATCGGTGCGATTGCCTACACTGCGGGCCCAGGTCTGGCTGGAGCCTTGCTTGTGGGGGCCAGTGTTGCCGAGGCGCTGGCTTGGTCGCTCGACTTACCTGCAGTGCCTATTCATCATCTTGAGGGGCATTTATTATCCCCAAGAATGGCTCACCCATGCCCTGAGTTTCCGTTTGTCGCGCTATTGGTCTCAGGAGGTCACACGCAGCTCATGCGTGTGGATGATGTTGCCCAGTACACATTGCTGGGTGAGACCTTGGACGATGCGGCGGGAGAGGCTTTTGATAAAACAGCAAAATTACTGGGTCTGGGCTATCCAGGCGGACCCGCACTCGCCAGACTGGCAGAAACCGGTGATCCGCAGGGGATTACACTGCCTCGCCCGATGCTGCATAGTCATAATCTGGACTTCAGTTTTAGCGGACTTAAAACAGCAGTCATGACGCGACTGAAAGAAGCGCTGAACCAGCCTGTCATTGCGGACAACCTTCATGCAAATTTAGCCACAGCGACGCAGGATGCGATTGTGGATGTTCTGGTTTCTAAATGTATTGCCGCACTCAAGCAGACTGGCTTAAAGCGTTTGGTCGTAGCAGGGGGAGTTGGCGCCAATCGCGCATTGAGAGAAAGATTGCAACGCCAGCTTGGCCGACTGAAAGCAGAGGTTTTTTTTCCACCCCTCGATCTGTGTACGGACAATGGTGCAATGATTGCATTTGCCGCGGCGCAACGCGTCACGCGTGGGCTCGCCGATTTAACCGTTCAAAACCATGGTTTTAACGTTTCACCCAGGTGGGATCTGGCAGAAATTTAGCTTTTTTTACCTATCCGGGGCTCTGTCCCAGCAAGCAATCTGCTGATATTTGCACGATGCCTATAGAGTAGTAAAAGTCCGATCAACGCTATCACCGTAGCCAGAGGTGTCTGGACTGTCCAGACTTGTAGCAAGCCGCCAAAAATATAAAAAATGGGTGCGAATATCGCACTCACAATTGCTGCGAGTGAAGAATACTTAAAGCAGACCACTACAATAATCCAGGTCGCAGCACTGGCGAGCGCCAGCAGGGGCTGGATCGCGATCATGATGCCGAGGGCGGTGGCGACCCCTTTGCCGCCCTTAAATTTCAGGAAAACGGGATACAAATGCCCGAGAAAAACGGCCAGCGTCATCGCCGCAATCAAGTTGCCGGTCGCTCCCAGCTTAATCCCTAACCAGACGGCAAACCACCCCTTCGCTGCATCGCCAATCAGCGTAAGGGCGGCGGCAGACTTATTGCCGGAGCGCAAGACATTGGTGGCACCTGGATTACCAGAGCCATAGGAACGTGGATCCTGCAGCCCAAAAACGAGGCTGACAACCACTGCAAAAGGGATTGAGCCGATCAGATAGGACAGACCAATCAAGAGTGGATCCGATAGGTAGGCGGGCAGGTTCAGCATAGGGAGCATGGGGTCTAAAAAAGTAATGCTGGCATTCTAGCGTGACGTTCTGCCTTGACGGTACTTAAATTCATTCTTTTGACGATTGAAATAGTCATGCTGCGGGTACAATTGATTGGTTAATAGCTCAAGTTTTCTCTGCCTTTTTATGCATATTCTGGTTTCAAACGATGATGGTTACAACGCACGGGGCCTTGAGGCACTGGTTGATTCATTGCGTGACCTGGCAGAAATCACTGTTGTCGCACCAGAGGTCAACCACAGCGGTGCTTCGAATTCATTGACCTTGACCCGTCCCTTATCGGTCCGTCACGCGCCAAACGGTTTCATGTATGTCAATGGAACCCCCTCGGATTGTGTGCATGTCGCGATGACTGGCTTATTGGATATCCGGCCAGATCTGGTGTTGTCCGGTATCAATAACGGCGCCAACATGGGCGATGACACACTATATTCCGGTACGGTTGCTGCCGCCGCGGAAGGCTTTCTTTTCGGCGTACCCAGCATTGCGTTCTCTCTTGTCGAGCGCGGTTGGGCTCATCTGGATGCTGCCGTCGCCCAAGCCCGCAAACTGGTCGAACGCCAGCTTAGTCAACCGCTGGTTCCAACCATGCTGTTGAATGTTAATTTTCCCGACTTGCCCGCCGATCAAATCAAAGGCATGCGCACGACGCGTTTGGGTAAACGTCATCCATCGCAGCCTGTGATCCGTTCAGCTACGCCTTATGGCGATACTGTTTACTGGATTGGCCCGGTAGGTGACGTTCACGATGCTACGCACGGGACTGATTTTGATGCCATCAATCAAGGCTACGTATCGATCACGCCCTTACGCCTTGATCTGACGCATCACAACCACATTGCCGGGGTCTCAGACTGGATGGGGCCGTTATGTTCGGCCTGAAGTCAAAACCACTCTGCATGGCACTCAGAGACCCCAAATCGGGTTCGGGTATCGGTTCCAATGCAGGACGTGGCTTGCAAGGCATCACCCCTACAAACAGTAATACACGGATTTCTGCAACCCGTTTACCTCGCACACAGGATCGTTCACCCGTTGTGCCTGTCTCTGAAAACCTAGGCCTCAATTCCGAACGGCTTCGCGCTGCGATGGTGCAGCGTCTGCATGATCAGGGGATTACTGATCAGCGCATCCTGTCGGCGATGCAAGCGGTTCCCAGGCATGCCTTTGTGGACGAGGCGCTTGCGAGTCGTGCCTATGACGATGCTGCGCTCCCCATTGGCCATGGACAGACCATTTCGCAGCCCTGGGTCGTTGCCAGGATGATCGCTGCCGTCTGCGAAAATTCGCTCCCTAATCGCGTGCTTGAAGTCGGCACGGGTTGCGGCTATCAGGCCGCAGTAATGGCTCAAGTTTTTAATCAGGTCTACTCAATCGAACGTATTCGGGCACTGTACGATATCGCGCGTGAGCACTTGCGCGCGCTCCATCTCACTAAGGTAAGATTAACCTTTGGCGATGGTATGGCTGGTTTTCCCACTGCAGCACCCTACGATGCGATTATTGTGGCGGCCGCTGGGATACGTATTCCCCAGGCTTTGCTTGATCAGCTATCGATAGGTGGCATTCTGATCGCACCCGAGGGCACCAGTGCGCAACGTTTGGTTAAGGTACACAGAACAGGACAGTCAAGCTGGGAAAGATTCGAGCTAGAAGCAGTTAGATTTGTTCCGCTCAAGTCTGGTTTACAGAATTGAGCAAACAGGAGATAAGTATGCTCGCAGAGCAGGTCACAAACATGAATATGAATACAAACACCAGTACACGTATTGCATTCCAAGGCGCGGTGAACAATGTGGTCAAGGCTGCGGTTCAATATGCTGGTGGGAACGTCTCACTGATTTCAATCGCGTGTGCCACGCTGATCTTAGTTGGTTGCGCCAATCCGTCAGGTACACGTGCGCCGGTCAATGATCTGAATCAATCCGCCTCAAGCTCGACTGTTACTGCCAGAACTTACACGGTTAAACCTGGCGATACACTGAACAAAATTTCTCGCAGCACCGGGGTCGATGAAAACACGATTAAGCGTTTAAATAAAATTACCGACCCGAGAAAAATTTACGCGGGCCTGATATTAAAACTCTCTGATGGCTCGGAGCCCTCAACAGGATCGACGGGACCAAATGCGATCCCCGCAAACTCAAAACCTGAAGCGCGGCCGCTGGATCAGGCTGGCTCAGCCCCTGCATCGACCTCAGCGGAACCAGCACCTGCGTCCCGCGCTGCCGATGCGGGTGTGATTAACTGGGGCTGGCCTGCTCAAGGCAAAGTGATTCAAGGCTACACCGTCAACACCAAGGGTATTGATATAGCCGGCAATGCTGGCGATCCTGTGATCGCTGCAGCCAATGGTACGGTTATGTATTCTGGTAATGGTGTGCGTGGCCTAGGCAATCTGATTATTGTTGATCACGACAATGGCTTTATCACCGCCTATGCGCATAATCGCGCCTTGCTCGTCAAGACGGGGCAGAAGGTTAAAAAGGGTGCAAAGATTGCTGAAATGGGCCAGTCTGACGCTTCATCGGTAAAGTTACATTTTGAAGTGCGCCGTCAGGGCACACCTGTTGATCCCATGCAGTATTTGCCTGCCAAGTAGTACGTCATGACGCCGACCCTGGTATTCGACTTAGAAACGATCCCTGATATTGAGGGCTTGCGACGTTTGCATGGCTGGACCGAGGAGGTCAGTGACGTAGAGGTCGCGACACGTGCGTTTGCTGCGCGTAAAGAAGCCACAGGTAGTGATTTTCTGCCACTACATTTACAGAAGGTTGCTGTCGTTGGCTGTGTATTTCGCGATGATCAGGGCTTCAGAGTTAAATGTCTCGGCGCAGCGGATGATCCTGAACCCGTTTTGTTATCTGGTTTTTTTAAAACGATTGAAAAATACACACCTAAACTGATCAGCTGGAATGGCTCTGGTTTTGATTTACCTGTTTTGCACTACCGGAGTTTGATTCACGGCGTCGCGGCTCCCCGCTATTGGGATATGGGCGAGGATGATCGTGAATTCAAGTACAACAATTATCTGAGTCGTTATCACACCCGGCATCTCGATCTGATGGATGTACTGGCAAAGTACAACGGCCGTGGCAATGCGCCTTTAGATGATCTGGCAAAACTATGCGGTTTTCCAGGCAAACTAGGTATGGATGGCAGTCAGGTCTGGAAGTCCTGGATGGAAGGGCGAGCCGGCGAAGTCCGTGCTTACTGTGAAACAGATGTGGTGAATACCTGGCTGGTTTATTGCAGATTCAGATTGCTTCGTGGTGAACTCGATCAGGCATCCTACCAGTCTGAAATTGATCTAGTGCGCTCAACGCTTGAGGCGAGTGCTGCACCTCATTGGGCTGAGTATCTTGCTGCCTGGCCGACATAATCAGGAGTCATTATCATGATTAAACATAATAGTTTTAACCGTCCTTGTTTAAACCGCATGCTGATGATTGCTGGTTTATTTGTTTTTTCTGCGGGTGTCTTTGCGCAACAGTCAACCCCCTCGTTGAATCAAGTCCCAGCACAAGCAGCAACCCCAAAGTTACCCGCCCAACCCTTTGACAATATGTTTGAGCTTCCTGCCGGCGTGTTGCAAGCCTTGGCCTTGGAAACCAAACAAAAAGAACTGCTGGACAAAGCACATATGGCGCGTCGTCAATTATGGTCGGCCATGCGCAACGCTCGTCTCGAGGAATATGCGGCACTGACCAAAGCCCTCGACAAAGATAACTTTGATCCTAAGGAAGTGATTTCCATCAGGAAAAAAATTCGCGCTGCCGCAGATAAACGGATGGATGAGGTGCAAGGTGTCTGGCTGGACTTCTGGAATTCACTCAATGCGCCTCAACGTAAAACACTTGTTCAATATATGAAGCAACAGCACGTCAATAACGCTACGTTGTCCAGACAGCGTGCAGCCCAAGAAAAGGCAGCAACTCCACCCGCTCAGCCAAAGTAGTCGCCTCGCTTACAATCCCTACGATGAATGTAAGGATGGGCTATGTCTGCTGAAGTGCTGTTAATTGAATCCCTTGATCTGGAAGCCCGCGGCGTTGCGCGTCGTGAGGGGAAAGTTGTTTTTGTCGAAGGTGCGTTACCTACAGAAAAGGTGAGTGCGCGTACCGTCCGCTCAAAACCCTCGTACGAGGTGGCGCGACTAGAAACAATCCATCGCGAATCAGCGTTACGCGTCACACCACGTTGCCCGCATTTCGGAGTGTGCGGTGGCTGTGTCATGCAGCACCTTGATGCGAGTGCTCAGGTGGCGGTTAAACAACGTGCTCTTGAGGATAGTCTCGGTCATATTGGTGCGGTCAAGCCAGAGCGGGTGTTACCCCCCTTGCATGGTCCTACCTGGGGTTATCGCTATCGCGCCAGACTTTCAGTTAAATGGGTCGCTAAAAAAGATACAGTTTTAGTTGGTTTTCATGAACGCAAAAGCAGCTTTGTTGCCGACATTAAAACCTGCCACGTATTGACCCCCCATGTTGCCTCCCTGTTGATGCCGTTACGACAGATGGTCAGAGAGCTCTCTGCTCCGGATAAGGTGCCACAGATTGAAGTATCTGTGGGTGATCAGGTGACTGCGCTAGTCTTGCGCCATATGATGCCCTTGACGGACTCTGATGTGAGCGTTCTGCGAAGCTTTGCTCTGCAGCACAACATTCAGTGGTGGTTGCAATCCAAAGGACCGGATACTGTTCATGCGATGGAGCCTGAGCACGAGACTCAGCTTGCTTATACGTTGCCTGAGTTTGGATTGCGTATGCCTTATCGGCCCACTGACTTTACTCAGGTTAATCACCAGATCAATCGTGCGTTGATCTCACGCGCGTTAAATTTGCTGGGCGTTCAAAAAACTGATCGTGTGGCGGATATGTTTTGCGGTCTGGGTAACTTTACCTTGCCTCTTGCCACACAGGCAGGCGAGGTCGTCGGTGTCGAGGGCAGCAAAATGCTGACAGACCGAGCGCAACAGGCCGCGTTAGAAGCCAACATTCAGAATGCGCATTTTCATACGCTCAATCTCTTTGAAGTTGATTTGACCTGGCTTGCGGGCTTAGGGCATTTTGACCGTATGCTGATTGATCCCCCACGCGAAGGCGCACAAGCGCTTTGTGCAGCCTTGGCGCAGTTGCCCCAGGCTAATCGCCCAGTTCGTATCGTTTATGTCTCCTGCAATCCCGCCACTCTGGCGCGTGACGCCGCGATGCTTGTGACCGAGGGGGGCTACACGCTCAAAGCTGCCGGTGTAGTGAATATGTTTCCCCACACCGGACACGTAGAGTCAATCGCCGTTTTTGAGTGAAATTGAAGACTTTAGTTGTTTAAGCCTATACCGCAGATTGCACTTCGGACAGTACTTTGAGCGCGGCTTCTTTCACGCGGGCGGGTGCTGTCCCACCAATGTGAGCGCGCGCGGCGACTGAGCCTTCGAGGGTCAGCACGGCGTGGACATCAGACTCGATCGATGGATGGAATTTTTTTAGTTCCTCCACGCTTAGATCAGCCAGATCGCAGCCTTTTTGTTCGCACTCTCGCACAGCATGTGCGACGGCCTCATGCGCATCCCTGAACGGGACGCCACGTTTGACCAGATAATCAGCCAGGTCCGTAGCGGTGGCAAAACCCTGCAGGGCGGCCGCTCGCATGTTGTCTGCTTTGACACGAATCCCACCGACCATATCGGCAAAAATAATCAGCGTATCGCGAACGGTATCCGCCGTATCAAAGAGGCCTTCTTTGTCTTCCTGATTATCTTTGTTGTAGGCCAAAGGCTGACCTTTCATTAGTGTCAGCAGTCCAACCAGATTGCCGTTCACGCGACCTGTTTTGCCACGGGCGAGTTCCGGCACATCGGGATTTTTCTTTTGCGGCATGATTGAGCTGCCGGTACAGAAACGATCGGCCAGATCAATGAAGCCCACGCGGGGACTCATCCACATCACGAGCTCTTCTGAAAATCTTGAAATATGCGTCATGATGAGCGCTGAGGCAGCACAAAATTCAATTGCAAAGTCACGATCCGAGACCGCATCAAGCGAATTACGGCAAACATCATCAAAACCAAGGAGCGTGGCCACCATCGGGCGATCGATAGGAAAGCTCGTGCCTGCAAGTGCGGCGGCGCCCAGGGGCAAAATATTGACCCGTTTGCGGCAGTCGGCCAGACGCGAGGCATCCCGGCCAAACATCTCTGCATAAGCCAGCAAGTGGTGACCAAATGTCACCGGTTGCGCGACCTGAAGGTGGGTAAAACCAGGGAGTATTGTTTCTGCGTGGGTTAGGGCGACTGTTGCCAGAGCATGGCGCAGAAGATTGAGTAATTCAATAATTTGGTCAATCTCGGCACGTAACCAGAGGCGGATGTCTGTGGCAACCTGGTCATTGCGTGAACGGCCCGTGTGTAAACGCTTTCCTGCGTCACCGACCAGCTCAACCAGCCGCTTTTCGATATTCAGGTGAACGTCTTCCAAATCGAGCAGCCATTCAAACTGGCCTGCCGAGATCTCTTGACTAATCTGGGCCATTCCGCGTTGAATGTCAGCGAGATCCTGTGGAGCGATGACTTTTACCGAGGCAAGCATTTCTGCATGGGCCAGAGAGCCTTGGATATCAAACATCGCCAGACGTTTATCGAAGTCTACCGAAGCGGTGTAGCGTTTAACGAGATCCGATACGGGCTCGGAAAATCGCGCCGACCAGGCTTCGGCTTTTTTATCAAACTGACTTTGTGTTGGTTTCTGTGTATTTTTCATGATGTTTAAATTATAGAACGCTGCGTGAGTCAGCCTCTCGTGCGATAATTTTTTTCTTAACAAATTGTTTTGACCGGAAAAGACATGGCTGCGGCAAGAGTAGGGATCGCGCAAATTAACGCTTGTGTAGGGGACCTGGCAGGTAATGCTAAAAAAGTCCTGGATGCGGCACGCGTGGCTTATGCCGCTGG
>CANCRX010000005.1 GCA_947380655.1 Alcaligenaceae bacterium | reverse complement strand
CGCATGGTTCAGGCAGGAACTGGCATTGGACGCAACGCGTAACTTTGCTTAGTCGGGCTGCTTTTTTGGTTCGCCACCCGGTTTTTGCTTGCAATCCACGGTTGCACGCAATAACAACTTGTCTTCCTGATGTTCCGCAGGGTAAATAGAGTCTGTAACCAGGCAGCCCGATACGATTTCGATCGCTTTGATCTGCCGTGCTTTTTGCTTATCCAGATCGGTTGAAAATAATCCGCCCTGTTTACCGCCAAAGGCTTCCCATTGATTATTGCCGAGGGGCAGTACGCTGACGTCGCGCTTATCCAGCACCACGACATGCTTTTGAACATCTCTGTGATAGTAGACCGCACTGCTCTGACAGCCCGTCAGAAGCACTAGGACAACAAGCGTTGCCAGAATTTTCATTATCTAATCCTTGACGCTGATCAATAAGCAGCACTTTGATATACGATTCAATATTAACCCAGCACAGCCAGACAAGACTGTGTCGTACAAGACTGACAAACTAGACAATGAGGCAATCATCATGACTGAAGGCGTACTGCAAATTCCATCACTCAAAGGCAAAGTTTCCGACGCTGAATGGCAAGCTCGGGTGGATCTGGCGGCCTGTTACCGCTTGGTTGAGATCTACGGCATGGCTGACATGATCGCCAACCACATCTCCGCACGCGTCCCTGGCGAAGAAGGCACCTACCTGATCAACCCTTATGGCATGATGTACGAGGAAATCACCGCCTCATGCCTGCTAAAAGTTGATCACGATGGCAATATCCTCACCAAACCTGATTTTGGTTCGTTAAATTATGGTCTGAACAAAGCGGGCGCAGTGATTCACAGTGCAGTCCATCACGCGCGTCCTGATGTCGGATGCGTGATTCATACGCATAGCTGGGCATCGATGGCCGTATCCTCACTCGAGTGTGGTCTGCTGCCATTGAACCAGACAGCCATGCGGTTTCTGAAAATCAGTTACCACGATTATCAGGGCGTTGTGCTCGACGAAGCCGAACAGGAATCACTCGTCAAGGATCTCGGCACGAGCGAAGCCATGATTCTGCGCAACCATGGCGCGCTGACCGTCGGCCGCACGATTGGTGAAGCATTTAACTGGATGCATCGACTAGAGCTCTCCTGTCGTGCTCAGATCGGAGCCATGTCTTGCAACACCCCTCTGGCTGCGGTTTCCCAAAAAGTACTCGAAGAAACCTGGAACAATTATCAACCCGGCACACGCCGTCCCTACGGTGTCATGGAATGGCCAGCGCTGTTGCGTAAGCTTGACCGTACCGACACTTCCTATAAAAACTAAAACGCTCCCGGGAGGGGACACTATGATCCGCAGAACCCTGCTGTGCGCCTTGGGGCTAGGCGCAATGATGAGCGCCATGAGTGCCGTGGCACAAATTCCTGCAAAGCCAATCACGCTTGTCGTACCTTTCGCAGCAGGAGGGAATCTGGATCTAGTTGCGCGTACGATTGCCCCGCCCATGGCAAAACTGCTCGGTCAGCCCGTAGTCGTGCAAAACAAGGCCGGCGCTGGCGGAGCAATCGGTGCCTCCGAAGTGGCCCGGGCAGAACCCGACGGCTCGACTCTGCTCGTCAGCACACCGAATGCGATTGTGGTCCTACCAAAAATGGCTCCCACAACATACGATGTGAACAGCTTTGCCAGTGTTGGGTTGATCTCCTCGACCTCACAAGTTTTGGTGATCAAAACCGATAATCCAAAATTTAATACGATGGCCCAGTTCCTGGCCTATACAAAAGCAAATCCAGGCAAAGTCAGCATCGCGCATTCGGGAATCGGTACAACGAATCATGTTGCGATCATGCAGCTTCAGTCAGTCGCCGGACTAGATATGAACATTGTCGCCTACAAAGGCTCAGGGCCAGCGATTGTCGACTTGCTTGGAGGTCAGGTTGACGTTCTGCTTGATCAGCTTTCCAGCTCGATCAACAATATCAAAGCAGGTCGAGCCGCCGCACTGACCGTGCTATCCAATGAGCGTGACCCCCTATTACCACAAGCACCAGGAACAAAAGAGGTCGGCCTTGTCGCACTGGATGTGAGTACAACAACCGGATTGCTGGCACCTGCAAAAACGCCTGCTGCAACGCTTATTGCACTGCACGCTGCGCTGGAAACGGTATTGAAAGACGAACAAGTCAAAGAACAACTACTCAAAATCGGCAGCACTGCGCGTCCAGGTCCTGCAGATATTTTTACCAGCATGCTGCAAAGGGAAGAAGCGCAAGCAAAAACACTTGCTGCCGCCGGCAAACTTAAAGCCGAATAATTCAAACAGAATATTTTTTACCTTTGCGATAAGTATTGAATTTAAGTCTTGAACTCGCACGATAGTGCTGGAGATTGTTTTGAAGTTTTCACCTGTTGCACGTACGATCGCGCTATCCACATCGCTCAAACGAAGGCAGTTAATTGCTCTTGGCGCATCGAGTGCCCTGAGTGGATTTATATTACCTCGGGATACTAGTGCCCAAAGCGTTTCAGATTATCCGAGCAAACCTGTGAAGGTAGTTGTTTCCTTTACCGCGGGGGGTACCACCGATGTCATTGCACGCAGCGTGAGTCAATTACTTGCTGAGCAATTCAAACAAGCCTTTGTCATAGAAAACAAACCTGGCTCCGGTGGCAATATCGGTAACGAGCAGGTTGCACGGTCGGTACCCGATGGCTACACCCTGACGGTTGCCTCCGTTGGGCCGATGGCGATCAATCCCACCTTATTCAAAAATCTCAAATACGATCCGCTGACAGAATTAACCCCCGTCATCCTGATTGCTGACGTTCCTAATGTTTTAATTATGAGCCCAGGCTCTCCGATTAAAACGTTCGCAGAATTTGTAGCCTTCGCCAAAGCAAAGCCTGCTGGCACCTTGAACTATGCCTCGACGGGTGTCGGTACCTCTGCCCATCTGTCGAGCGTCATGTTGATGGACCGCATTGGCGTACAAGCGCAGCATATTCCTTATAAAGGTGCTGAAGCACTCAATGATTTGCTTGCCGGGCGCATCGATTTTATGTTTGCCACGATTCCCTCTGTCATCGGGCAAATCAAGGCAGGCAAATTACTTCCACTGGCTGTCAGCAGTCTAAAACCATCACGTTCATTGCCTGGGGTGCCTACCGTTTCTGAAAGTGGCTACCCGGGATTTGCGGCGGGCTCATGGTTTGGCATGCTCGCCCCAACCGGTACGCCACGACCAATCATCGATAAGCTCAACGCGGGCGTCAAGCTCGCGATGATTAAACTCGAACAACGCTTTGTTGCCGAAGGTGCCGACCCAGTGGGTGGATCACCCGAGGAGTTTAAAGACTTCATTCAAAAAGAATACATAAAATGGAAAAAAGTCGTGATTGATTCTGGAGCCAGTGCAAGATGAATGACTCAATACAAAAACCACGCATCTTAATGTCCGAGCTAACGGCCAAAGAGTTGGCACCTCAGTTAGCAGAAATTTTCGGGCATGACGGTTTTACTCTTGTCACGGCAAAAGAAATCCACGCCGGTACGGCCGATGCAGACATCTGCTTTGTTTCGCGTGAAATCACCGGCAACTCAACCAAACAAAACATACTGCCCGATACCCAGTATTTTTACGACGCCCTGCGTGCGTCCAAAGACTTGCAGTGGATCCAGATTCATTCTGCAGGTGCTGACAGACAGATTTATCTCGATTTGATGGCCCGTGGCGTAATGCTCACCACCTCCTCAGGTGCAAGTGCTAGTCTCGTAGCGCAAACAGCATTGACCGGACTACTCTCGCTATCGCGTCGGTTTCCCCAGCTTGCAGCGGCTCAACGTGCACATATTTGGGCACCATTTTTTAAGACGGGATTGCCCCCAGACCTCGAGGGGCAAACTGTCATGATTGTCGGCTGGGGACCGATCGGTCAAAAGCTCAGCGCATGGCTTGGCGCCTTAGGTCTGAATATTATTGTTGTCAGACAGTCTGCCCAGGCATTGATTGAGGGCGTACAAGTCATCGGTTTTGCGGATTTCAAAACAACATTGCCTCAAACAGACTGGCTGGTGCTGGCGTGCCCCTTAACAGAGACAACCACCAACCTTGTAAGTGCACAAGCACTTGCCTCAATGAAATCATCTGCGCATATTGTTAATATCTCGCGAGGCGCAGTGATCGACGAGCCGGCCATGATCGATGCCCTCAAAAACAACCGTCTCGCCGGTGCATATCTCGATGTATTTGCGCAGGAGCCCTTAGTTGCTGATTCTGAACTTTGGGATTTACCTAATGTGATTGCGACACCGCACACTGCCGGTTTTTCAGATGGGATCCTCAAACGCATGTCGCAAATGTTTATTCAGAATCTGAAAAACTGGCACGCCAAGACACCGCTTTTCAACGTCGTCAACAAATAAAAACTATTCGATTTCTTCAGAGGTGACGGCGATCTTTAAAATATGATCGCCGCCACCGCGGATCACACCCCGCAGTGGTGAAACATCACCAAAATCACGGCCCACTGCAAGCCTGACGTGGCTCGAACCGGCGATCACGTTATTGGTTGGATCAAGTTCCAGCCAATTGCCTGGCGCCTGAGGGCAATACACCGACACCCAGGCATGAGAGGCATCAGCGCCGCGTAGCTTAACCTGGCCTGGCGGTGGCTTGGTCAGCAAATAACCACTCACATATTGCGCGCTTAATCCGAGTGCGCGTAAGCACCCGATAAAAATATGTGAAAAATCCTGACAGACTCCCGCTCTTTGGTTGAACGCCTCAAGAATCGGTGTGTACACCTCGGTTGAGCCCGAAGAGTATTTAAAGTCATGATGGATCCGTGCATTCAAATCCATACTAGCCTCGGCAATATTGCGGCGCCGGGTAAAAGATTGCAACGCGTACTCACGTAATTCGTTCAAGCGCGGCACATGGGGACTCGGGAAAGAAAACTCACAGGCAGGCAAATATGCCCGATCGAGTGCGTAAGACAAAGCTTCCCGTACATCCTCCCATTCCGGTGTCGTTGCCGCATCAAAGCCACTATATCGATCAAGCAAATCGACGGTTGTAAGCGAACGAACCTTTAACTCAGCATGTGGCGTTGAAAGCGTAAAGAAACTACGGACATTACCAAACGTATCTTTATTTTCTGAGATCGTGCTCGGTTCGGGAATAATCTCCACTTCCGTGGTCAGCACGCGCTGCCAATCGGACTCCAGCGGCTTGAGGTAAGCAAGATGGTGCGCCAGCTCCACCTCCGTCTCATAGCTGTATAACGTTTCGTGTTCAACCTGTATTTTTGTCATGATGCAAAATGCCTTTCTACGGCATGAGCAAAAAATCGCCGACTAATTTCATCAGAAAGTTGCGCGCCATACACACCCGCTGCGCGCACCATTTCTACTTGCTTAAGGATTGAATCCTCTTCAAGATCAAACTCTGGCATCCCCTCTAACAAGGCATCTCCGTTCGGCAGATGCATGATCTCAGCTCGCAACGTCTCCAGGATACAACCGAAAGAGCGTGGATTGGTCGTATCAATAATCAGCAGATCCATCAGTGCGGGAATATCCTGCTGGCGCTGATAGCGCGTACGGTAAGTAATCGAGCTATCAAACAAAATCAGTAAGGTCTCGAAACCTCGAGGGGTATAAACGGCGGCATGCGCAAAAAAAGCACTCATGATTTCGCTCAGATTAATCAGTCGTTCGGTTAATCTGCCAACCGTCAGCATATGCCAGCCTAAATCACGCGTCATGCGGTCCGACTGGAAGCCTACCAGCGCCACGAGCTGCACACCGATTGCATCCAGCACTTCGATCGTATCGATAGCGGAACGTTGCGGCGTTCGCGCCACGCGGGTGCGTTTAGGTTTTGCTTCTGCAGCCACACTGGCTGCAGTGCGCTTAGGCGCTGGATGCGCCAGCATTTTTTTCATCGCCTGTGCAATCTCGGCATGCTCAGCAGGCAGACGATCACGCACGGCCTTAAGTGAAAACTCAAGCGCATCGAGATTATCTGTTAAGCCTCTCGCGCCTTTCAGTGTCAACTGACCAATTAAGGTTTTTCCAAACACTACGGCCGAAGACGTCAGACTGGGGGTGCCTCGCGGAATCAGCCCATGCGCTTCGCCCAGCGCGCTGATGGCTTCATTGAGCGCTGGCAAACTATCTTGCTGGTTAGTACTGACAAGGACTAACGCTTCTTTTGACAGTCGAACAATCGACTCGCAACGCTCTGTGTAGCGTCCCAACCAAAAGAGATTCTCCGCGGCCCGACTGGATACCAACTGTTGTGTTGCGGTCCAGCGAGGAATTTTTTCGCGGCTTGGCAACATTGAATAGGTATCAACTTTCTGGTCGGTCATCACCCACGTGTCGAGCGTACTGCCACCGCTCTGTATAGAAACAATATGCGGATCGCCCGCAGCAATGCGTGTCATGCCACCTTGAAGAAGCTCCCACTCGCCTTGACCGTTTGCTACGGCGTATACACGCAGCATTGCGGTGCGTGGCGCAATACGATCTTCCTGCCAGGTCGGTGCCTGAGAAAAAGGTAAGTAACTTTGTGTAGTGAAAATATCTGGCTGATTATCCATCCGGTCTCGCCAGAGCTGTAACTCTTCAGCGCTCAGAACGCTACCGATCGCTGGTTCGAAATTTGTCCGGGGATCGGTCGCATACGTGGGTTTGATCACCTGAGTATGCAGGTCCGGAGAAATATCCTGCCAGGCGGCCGTCTCACCACACCACCACGTATTGAGCGAGGGCATTTTAAGTGGCTCGCCTAAGAGGTGCTCACACATCGCAGGCAAAAAACCTTGCACCGCTGGAGACTCCAGAAAGCCAGTCCCCAGTGCGTTAGCCATCACCAGATTACCAGCCCGGATAGCCTGCAAAAGTCCAGGAACTCCCAGACTCGAATCCGCACGCAATTCCAGCGGATCACAAAAGTCATCGTCCAGGCGGCACAACAAACCATGTATAAGCTGCAAGCCATGCATGGTTTTCAAATAGAGCCGATCATCGCGCACCGTCAGATCTGCCCCCTCGACTAACGGCAAACCAAGATAACGCGCCAGATAGGCATGCTCAAAGTAAGTCTCGTTATAAGGGCCTGGTGTCAGTAAAGCAAAACGTGGTGTGTCTTTTGTAATGACTGAGGCAGCTTGCTTCATTGAATCAAGCAGTCGCTTGTAACTTGAAGCGATATGCTGAACCCGCATTTCACGATAGGCCTCGGGAAACATACGCGAAATAATCAGTCGGTTTTCCAGCACATAGCCCAGTCCTGAAGGTGACTGGGTGCGTTGACCAATGACCCACCACCGTCCGTCAGGACCACGGGCAATATCAAACGCCACAACATGCAAATAAATATCGCTAGGCGGTTTAACGCCTTGCATCGCACGCAAATAACCAGGGTTCCCAAGCACTAATGCCGCGGGTAAATATCCACCGCGTATCAGGAATTGCTTGTCATAGACATCTTGCAGAATCGCATTCAGCAGCTTGGCTCGCTGCTGCAAACTGGTGGCGATATTGCGCCACTCATCAGGACCGATCAGCAAGGGCAAAGGGTTCAATGACCAGGGTCTGACCTGATCCTGATCATCTGCATAAACGTTATAGGTAATCCCGTTTTGCTGAATCAGTCGGTTAATCGTCTCGCTGCTTCCCGGCAAATTCTGCAGACCTGACTCACCAAGATAAGAAAAAAACGTTTTCCAGGCTTCGCGCAGTTCTCCCTTGGCATTACGTAACTCGTCGTAATGGCCTAATTTGGTCTGGGCAGATAATTTACGGATATGGGCAAGCACCGACTCAAGCTTTGAGTAAGCGAGTCGGGCAGGGTCGGGCAAGAGTGTTGATTCAGACGACATGGGCCAGGTCAAAAAATAATTAGTTACGGCGCATATCGAGTGTAAAGGGAAATTCCTGACTAGGGGGCTGAGGGGTCAGTTCGATGGTGCCTGGCGTGTGTTCTTGCCTGAAAAATCTCGCCAAGCGTCTGCTTTCTGCCTCAAACGAGTTAACCGGCAAGGTATCGTAATTGCGCCCCCCTGGATGCACCACATGGTAGCGACAACCGCCAAGTGAGCGTGATAACCAGTTATCTACAATATCAAACGTCAGAGGTGCATCGACATCGATCGTGGGATGTAGGGCAGAAGGTGGATTCCAGGCGCGGTAACGCACGCCGATCACGTACTCACCCTCTACGCCGGTTGGCTGCAATGTTGGCACGACACCATTAATGGCAATCGCATAGCGGTTATCCGTGAAGCCTGAAACTTTGAGCTCAATGCGTTCAACAGACGAGTCAACATAGCGAACCATCCCGCCACCGCCGCCCTCTTCGCCCATCACATGCCAAGGCTCAAGCGCTGAGCGAAGTGACAGTTGAATGCCACGCACTTCAGTCTGCCCGATGAGCGGAAATCTGAATTCGAGATGCGGTGCAAACCAGCTCGTTTCAAAGGCAAAGCCTGCGCAACCCAGCTCGGTGATGACATCCTCGAAATCCATTTCAATGAAGGTCGGCAGCATGAACCTGTCATGCAGCTGTGTACCCCATCGAGTCAGACGGGTTTTGCTCTTAGGACGGTAAGGCGTTTTCCAGAACCAGGCAACTAGCGCACGAATCAGCAACTGCTGAACCAGGCTCATGTGTGCATGGGGTGGCATTTCAAAACCACGCAGCTCTAATAATCCCAGCCGCCCAGTCGGGCCATCTGGTGAATACAACTTATCGATACTGAACTCTGAGCGATGCGTATTACCCGTGACATCGATCAAAATATTACGTAAGGCACGATCAATCATCCAGGGTGCGCAGCTGCCTTCAGCCTGCATCTGGCGGTCGATTTCCTGTAACGCAATTTCCAGCTCATAGGTCTGATCATTACGCGCCTCATCGACACGTGGTGATTGACTGGTTGGGCCGATAAATAAGCCTGAAAACAAATACGACATCGAGGGATGGTTATGCCAGAACGTCAGCAAACTCGCCAGCACATCGGGCCGTCGCAAAAACGGACTGTCTGCCGGACTTGCCGCGCCCATCACAAAATGGTTACCACCACCGGTGCCGGTATGTCGTCCATCCATCATGAATTTTTCAGTACTCAGGCGCGTCTCATGCGCGGCCTGATACAAAAATTCCGTGTTCTCAACCAATTCATTCCAGCTATTTGCCGGATGAATATTGACCTCGATTACACCTGGATCCGGTGTGACCTGTAACACCGTTAGTCTTGCATCACGCGGTGGCGCGTAGCCCTCGATCACAATCTTCATGCCAAGGGTTGCAGCCGTATGCTCAACGGCAGCAAGCAGTTCCAGATAGTCATCCAGATGCTTGAGCGGAGGCATAAACACATATAACATCGTACTTTCAGGTGAACTGAACTCAAGCTTCGGGCCATTGGCGCGATGTGGATTACGCACTTCTACCACCAGTGCAGTACGCGTCAAACCCGCTGCAGACTTGAACTTCTCAGGTGGAGACACTTTTGAGGCGTGATTCAACGCCGTCGGTTGTGAAGCCGAACTCGATTGCATTCTCAACTCAACCGTACGGCTCAACTCGGCAGCACTGGAAAGCGGTGTTTGTTCAGCAAACGGATCCGCATCGATCAAATAGGGATAATCCGCCTTCGATACCCAAGGCAGCGAATCAAGCGGCAAGCGATACCCCATCGCAGAGTCGCCCGGGATCAGCAACATTCTGTCGTCACGCAAGAACCATGGTCCTGAACGCCAGTGCGATGCACCTTTGGCCTCATCTTCATCGCGAACAATCGGCAACGCATACCCCACAACGCTGTCCAGCTTGTGTTCAAACACCCTGCGCAATCTGGCGCGTTCCAGCTCATCGTCGAGTCTGGAGTCAAAAGGATCTACGTTGACTGGCAGCGTACGTTCACGCCACATGTAGTAGAACGTATCCTCATAACCACTCTGAATATATTCGGCCGACAAGCCAAGTGTTTCAGTCAGTCGGTAAACAAAGGCACGGGCATCCTCAACGGTGTAATGATGCTCTTCGCGCTCATCGGCGAATAAATCGGGATTGTTCCAGCAGGGCTGGCCGTCGCGACGCCAATACGCTGAAAGCGACCAGCGCGGCAGCTGTTCGCCGGGATACCATTTGCCCTGACCGAAGTGCAAAAATCCACCCTTGGCATAACGATCCTGCAGCTTGCCCAGCAATTCGCAGCCCAGCCCGCGCTTGGTTGGTCCCATCGCCTCGGTATTCCATTCAGCGCCGTCACGATCCAGTGCCGACACAAAAGTAGGCTCGCCGCCCATCGTCAAACGCACATCCTGAGCAATCAACTGCGCATCCACCTCATGACCGAGCTGCTCAATAGCCTCCCACTGTGCTTCTTCATAAGGTTTAGTCACCCGCGGCGACTCATGCACGCGCGTGACACCCATTTGGTGCATAAATTCGACTTCACACTCATCTAATGCACCGGAAATGGGCGCGGCAGACGAGGGCTCTGGCGTGCAGGCGATCGGAATATGTCCTTCGCCCGCAAGCAGTCCAGAGGTTGCATCCAGGCCTACCCAGCCTGCTCCGGGTAAAAACACCTCACACCAAGCATGCAAATCAGTAAAGTCGCTGTCTGCACCCGTCGGCCCATCGACCGCCTCAACATCGGGCTTGAGCTGCACCAGATAACCCGAAACAAACCTTGCCGCTAAGCCGTATTGTCGAAACGCGTGTACGAGCAGCCAGGCCGAATCGCGGCAAGACCCCGACCCAAGCTCCAGTGTTTCTTCCGGCGTCTGAACACCGGGCTCCATACGAATCGTGTAACTGACCTTTCGATGAACGCGGCTATTGACCTCGACCAGAAAATCGATGCTGCGGCGTTTACGTTTAGGGATATTTTTTAAAAGCGTTGTCAGCTTGGGTCCTGGCTCAGTCGTGCGTAAATAAGGCGCCAGATCGGCTGCAAGCTCAGGCACATACTTAAAAGGAAACTCTTCCGCGTAGGGCTCAAGGAAAAAATCAAACGGGTTATAGACCGCCATCTCGGCAACCAGGTCCACGGCGACCTGAAACTCTCTTGTTTTCTCTGGGAAAACAACGCGCGCGAGATAGTTTGAAAAAGGATCTTGTTGCCAGTTCAGGAAGTGGTCCTGAGGCGTTACACGCAAGGCATAAGAAATAATGCGGGTACGACAATGCGGCGCTGGGCGCAAGCGGATCACCTGGGGTCCCAGATTGATCAACTGATCGTAGCGATAAGTTGTAACGTGATGAAGTGCAACGTGAATAGCCATGTTTTCCTTAAAGCAATATCTATGCCAGAATGAAGCCTACACGCTCAGTGTGGCATAGATATTGCTTTATCCGTACTTATTGCTTTTGAACAACATTAGTCATGCTGCTTTGTGCGCTTCGGCGCATCTTGCTTTCGATTAGATGAAGTGTCGGGTGGTCTCATGCAACAAACAATGCAGAACATTGCTTTTGATGAAATGGTGGATGGGAGTGAGTCCCGTCCGATCCTCGGGCAGGATCCAACACTTAATCCACGGGCCCATTACAAGGGGTTCGCGCAGTGGTTAGCGCAGCAGCCTGAGCAAACACTCAAGGCGAGGCGCGAAGAAGCCGAGTTGATATTCAGGCGTGTCGGCATTACGTTTGCCGTGTACGGCGATACCGACGGAACTGAGCGCACCATCCCTTTCGACATTGTTCCAAGAATTTTTCCCGCACACGAGTGGGAAGTGCTTGCGCGTGGGTTGAAACAACGGGTCCAGGCACTGAATATGTTTTTACATGATGTTTATCATGATCAACATATTTTGAAAGCCGGCATTGTGCCGCGTGAACAAGTGATCAATAACGCCCAGTATCGTCCACAGATGCAAGGCGTAGACGTGCCACTCGATATTTACGCGCACATCGCCGGCATAGATATTGTGCGAGCCAATCATGGCGAGGACAAAGGCGCATTCTTCGTACTCGAAGATAATTTACGCGTGCCATCCGGTGTGTCTTACATGCTTGAAAATCGTAAGATGATGATGCGGCTTTTTCCGGAGCTGTTTGCGAATCATCGCGTTGAGCCCGTCGCGCACTATCCGGACCTGTTGCTTGAGTCGTTACGCCACGCCGCTCCTGCCTCAGCAGGTCAACCCAATGTTGTCGTGTTGACTCCCGGGATGTACAACTCGGCGTATTTCGAACACGCATTTCTTGCCCAGCAAATGGGTGTCGAACTGGTTGAAGGCAAGGATCTGTTCGTACAGGACGATGTACTGTTCATGCGCACCACACAAGGTCCTCGGCGCATCGATGTGATTTATCGCCGCGTCGATGATGACTTTCTGGATCCGGAAGTTTTCCGCGATGATTCCACGCTCGGCGCGAAAGGTTTGTTGCGCGCTTACCGCGCCGGCAACGTTGCGATCTGTAATGCAATTGGCACTGGTGTTGCTGATGACAAGTCTATCTATCCTTACGTGCCGGACATGATTCGTTTTTATCTAAGCGAAGAGCCATTGATTGCTAACGTGCCGACCTACATGTGTCGTAAACCCGATGAGCTGGATCATGTGATTCAGAACATGGAAAAACTGGTCGTCAAAGAAGTACACGGTGCGGGTGGTTACGGTATGTTGGTCGGACCCGCTTCAACCAAAGCTGAGGTCGAGTCATTCAAAGCCCGTGTGCTGGCAAATCCAAGCAATTACATTGCGCAGCCAACACTTGCTTTATCAACCTGTCCGACGTACGTCGATGCGGGGATTGCACCACGCCACATTGACTTGCGCCCGTTTGTATTGTCAGGTCAGCACGTAAGAATGGTGCCAGGTGGTCTGACGCGTGTCGCATTAAAAGAAGGCTCATTGGTTGTGAACTCATCGCAGGGCGGTGGTACCAAAGACACCTGGATCCTCGAAAACTAAGGCTCACTCACATGCTCTCAAGAACAGCTGATCATTTGTACTGGATGGCGCGCTACACAGAACGCGCTGAGAATACCGCCCGCATGCTGGATGTGAATTACCAGATGTCGCTCTTGCCTCAATCGGAAAAAACGATTGAAAGTGGCTGGCGCGCATTGCTGGAAATTTCAGAACTCACCCAGGCCTACAGCAGCAAACATGACAACGCTGCACCTTCCACGGTCATTGCCTTTATGGCCCGTGATATGGATAACCCCTCATCGATTATGCGCTGCCTGCAAGCCGCACGTGAAAACGCGCGCGCTGTTCGTGGATCGATCACCACCGAGCTTTGGGAAACCATCAATACGACCTGGCTCGAAGCCCAGCGTATGGTGCTAAATGGTCGCGTCGAGCACGCACCAGCAGAATTTTTTGAGTGGGTGAAATTTCGCTCACACCTCACGCGTGGCGTGCATGCAGGCACCATGATGCGCGGTGAGGTCTATGACTTTATCCAGCTGGGCTCATTCCTTGAGCGTGCTGACAACACTGCGCGGTTATTAGATGTGAAATTTCTCGCCGCAGCGGAATCGCACGATGAAGCAACAGATCCGGTGGATGAGTTTTATTACTGGGCAGCAATTTTGCGTTCCGTTTCTGCATTTGAAAGCTATCGCAAAGTCTATCGCGATGTCATTACGCCTGAACGTATTGCTCAGCTACTTATTCTGAATTTGAGTATGCCGCGCTCGCTGGCCGCATGTCTGCAAGAAGTGGTTAAACGACTCGCTCGCGTTCGCAATGCGCAGTCGGCAGATACGCAAATGGCCACACTGAATTTATTTACAGAGCTGGGAGATACTACGATCGAAGAAATCCTTGAAAAAGGACTGCACGTTTTCCTCACTGAATTTTTAAGTCGTATCAATGATATTGGTGCCGGAATCAGTCAGGACTTCCTGGTACCTCTGGAGGTCGCGGCCTGAGTCTGTTGAACCGATACACGTGGCATCAAAACAAAATCACCCTTTAAAACGAATAGTGAGTTAAAATGTTGTCACGGCACAACGTTCCAGTCCTCGTGCCTCGATAAGCCCCAACTCCGTGGGCGCTCGCCTCCAAGGCGTTTTTTACTCCCAGTTCGTCTGCCCCGATTGGAGCCTGCTTAATTTGCTGGCCGGCACGACGATGGAGCACTTCTTTTGTCTTCTTCTGTTACTTTTGCTGACCTCGGGTTGGCTGATCCCCTTTTGCGCGCGTTGACCGATTCTGGTTACACCGCCCCCACACCTATTCAAGCCCAAGCCATACCGCGCGTGCTCGCCGGTGGTGACTTGCTGGCTGCCGCGCAAACCGGCACAGGTAAAACTGCAGGCTTTACCCTGCCTATCCTGCACATGCTGCTAGCCAAACCACTTGCTGAACGCAAGCCTGGCCGTCCTCGCGTTTTGATCCTGACGCCTACACGTGAGCTCACGGCTCAGGTTGAAGAGTCTGTCAAAACCTATGGCCAACATACAAAAATCTCGTCGCTGGTGATTTTCGGTGGCGTCAATATCAACCCCCAGACTAATGCGTTGCGCAAGCCCATCGACATTCTGGTGGCGACGCCGGGTCGTTTGCTGGATCACTGCCAGCAACGTAACGTTGATTTGTCTGGCGTTGAGATTCTGGTGCTCGATGAAGCCGACCGTATGCTCGACATGGGTTTTATCCGCGACATCCGCAAAATCCTGGCCCTGTTGCCCCGTCAGCGTCAAAACCTGCTTTTCTCCGCCACGTTCTCTGATGAGATCCGTGAGTTGTCCAAAGGCGTTCTGGTCAACGCCAGTGAGGTGTCCGTCGCTGCGCGCAACACGACTGCTGAGCGTGTCGATCAAACGGTTCACATCGTTGATCAAGCGCATAAACGCGATATCCTCAGCCATATCATTCGTGAAAGCGGCTGGCATCAAGTCCTGGTTTTCACCCGCACCAAACACGGCGCAAACCGCCTGGCTGAAAAACTTGTCAAAGATGGTCTGGCTGCGGCTGCGATTCATGGCAACAAGAGCCAGGCTGCACGTACACGTGCGCTCGCCGAATTCAAAACTGGCAAAATCGCAGTATTGGTTGCGACCGATATCGCAGCACGCGGCATCGATATCGATCAATTGCCACAGGTCGTGAACTTTGAATTACCGAACGTTCCCGAAGACTACGTTCACCGTATCGGTCGTACCGGTCGTGCGGGTGCTGCAGGTTCAGCTGTGTCTCTTGTGGACGCCAGCGAAATCAAATACCTCAAAGCCATTGAGCGCGTGATCAAAAAGCAGATCCCTCAGCTGCCAGCCCCAACCGGCTGGACCGCCTCACCCGCTTCCTCACACGGCGCGGATGATGATGCACGTGCGGCGGGTTTCCGTGACGGTCAGCGTCGTGGTCAGCCACAGCGCCCAGCGCGCCCTGCGGGTTCCGCAGGCGGTGGTCGTCCTGGCACAGGTCGTTCGGGCCCTGGCGCGCCGCGCAGTGGCGCGCCTTCCGGTCAGGCACCGCGTCGCGACGGCCAGTCCAGCGGACGTCCCGGCGCACATGCGAGTGCAGGTCCGGTTCGCAGCGGTACGGGTTCGCCCAGTGCCAATCGCCCGCGTCGTCCCGCCCTCCTTTCCAAGTAACTTGTCCGACAACAGGCTGGCTCGTCCAGCCTGTAAAATCCGCCACCATGAGTATCTCAACCGAAGTCGCGCGACGCAGAACGTTCGCCATTATTTCTCACCCTGACGCGGGTAAAACCACCCTCACGGAAAAGCTTTTGCTTTTCGCGGGTGCGATTCAGATCGCCGGTAGCGTCAAGGCCCGTAAAGCCTCACGCCATGCCTCGTCGGACTGGATGGAAATCGAAAAGCAACGTGGTATTTCCGTCGCATCCTCTGTGATGCAGATGGAATACCGTGATTGCGTGATTAACCTGCTCGACACGCCGGGGCATCAGGACTTTTCTGAAGACACCTATCGTGTACTGACCGCTGTCGATGCGGCGCTGATGGTGATTGATGCGGCCAACGGTGTTGAGCCACAGACGATCCGCTTGCTACAAGTCTGCCGGGCTCGCAACACCCCCATCATTACCTTTATCAACAAAATGGATCGCGAAGTCCGTGAACCGCTCGAGCTGCTATCGGAAATCGAATCGCATATTGGTATGGATGCGGTTCCTTTTTCCTGGCCAGTCGGCATGGGTAAAGGCTTTGGCGGTGTGTTCGATATCCAGCGTGACAGGATGCGACTGTTTCGTCCCGGTCAAGAGCGTCGCGATGACAGCAAAGACGACTTTATCGATGGCCTGGATAATCCGGAAATCGAAAAGCGCTTTCCCGATGCGTTTAAGCAAGCCAAAGGTGAAATCGAGCTGATTCAGGCGGCTGCGCCTGAATTCAACCGCGAGCAGTTTTTAGCAGGCAAACAAACGCCCGTATTTTTCGGCTCAGCGATCAACAACTTTGGTGTCCAGGAAGTTCTCGATGCACTTGTGGACGAGGCACCCCCTCCAGGTTCGCGTCAGGCGCTAGAGCGCGTGGTCAACCCGGATGAGCCTAAATTCACCGGTGTCGTCTTCAAAGTTCAGGCGAACATGGATCCTGCTCACCGCGACCGCGTCGCGTTCGTTCGCGTGAGCTCAGGTAAATTTGATCGCGGCATGCGCTTGAAAGTCTCCCGTAATGGTAAAGAAATTCGTCCCAACAACGTGGTGTCGTTTTTGTCACAACGCCGTGAGTTGGTCGACGAGGCTTATGCTGGTGACGTAATTGGTATTCCCAATCACGGCATTCTGCACTTGGGTGATGTACTGACCGAAGGCGAGTCGCTGCACTTCACCGGCCTGCCCTTTTTTGCTCCCGAGCTTTTTCAGGCCGTCGAGGTCAAAGATCCTCTGCGTACCAAGCAATTGCGAACCGGTCTCATGCAGCTAGGCGAAGAAGGCGCCATACAAGTTTTCAGGCCCATCGCAGCGGGTGGTGCCCTATTGCTTGGTGCGGTTGGACAATTGCAGTTTGAAGTGGTTGCCCATCGTCTTCAGGCTGAATATGGTGCCGAGGCACGTTTAATGCCCTCTCGCTACAACATGGCGCGCTGGATTACTGCCGAAGACCCAAAAGAGCTGAGTAAATTCATTGATGCCAACGCTTCTCATATCGCCTATGATGTTGTAGAAGCTCCGGCATTTCTGGTGACATCGACCGCGCAATTACGTGTAGCCGAAGAACGCTATCCAGCGATCAGGTTCCACGCTATGCGCGAGCACGGTGGCCAGGTGTTTGCGGACAAGGTCTAACCCTTTCGCCTCTCTGAGATCAATATGTCCTGGCGTACTCTACTCATATTTCTTCTGCTCGCAGCCGTTGCCTCATGGCAAGGTGGAATGCAGTTGGGCGAGTGGTTAGTGGCACGTGCGCCTGAATCCATTGCCTCGGCATCAGGTACAAAAGAAAGTAAAGATCAGGTACTGGATGCCAATGGCAAACCCTTTACTCCACAACCGCCTCAACCCCGTACGGATGGCACACTAGGCGTTCCCCGTGCGCGAACTCCTGTTGAGTGGAACATTGCCCCAACACTGGCTTCAGTCTCTGATGTAGGCACCACTGAAATGGCTGTCGATGCTGAAGGAAACTACGAAAAGCTCGATCACGAACTCGCCGCGGGTGGTGCTGCGCTTGCGCAAGGACAAAGTGATGTGGCGACGCTTGATATTGCAGCCTCAACCCCTCCCGCCAAAATCGCCCCTGCAGTGAGCTCGCCTCGCGCAGGTTCATCGCCCTCGCCCAGCGAAGGAATTATTCGACCCAGTATCAACACAGACCCAACCAAAGCGCCTGTGATTACGGCTTACAGCTGGCAGCAAAATCTGAAAAAAGAAATGGATCAATGTAGCAGTCTGGGGTTTTTCCAAAGACCGACTTGCATACAAAACGCCAGAAATAAATTTTGCGCTCCCAACAATGCCTGGGGCAAGATTGCAGACTGTCCTGCGCGAGAGTTTTAAGGGTTTAGTTTTCTTAACCCACACCCGCCTGTGATTTGCGCAAGGGTGCGGTCGGTATCCGAAGCAACTCCCTGTATTTTGCGACCGTGCGTCTGGCGATCGTAATGCCATCCTGATCCAGTAAGGTCACAAGCTGACTGTCGGATAGCGGTTTTTTACGATCCTCAGCCTGGATCAGGTTTTGAATCCGCGTTTGAACTGCGGTGGCCGAAGTGGATTCTTTGCCTTCTGTTATCAGCCCGGTACTGAAAAATCTTTTAAGTTCCAACGTACCAAAAGGTGTCAGCATGAATTTCTGCGTCGTGGCGCGAGAAATTGTGGATTCATGCATGCCTAGCTCTGCAGCAATATCTTTCAGCGTCAAAGGGCGAACAGCCTCCCAGCCTTTTGTAAAAAACAATTGCTGATGTGCCACGATCGCCTGCGAAACACGCAAGATCGTATCGAAGCGTTGTGCAACATTGCGGATCATCCACCGTGCCTCTTGCAGCTGCCCATGCATCGCAGCATTCGCACCAGACCGCGCACTGCCAAGCGCCTGGGCATACATGGCATTGACCCGCAGACGCGGCACCACCGCTTCGTTGAGTGACGCGGCCCAGCCTTGTTTGGTCTTTTTCACAATCACATCTGGCACGGCAAAATCAGCAGCGGGTTTGTTCCAGTTACTGCCGGGTCTTGGATTCAGGCGCAGCACCAAAGCATGTGCGCGGCGCAATACATCTGCCTCACAATGCAAGGCCTCTCTCAGGCGCGTCATATTGCCGGTCGCCAAGACCGCCAGATGCTGCTGGCACATCGTCCGGGCAATTTTTAATACTGACGCATCGACTATTTCAGGAAACCGGTCGGCGTCTGCAAACTGCAGCTGTAAGTCCAGGCATTCGCCCAGATTGCGCGCACCGACACCTGCCGGATCAAATGATTGCAACATTTTGAGCGCAGCACTGAAATCACCCACCTCAAGGTCGAGTGCAGGATCCATCCAGCTGACAATTTCTTCGAGAGAGGAAGCTAAAAAACCATCTTCGTTGAGCTCTTCGATCAATAGCTCAACCAACGCAGCATCACGCCGGCTCAACCTTGTTGTACCAAGCTGCTCAAGTAAATATTCCCTGAGATTACTTTCACGAGCCGACTCTGGACGTTCGGTGTACTCATCGTCGCGGGACCCTCGCGCCTCAGATGAAAACTCCATGCGCTCACGCTCAGCCTGAGGCTCGTAATCATGGGTCGCGCTTGCGGGCTCCTGCGCACGATCCTGTGAGCCCTCCATGTCATACTCCTGCCGTACTTCCGTGGCAGAATCACCGGAGCGTGATAATTGAGCAGACAACCCGGCGCTCTCCTGCCCCTCACCCTCTTGCTCAAGTAAAGGATTCTCCGCCAATGCCGTCGCAACCTCTGCCTCGAGATCCAACGTCGACAGCTGCAATAATCTGATCGATTGTTGCAGTGCGGGGGTCAGCGCAAGGTGCTGACCATGACGAAGCTCGAGAAAATTTCTACTCATAGGTACAATATTTTGCATGATGAATAGATCCAGCACCGCAAATCTCCGAAAAGACTGTCGCTTACTTAGCAATACTTTGCTTAAGCTGGCACTTCCACGCATCACGCTACGGCTTGTCGTTCTCGCCGCGGCATTACTCTCCTGGTACTGGTTATGCAGTTTTACGATTAAACAGGGCGCCACCGTCAAATACAACGGTTTTGAAGCCTTTGGTCCTCAGGTTGTAGATTTCCTCACACGTATCAATCCCTACATCTGGTGGGTGGTCGTCCTTATTCTCTCGCTTTGCGTTTTTGCTGCTGTGCGCAGCTGGATGCGACAAAGCCTGGCTCGAGGTCGTTCGGCACTGGTTCCTCTTGGCGTCTTTCGAGGCTTATGTGCCACGCTCAGCCCAGAGGTCCTCGAAGTACTTCGCTGGGCATGGAAAGACCCCGCGCAACCCGTCACCATCGGAATACTGCAATCAACTGTCAAACAAGTCCGCAGCGGGCGAGTTAAAAAAATCGCCCTTGCGCGCGCGCAACAAGCTGAACTTGTCCTCGCATTAAGCCCAGAGTCTGACACACAATCTGCCCCAGCGGACTCATCTGGTGCCCGCGAGCCCACTATGATGGCTTAATTATTACTTGCGTTCAGCGCAAAAATATGTTTGACTAGAACCTATGAACAGCACCGTCGCAGCCTCAGTCTGCACCTCAACCCGTAGCGCCGCCGTTTCAGGCAGTGGCGCGGTTGCGCGCGACGTTGCGTCAAACATTGGTCTGCTATCGCTACTACTAGCGATCGGTTGCCGGGCCTAGTGCCCGTGGCTGTCCGGCAACCATTCGCCACTCGGTTTATCCCCCCTCCTGATTATTTGTCCTGACACCTGTCAGAAGTTGGTCAAAACCAACCGGGGATCACCATGATTCAACCTGTTTGCGATAAAAGAACTAGATCCGAGATAAATGATGCTTAAAAATCCTGCTACCAAATACATCCCTTTCAAGCCTTTTGAGCGCGATTTCGCCGAGCGTACCTGGCCCTCCAAGCGCATCACCCATCCTCCAATCTGGATGAGTACTGACTTGCGTGATGGTAACCAATCCCTGATCGAGCCGATGAGCGTTGAGCGCAAGCTCCGTTTCTTTGACATGCTGATTAAGATAGGTTTTAAAGAAATCGAGGTCGGTTTTCCCTCCGCCTCACAAACTGACTTTGATTTCGTACGCGCGCTCGTCGATGAAAATCGCATTCCTGACGACGTCACGATCATCGCCCTGACCCAGGCACGCCCCGAACTGATTGAGCGCACTGTAGAGGCTGCAGCGGGCGCTAAACAGGCCATGATCCACCTCTACAACGCCTGTGCACCAGGCTTTCGCCGCATTGTGTTCAACATGAACCGCGAAGAAGTCAAACAAGTCGCCATTGAAGGCACCCAATGCGTCATGCAATGCATGGCGAAACACCCCGAGACCAACTGGTTCTACGAATACTCACCAGAAGTCTTCAGCACCACCGAACCTGATTTTGCACTCGAGGTCTGCAACGCGGTGACCGAGGTCTGGAAACCTACCCCCCAGAAAAAAATCATCTATAACCTGCCTGCTACCATTGAGGCCACTACGCCGAACATGTATGCCGACCAGATCGAATACATGCACAACAACCTCAACAAACGCGACTGCATCCTTATCAGTCTGCACCCACACAACGACCGGGGCACCGCTGTGGCGGCGGCAGAACTCGGCGTAATGGCCGGTGGCGACCGGGTTGAAGGCTGCCTGTTTGGTAACGGCGAGCGCACGGGTAACGTTGACCTGGTCACACTCGCATTGAATCTTTACACCCAGGGTATTCATCCTGGCCTGGATTTCTCGGATATCGATGAAGTCCGTCGTTGCGTAGAGGACTGCAACCAGCTGCCCGTTCATCCCCGTCACCCCTATGCGGGAGACCTGGTGTTTACCGCCTTTTCAGGCTCCCATCAGGATGCGATCAAAAAAGGTTTTGCTGTTCAGAAAGCCGACGCGATCTGGGAAGTCCCTTATTTACCAATCGACCCGGCCGATCTCGGGCGCAGCTACGACGCGGTCATCCGCGTCAATAGCCAGTCAGGCAAGGGTGGCGTGTCCTATCTGCTCGAACAAGAGCACGGTCTCGCATTGCCACGTCGCTTGCAGATTGAATTCAGTCGTGCCATCCAGCGTGTGACCGACGAGACCGGCAGCGAAGTCACCGCCAGCGCCGTGCACGAAATCTTCAGCAAAGAATATCTCCTCCAAAACACCCCCTGGACGCTGATCAAGCATCGTATTACCGGTGATCCAACCGCTGCGGAAGGCAAACACTTCACCATCGAGGCAGAGTTCGACGTAGCTGGCGAGCGCCGCACACTGACAGGCTCGGGTGACGGCGCCATCTCAGCGTTTGTAGACAGCCTGGGTATCCCTGTGCGTGTCATGGACTACCACGAGCATGCGATTGGCACGGGTACCGACACGCGCGCAGCCTGCTATGTCGAGGCACGCATCGGCGATGCGCCGACGGGTTTCGGAGTAGGCATCGACAAGGATATCGTCACGGCGTCGTTCAAAGCTGTGCTCAGCGCACTTAATCGTTACTTGCAACAAGCAAGCTAAGCTTTCGTACGATACGTAGCGCACTGTTTAAAACGCCTTTTGTTCCTCTTGAACCAAAGGCGTTTTTTATAGAGGGATACCTTTTAAATTCAATCCACAATTATCCGGCCAGCACATGACGAACAACACTCAAAAAGTAAAAATCAGTGATTACTTAATTGAAAGGATCCAGGCTGCGTCTGCAGACCATGTGTTCGGCGTGCCTGGTGACTTTATTCTTTCCTGGATGTCGCGGGTAGAAAAAAGTAGTCTGCGATTAATTACCACCTCTGATGAGCAAGGTGCGGGCTTTGCAGCCGATAGCTATGCGCGCTTAAGAGGTTTCGGTGTCGTAGCGGTGACCTACGGTGTGGGTGGTCTGAAACTAGCAAACTCCACGGCACAGGCTTATGCTGAAGAGTCTCCGGTTCTGGTCATTAGCGGAGCTCCCGGAGTAAAAGAACGGCACCTCCATCCCATGATCCATCACAAGGTCAAGTCTTATGACTCGCAACTACGGGTTTTTCAAGAGCTGACCTGCGCGCAAGCTACCCTGACCGATCCGAACACCGCCTGCAGTGAAATCGATCGGGTCATTTCTGCCATCATCAAAACAAATCGGCCCGGCTACATAGAGCTACCGCGTGATGTCGAGGGGATTGAAGTCGACCGACCCGTCCAATCCACACGCACACCATTACTGGATGAGCCGCATACTGATCAGGCAGCACTTGAAGAGCTGCTGGCTGACACCACCAAACTACTGCAGCGTGCCAAAACTCCAGTCATCGTTTTAGGCATTCAACTCGTACGTTTTGGACTGGTTGAACCCATCATCAGGATGGCCGAACGACTCAGCATCCCGGTGGCCACCACCACCCTTTCAAAATCCGCTATTAATGAAATGCATCCTAATTTCATTGGGGTGTATTCCGGGCGGATGAGTAATAAGACCGTTTCAGATGCCGTTGAGAACAGCGACTGCGTCATGATGCTGGGTGTATTAATGTCTGATATGGATATGGGCATTTATACCGCCCACATTGATCCCAAAAAAATCCTCCATGTCACCCGTGAACGCCTGGCCATTGGCAGACATAGGTTTGAACACATTCAGCCGACTGACTTTATTGATCGTCTGAGCAAAATTGAGGTGCTGCCTAAAAGCGCGGATTATTTCACTCCATTTTCTAAACTGGAAAAGCCTCTTCTTGGTAATCCGGCAGACAAAATTTCTACTGCCACCTTATTTGCAAGGCTTGGCGAATGTCTGGATGAAAGCTGCGCGGTCATTGCTGATCCAGGTGATGCTTTATTTGGCAGTATCGATCTGCCGATACAGAGCAGTATCAATTTTATTTCGAGCGCATTTTATGCATCGCTTGGCTTTGCCGTTCCAGGTGCGATCGGGGTGAGCTTTGCGGATCCGTCTTTACGTCCGATCGTACTGGTGGGTGATGGCGCGTTTCAAATGACGGGTGTCGAGATTTCTGTCGCTGTCCGTTATGGCCTGAGTCCTATTGTGATCGTATTAAACAACGATGGCTATTTGACTGAAAGATTAATTCTCGAGGGTCAGTACAACGACCTGACACCATGGAATTATTCTGGCATCACAGCGTTATTAAATTCCGGTTATTCCACCAAAATCACAACCAACCAACAATTCACCGACGAGCTAATCGCTGCTAAAAACAGAACCGAATCTTTTACCTTGCTAGAGGTGATGCTTGATCGGCTAGACTGTTCTGCAGCACTCAAAAGACTGGGTGAACAGCTCAACAAAATCGTCAAGAACTAGCCTCGATCAAGCTGGGTTTGCTCAATGCGGCAGGCCCAGCAAAACTAATTCATTTTCTTCGAAGCCTGCCGCGCGCCGTGCGTCCAGATTGAAAGGTCCTTTCAAAACCGGGGCCTGATATTGTTTCGCCAACGCGGCAAAGGCGTCAATTGGATCGACGCCACGCTGACTGCATAGCCAGCGATACCAATGGTTTCCAATCGCGACGTGGCCGATTTCATCACGCAAAATAATATCGATAATCGCGGCCCCTTTTGGATCGCCACCACTTGCCAGCTTATGTCTGACCTGAGGTGACGCGTCAAGCCCCCTCGCCTCAAGTGTGCGGGGAACTAACGCCATACGCGCCAACACATCCGACTGTGTGCGCTCAGCCATTTCCCACAGCCCATCGTGCGCTGGAAAATCTCCATAATTAAAACCGAGCGACTGCAGATGCTGATTAAGCAAATTAAAATGCATCGACTCTTCACGCGCCACACCGATCCAGTCCCGATAAAAAGCTTCTGGCATCCCAGGAAAACGCCACACCACATCGAGCGCAAGATTGATCGCATTGAATTCAATATGCGCCAATGCGTGAATCAGCACCGCTCTTCCCTCAAGGGTATGGACGCTGCGCGGTCGTAACCCCGTTGGACTCACCCACTGTAATGCCGGCCGGCCAGGTATGCCCGCTACCGGCGCCAGGACCTGACGGGTGTCGAGCGCAAACGTATCTGTCATGCGGCTCAATACCTCTGCTTTCCCTTGCCAGTTGGTCAAGGTGAGTGCGGCAAGGGCGGCTTGTCTGAGTTCCATATCGCTATCTTAAGGGAAAGTGGACTTTTACTTGTTGCAAGGTCTTGGTAATATCACCAACATGTCTGATCTTCTCGATGCCGCTAAAGACCCAAACGCTCTCGTTGGGCCACCCCCCTCACGTATTCCGCTGAGCGCCCTGATCCCTGGTCTACTGGGTCTACTGCCCTTTTGGGTCCTGTCGCTGGCTACGGTGATTGATACCGGCTTTGATCCTGTGATCGCCATCGTGGCGCTCATCATGTATGGTGCGGTGATACTGAGTTTTGTAGGTGCGCTTTGGTGGGGCATGGCAGTGCATGCGCCTGCAGGCTCGCAACGCAATACGATGTTTCTCTGGAGCGTGATGCCTGCGCTGATTGGCTGGTTTGCCACACTCGCGACAACGGACATTGGCTTGCGCATGCTCATGGCCGGCTTAGCACTGCAATGGCTGCTTGACAGCATGTTGCTGCGCAAATCCCCTGTGCTCATGCCAAACTGGGTGTTCCGTTTGAGGACCATGCTGACAGGTGGGGCACTGATTGCCCTGGGTTTTGCCTGGTGGCAACTGATGGCGGCCACCGCGACCAGCTAGACGTTGATATGGACTAGGGTCTTGATATGGACTGGGGTCACTTGTCAGCTAAATAAGGGCGCGCTTATTCGCCCTTTTTAGTTTTCTTTTTACCTGATTTTTTCTTTGGTACGGCGAGCATGGTACCCCGGCAGGAGGCGGCTCCGCAGCGGCACAGATATTGAGCCTTTAGCGTCTTGGTCAGTTTCTCATCGTCAATGACCAGTCCATAATCGTAATTCAGCTCTTCGCCACGCTTGATATCGCGCTTGGCGATGATATGCACACGCTTGCCTCCCTTGCTCTCCGAGCTTTCGCAATTGGCGTCACAAGAGTGATTAATCCAGCGCGCGTCATTGCCCTCGTCATTTCCGTCAATCACTTTGCCTGAGCTGATGGAAAAGAAAAAAGTATGAAAGGGATCATCGGGATTGGTCGGATGACGGCGATCTGCTTCTTTGGCACTGATGGTCTTGCCACCATACTCAATGATCTGGGTGCCCGCCGGAATCGCACGCGCTGCAAATACGCCATTACCGTGAACCTTAGAGTTGCGTACGACGTGCCAGGGCTTTTCTGTTGTGGTCATAAATTTCAGTCTGTTGAATCAGGTGCGTTTCACACCAAAACAATGTTGAGCTTCGGGAAACTTGCCGGCACGAACTTCATCTGCATAACGCTGGACTGCCTGGCGCATGACACTTTCCATGTCGGCGTAACGCTTTACAAATTTGGGAACGCGCTCACCACTTAAGCCTAGCATGTCTTCTGTGACAAGAATTTGTCCATCGCAAGCCACTGAAGCGCCAATCCCTATAGTAGGGATAGAAATTTTTTCTGTAATCTCACTACCCAGTGCTTCGGCGACACCTTCAAGCACCACACCAAAAGCACCCGCTTGTTCGAGCGCCCGTGCATCCGCCAGGATACGGGCAGCCGCTTCGGGTGTACGACCTTGCGCCAGATAACCACCCATGGTGTTCACATACTGCGGCATCAAACCCACGTGCGCGAGCACTGGAATACCTCGGGCGACGAGATACTCGACGGTCTCGGCCATCACAGCCCCTCCTTCGAGCTTGACTGCATCAGCACCCTGTCCGACGAGGTAAGCCGCGCTGCGAAAGGCTTGTGATACCGACTCTTGATAACTACCAAAGGGCATATCAGCGACCACACAAGCATGCTGCGTACCACGCACAACTGCAGCAGTGTGCTGCCCTGTCTGCTCAAGCGTGAACGACAACGTATTGGGTAAACCGTAAGCAACCATTGCGGTTGAGTCGCCAATCAGTACAAAGTCGAGGTAGTCATCAATGATGCGAGCGGTTGAAACATTATGTGCCGTCAGCGCAACAATTTTGCGCTGACCTTTACATGCCTGTAACTGCGGCACCGTAACGCGTTTTACTTCTGCGTGCGTACTCATTTAAGCCTTAAGGACCTCTGTTAACCACTATTCAACATCAACCGTTTTTGCCACAACTTTTTTAACGGCTTTTTTTGCTGCGGACTTCGTTGCAGTTTTCGTTGCGGTCTTCGTGACACGCTTAGTCGCAGCTTTCTTAACGGTTTTAGTCGCCGTCTTCGAAGCGGTTTTCGTCGTCTTTTTAGCTGCAGTTTTAGTGGCTGTCTTGGCTGCCGTTTTGCTTGCCGTTTTTGCAGCACCCCGGGCACCTGTTTTACCACCTGCTTTTTCAGGACGCGCTTCAAACTCGAAGCTCACCTTGCCGTCGGCACCCCGCGAAAGAAAAGCCTTGAATTTACGGTTGGTACGACTTGAAACAAAGCCTTCGAGCAAATCTGTGCGGCCCACCGTCAGCAACTTAGTCATCTGCTCCGGACCAACTTCTTGCTGCAAAATAACTTTGCCTGAACGGAAGTCACAATTACGATCCGGTCCGACTGATTTTTCGCAGATATAACTCATCCCGTGCTCAAACACGCGTGCGGCACATTTCGGGCAGGCGCCTAGTGGCGTATGTCCTGAAAAATCGACGGGTTCATTGGATTCTTCATCACGCTGACCGAAATCAAATTCTAGCTTTGACTCACCATCGAGCTTCAGAATCGCGGCAAAAGGACGGCCCATTTTGCTGATAAAACCCTGCAACGGACCGATATGTTTATCAATGATCAGCGTCTCGACTTCCACAGGCTCAAAGGTTCTGCCACCGGGGTGTTTACCGATAGAAAAATCACACGCTGTGCAAGCATAACGGCGATAGTTTTCCTTCACCACACCGCCGCACTTGGGGCATACCGCAGCAAGCGTGACATAGTCACCCGGCACCGTATCGCGATCATATTCCTTAGCGCGTTTAACAATGACTTGCGTCATTTGCGCGATCTCGCGCATGAACGCCTCACGCTCAAGCGCACCTTGTTCGATCTGCTTGAGCTTGTGTTCCCACTCACCCGTTAATTCAGGCGAAGTCAGCTCTTTGACATCCAGGCCATTGAGCAAGGTCATCAGCTGACGGGCTTTAGCTGTGGGTACCAGATCACGTCCTTCACGGCGCAGATAACTTTCGTTGATCAGGCCTTCAATGATTGAGGCACGGGTGGCTGGTGTCCCTAAACCGTTTGCCGACATCGCTTCGCGCAATTCTTCGTCATCAACCAGCTTGCCTGCGCCCTCCATGGCCGACAGCAACGTACCTTCGTTGTAGCGGGCAGGTGGGCGGGTTGCAAGGCCAACGCTTTCGATTTCTTCTGTACGGACGGTTTCATTTTCAGCAACCGCGACCAAGGTCGCGTCTTCGCCTTGCGCTTCACGACCGTACACGGCCATCCAGCCTGGCGAGACGAGGACTTTGCCTTCGGTCTTAAAGTGGTGCGACTGTACCTTTGTGATGCGGGTCGTCATGCGGAATTCGGCAGCCGGGAAAAACACCGCCAAAAAGCGCTTGACCACCAGGTCATACAACTTGGCTTCGGCTTCGCTTAACTCTTTTGGAATTTGCAGTGTTGGGATAATCGCGAAGTGATCGGAAACTTTTTTGTTATCAAAGATCCGTTTACTTGGCTTGACCCAGGCATTTTTACTGATCGTTGCCGCATGGGGGGCCAGAGACCTGGCGACACCCTGGCCTTCTGCAATCCCTGCGATCGTGTCTTTAACAGTATTGATATAGTCTTCGGGCAAATAACGCGAATCTGTTCTCGGATAAGTGAGAGCCTTGTGGCGCTCGTATAAGCTCTGCGCCAGAGAAAGCGTGGTCTTGGCAGAAAAACCAAAGCGGCCATTCGCCTCTCGTTGCAACGACGTCAGATCGTAGAGTTGAGGCGAGGTTTCTGTTTTTGGCTTGGCTTCTTCCGTCACGGTGCCGGGCTGTTCACGGCAAGCTGCCACAACACTCTTGGCTGCCGCTTCAATCCACAAGCGGGACTCTTTCTGCTCCGGATCTGTCGGATTCTTGTTGAATGCCGGATCAAACCAGCGGCCTTCATACAGGCCTGCTGCCGCAACAAAGGTTGCCCGTACTTCCCAGTAATCACGTGGCTCGAACTTGCGAATTTTTTCTTCGCGCTCGGCCACAATCGTCAGGGTTGGCGTCTGGACACGGCCAACCGGTGTTTTAAAAAAGCCACCATCTTTGCTGTTGAATGCGGTCATGGCACGCGTGCCATTAATACCCACCAGCCAGTCAGCCTCTGCACGTGAGCGTGCTGCCGCTTCAAGCGGCTTCATCAGTTCATCAGACCGCAAGTTTTTAAATGCCTCGCGAATTGCATCCTGAGTCATCGACTGCAACCACAAACGTTGCACAGGCTTGTTTTGCCCAGCATATTGCTGGATGTAGCGGAAAATCAGTTCGCCCTCACGTCCCGCGTCACACGCATTAATTAAAGCGCTGACATCCTTGCGCTTAATCAACTTGACGAGCATTTTGAGACGCTCGCCCGCTTTCTTGTCCGAGGGATTAATCTCGAACTGCGGCGGTATGACCGGTAAATGGGTGAAACTCCACTTGCCCTTGACGGGGTCATTGGGAGCAATCAGACTCAGCAGGTGGCCAACACTTGAGGACAGCACATAATGCTCACTCTCAAAGTAGTCACCCTCGCGCGTAAAACCACCCAGCGCACGCGAAATGTCGAGTGCGACAGAAGGTTTCTCAGCAATGATCAAAGTTTTAGTCATTCTTATCCAGAGACGGCTTAATCCGAAATTTACCCTGCTGACGAGTGTTGTCAGCGGAGCACAGCGCGGATCATAAAAGCACTAATTGATGCCGTGCAAGTTAGCACGACTCAGGCGTTGCACCCAAACGGGGGTCGCTCGCGCCCAAAAATCCTCGATATTTGTGGCTTTGAGGCGCTCGAACCCAAGCAGTTCCCAAGATTTTTGCAAAATTTCCAGTGGTTGGGCTAAATCCAGCGCGGTGGCGTTGTTTTGTTTTGAGAGCTTTAACCCTGATAAATCCGTAACTAAAGGCACATGTAATACTCTTGGGACAGGGTAGTCAAGCATTGCTGCCAATTGTTGCTGGCGGGCGGTGCTACTTAGCAAATCTTCGCCCCGCACGATATCTGTCACGCCTTGAGCCGCATCGTCGACCACGACCGCCAATTGGTAAGCCCAAATGCCATCCGCGCGTTTAATGACAAAATCTCCGACCGTCTGACTCACATCTTGGCTCATAGGGCCCAGCCAGCGGTCTTTAAAGCTTACGGAACCCTCTGGCACCCTTAGCCGCCAGGAAAGGCCCTGGCGGCCCTCTGAGAGGCCTTGGCGGCAGGTTCCTGGATATGGGCGCTCTCCCTCTGGCAACTCACCCTGCAATCTCAGTACCGAATCAGCAATTTCACGTCGTGTACAACTGCAGGGATAAACATAATTTAAAGACAAAAGCTGATCAAAGGCAGCCTGATAGGCGCTTAATCGACGAGATTGATGCAAAATCTCTCCATCCGCGAACATGCCGAGCGTCCGCAGCTGCTGCAAAATAATATCGGTGGCGCCCGGCACAACGCGAGGCGTATCGAGATCTTCTATTCTCACCAGCCATCGCCCCGCGTGCGCACGCGCATCCACATAGCTTGCCACAGCCGCTACGGCAGAGCCTAAATGCAGGGGACCACTCGGGCTGGGCGCAAACCGGCCGGTATAGGGCAACAGCACAACCGGATTAATGCAATAACCGGTCTTGGTCGTCGCGCAGCAATTCTTCAAGAATCAAGTGATCCACCTCGGACTCCTGACTCCAGAGCACCATTAACGCGATGATCTTGATCTTTTGCAGTGACATCGGTGAATCAGCGGTCGCCATCGCGCGGTCGATCACGATTTCCCTGAGTGCGGGTGACAACGCACCGGTGGCCTCAAGAAAAGTGATGAATCCGATCGGACCCGCGCCCAGAAACTGTTGCTCACTGTCGGCATACACGCGAGTGCCGCTACCAGGAGACCTGGACAAACCGACACACTGCTCAGTCGTCTCGGCCAAGCCGACTAGCCAGCCAAGGGCTTCGTCGATATCGGTATGCTCGAAGCCTGCCGCAGCAAGCCGTTTGGCCAGTACGTCTGCAGTGGGGCAGGCGCCTGGGGTGTAGTAGTTCTCGAACAGGTAAACCAGAATGTCAAACATATGAGACAGGCTCCTGTTAAAAAATCGGGCTATTTTGCCCTCTGTGGATTTTACTCTACGCCCAAAAAGTCTCGCCGACAATCCTTTGCGCAAAATTTATTTTTTGTTGTTTAGGCGGTGTGGTGATTATGTAAACGTCCATTGCCACTTGCCTGCCTTGGCTCAGACTTTACCTTAACGTTATGATGAGCCGATCCTATATATCTAGATAAAAAATGCACGGAGACAATGCGCAATGAACCCCCAAGAACAAGCCTTGCATTATCCCCATGGTGACACCATGCCCGAGCCTGGAAGCACGCTGGAGCTGGCGCCCGGCGTGCGCTGGATCAGAATGCCTTTGCCTTTCGCACTTGACCATATCAATCTGTGGCTGCTGCGCGACAAGATCGACGGACGCGAGGGCTGGACCATCGTGGACTGCGGCATCAGCCGTGAGGAAGTCAAAACCCTGTGGGAAAAGATTTTCGACACACAACTTCAGGGCCTGCCAGTTTTGCGTGTAATCGTCACACACATGCACCCAGACCATGTGGGCTTAGCGCACTGGCTCTGCGATCGCTGGGATGTGCCGCTAGAGATGAGCATGACCGATTACATGGTCGCCAAGCTCTGGTCGAGTCGCACCGATGGTGGCGCAACCGGCGGCGAGGCCACCGTGCAACACTTCATCCGCCACGGACTCGTGGACGAGGAGTCGCAGGAAAAAATCCGTGCCCGTGCCGCCTATTATTCCGGCCTTGTGCCGTCCATGCCGAATTCTTTCAAACGCATCATGGACGGCAGCCGCATCACCATCGACGGCCACGACTGGCTGGCAATTGCAGGGTATGGTCATGCGCCTGAACACATGTCGTTATATTGCGCGGATAAAAACGTTCTGATCTCTGGCGATATGGTATTGCCACGTATTTCAACTAACGTCAGCGTATTTGACTATGAACCCATGGGTAACCCACTACCTGCCTACCTGAACTCGCTCGATGCTTTTTCACCCCTGCCCGTAGACACGTTAGTACTGCCCTCGCACGGACGCCCCTTTACCGGTTTACACGAGCGGATCGCCCAACAACACGCACATCACGCGGACAGGCTACAAGAAGTTCTTGATGCCTGCGCAACGCCGCACTCGACAACAGATATTTTGCCTGTACTGTTTAAACGAAAACTTGATTTGCACCAAACTACCTTCGCGATGGGCGAGGCGATCGCCCACCTGCATGCACTGTATTTTGATGGCAAACTATCAAGAGAAGTTTGTACTGACGGCATCATCCGGTTTACAAAAATTTAAGGCCTACTCATGACATCCCATCATCTCGACACGGAACTCTTGCACATTGGTAGTGCTCCCTTTGATCCCGCCACAGGTACAGCTCCTGTCAGCCTGCCCTCCATGCGCTCAAGCACCGTGCGCTTCGAAAACCTCGAAGCCCTCGAGGGCGCCTTTGCCAAACGTGCAGCGGGGGAGCGTGCCATTACCTACGGTCGTTCCGGCATGGATACCCATCGCGCCCTCGAACAAGTCTTTATGCAACTCGAAGGTGGCACCTATTGCGTGCTCGCGCCATCGGGTATGGCAGCCATTAACATTGCGTTTCTAGGTTTACTCAAAACCGGCGACCATGTGTTGGTCGCTGATTGCGTCTACGGACCTGTGCGCAATCTGGATCGCGCGCTCCTTCAAGGCCTGGGCATTTCGGTCACTTACTTTTCGGCGGGCCATGACGATGTTGGCTCACTGATTCAGCCCAACACAAAAGTCATTTACGTTGAGTCGCCCGGCTCATTGCTGTTTGAAATGCTGGACATGACCACACTTGCCGCCACAGCAAAAGAACACAATCTGATTCTCATCACGGACAACACCTGGGGCTCTGGCTATATCTATCGTCCGTTGGCGCTCGGCGCCGACGTCTCCGTTGTTGCCGGAACAAAATATGTTGCGGGCCACTCTGATGTCATGCTCGGTGCCGTCATTGTTAAAGACGAAAAAATTGCAGCACGCATTCATGCGGCGCAATACGCGATGGGCAATTCCATCAGTGCCGATGATGCCTGGCTCGCACTGCGTGGTGTGAAAACGATGGCTGTGCGTATGCCACAGCATGCCCGCAATGCCATCGAGGTTTGCAAATTTTTTGACACCCGCAAAGAGGTCGCCCGTATTTTTCATCCAGCCTGGCCTAAAGATGCAGGTCATGCGCTCTGGCAACGCGATTGCACAGGTTCGAACGGGATGATTTCGATCGAATTAAATTGCACGCCGACCGCAGCGAAAAAATTCGTCAATGCCCTGACGTTATTTGGTATCGGCTTTTCCTGGGGTGGTTTTGAAAGTCTGGTGCAATGGGTGGATCCTGGTGCACTTGCTTCACATGCTTACTGGACGGGCGACGGACATGCATTGATTCGTCTGCATATCGGACTCGAGTCTACGCAGGACCTGATCGAGGATCTCGCCCAGGCACTCGATAAAATTAACAGCTAACAAAAATACCCCTCCATTCACTATCTCAAAGGCGTTTTATGTCCTCCGCTAAAGGTTATGTTTTCGTAGAACTGGTTGTACGCGATCCTGAAAATTTCAAGGAGCACTATCAACCACGCTCCACCACCGCGGTTGCAAAATTTGGTGGTAAGTTTTTAATGCGTGGCGGCAATGCCTCGATCAAAGCAGGCCCCTCTGATGAGCGTCGCCGCGTTCTGATAGAGTTTGAAAGTTACCCACAGGCGCTTGCTTTCTGGGACTCGCCAGAACAACAAGAAGCGAAATCCTATCGTGACAAATACGCACACACGATTACGTTTTATGTGATGGAAGGTGCGTAAGGAAACCCTTAAGCACAGGCCTATCGCCACAGGGCAGCTGGCTGTGGCGATAGATACCTTTTGTAACAATGTTTACATTTTATGGCGCGCTACGTGAATTAAATCAGTTATTCCCTGCTTAGTACGAATTCGAACAACACAATGAAAACGCCCCGTCAGTTCACAATACTGACGGGGCGTTTCACTTAACCGTTTTACTTAAATTTTTTGCATCGCGGTTCAATCTTGAAATTATTTTCCACGCAGCTGTTTAATCAATCCTGCAGCAACGTCAATGGTTTCCTGATAGCCACCCGCCTCGGAGGGTGAGGTAATAAAACGTCCACCGACTGCCAGTGAGGGCGTGCCCTGGACGTTATAAGACTTTGTCAGCTGGTCGCCACGCTGGGCTTTGGAGGTCACACCAAAAGAATCATAAACGCTTTCAAACTTCGCGCGGTCAACGCCCTGTGAGGTCGCCCAAGCAACAATCTCGGCCTTAGTGAAGAGTTTCTTTTTTTCTTCGTGAATGGCAATAAATACCTTGCCATGCAGATCCATCCTGTTCATGGCCTCTAGCGTATAAAACAATATTTGCATCGGCTTCATGCTGGCATTGAAAGCCACCGGCACTGGTTTGACAAGGACATCCGCTGGCAACGTTTTGGTCCATTTTTCCATCAACGGCTCAAGCACGGCGCAATGAGGACAGGCATACGAAAAAAACTCCAGCACCTCAACCTTGCCTGGCTCTGTAGGCTGGGGCGGATTAATTTCAAGATACTTTGCTTTGGCAGCGGGAGCACCTTGCGATATTCCTGCAGGTGAGAAAAATACCGCTGTGGCGGCAATCAACACACCTAACAAACGTGACATCGATAAAAAACGCATTTTGCTCTACCTTAAAAATATATTGAACTGCTTCAGCCAAATATCCGCGGCATAGGTACTTAATTTATTGACGTACAACCGTGGTCGGGATTTTTTCTTCGCCAAGTCTTGCACGCGTTTTATTCATATCATCAATCCTTGCGTAGGGACCGACACGCACGCGGTTGAACTGAACACCATTGACTTCTGCGCGCTGAATTTCTACCTGCATACCCATCATCAGAAGTCTTGCGCGCAGCGTTTCCGCATCCTCAAGGACTTTGAACGAGCCGACTTGTAAATAGTATGTACCGCCCGCCGAGGTCTGATTACCAGAGCCTGGGGTTGTTTCAGTTTTAGCTTCAGGCTTCGGGGAATTTGCTTTAGCTGCGGGTGGCACAGGCGCAGGCGCGGGAGCTGCGACCGTACCCGTTGGCTTTAAGGTTGCAATCAGGGCACCCAAATCATCCGGCGCAGGTGTTTTCGCAGAGGGTGCTTGCTGGCCCGCTGCGCCATAGGCAGCGGCATTCGGATCGACGGGGGTACCTTCCACTACATTGCGCCCACCTAACCCTGCATTGGGATCTGGCGCAGTCCTCGGGTCAACCGGTTTAGAAGAGTCAGGCGAGCGGCTCGCCTTATCGACAAAGGGCGAGGGGGCTTTCACTACGTAGTAAGCCACGGCAGCCGCAACCATCAAACCGATCAACAAGCCGGCCAAAATACCGTAGAGCGTGCTGCCGCCTGATGATTTGCGTTTAGCCATGTTGTTTCCTTACATCCGCTCAGGCGCAGAAACACCCAGCAGCGCCAAACCATTTGCCAGCACCTGACGGGTTGCATCGGCTAAGCGCAAACGCGCGAGCTTCAGAGCCTGATCATCTACCAGCACGCGCTCAGCGTTGTACCAGGCATGGAAATCCGCCGCACAATCACGCAACCAGAACGCCACAAGATGCGGTGACAACTCTTGGGCGGCCTCAGCGACAAGCGTGGGGAACTCCGCCAGTCGTTGCATCAGCGCCAGCTCGGTCGGCGCAGTCAAATGCTCAACCAATGCAGCGTTTCTCTGTGTCTGATCAAAGCCGGACTGCGTCAGCATTGAACAAATCCTGGCGTGCGCATACTGGATGTAATAAACCGGATTTTCTTCGGTTTTTGCGCGCGCCAGATCCACATCAAAGACAAACTCAGTATCCGCACGGCGCTGAATTAAAAAGAAACGAACGGCATCCCGGCCAACCCAGTCAATCAGATCACGCAACGTCACATAACTGCCTGCTCGCTTGGAGATTTTCACCTCTTCGCCACCACGCATCACTTTGACCATCTTGTGCAAGATATAGGACGGGTAGTCTTTAGGAATTCCTATATCTAGTGCCTGCAATCCAGCGCGCACGCGCGCGACAGTGCCATGATGGTCGCTGCCTTGAATATTGATCGCGCTGGTAAATCCACGTTGCCATTTCGTAACGTGATAAGCGATATCCGGAACAAAATAGGTGTATCCACCCTCGGACTTACGCATCACGCGATCTTTATCATCGCCCGTACCCAGCTCCGTGGTCTTCAACCACAATGCGCCCTCATTTTCGTAGGTGTGCCCGCTAGCAACGAGTTTAGTCACCGTGTCATCCACACGACCCGAGGTGTAGAGAGAGCTTTCAAGATAATAATTATCAAAGGCCAGACCAAAAGCCTGTAAATCCAGATCCTGCTCGCGCCGCAAATAAGCCACTGCAAACCTGCGGACATTGTCCTGATCATTGATGTCGCCATTTGCCAAGACAGGCTCGCCATCGCTAGCGGAGACGGTTTTACCGGCCGCAAAATCATTCGCGATATCCTGAATGTAATCGCCCTTGTAGCCATCCGCTGGGTATTGCTCACTTTCTGGAGTCAATCCCTGACCGCGTGCCTGCACACTGATGGCAAGGTTATGAATCTGATTGCCAGCGTCGTTGTAATAAAACTCGCGACTGACTTCATAGCCGTTCGCATCAAACAACCGACACAATGCGTCGCCGAGCGCAGCCTGACGGGCGTGCCCAACGTGCAAAGGACCCGTAGGATTGGCCGAAACAAATTCGACTAATACTTTTTGATCTTTACGGGGTGCGCGGCCGTAGGCCTCCCCCTGAAGCGTAATGGCGGGCAGCACTGCGCTGTGCGCTGCATGCGTCAACCGGAAATTAATAAAGCCGGGCCCGGCCAGCTCTGCAGACTCGATGACCACGCGCGCGACAGGGTCTGCCATCAGCGCGTCAACAATCTCCTGAGCAAGCTCTCGGGGATTGCGCTTGGCTGGTTTGGCCAGTTGCATCGCCACATTGGTTGCAATATCGCCATGTGCAGCCACTTTTGGGCGCTCAAGAACGATATGAGGGGCCGCATCGGGCAATATGCGGGCTACAGCAGCCTGCAAACTAGAAATGATGATGTTATGTTGCTCGGGGAGCATGGGCTTGAAAACGACGATTTGAAGGCTCAAATCATAGCCTGAATTGAGCCTGAACCGAAGCGTTCACTGCCAACTGAGCCCGATTGAATCTTTTAACCAAGCCATATATCCCGCCATATCTACTTGTCCAACGACATCACTGCCTAATGCGGAAAGGTCGGGTGGCCTGTTGATAAAGGCCTCAACCTCCTTGCGCAAACCCTGCCCCATCCTGGGCAAATCTGCCTGGTAATTCACCCACTTGCGGCCATCAGCATGATTGACACGCCGATCGCCGTTCTGCGCTTTACGTGAAAAAACAGCGCGCTCATCATGGACCAACGGCTGACGCACTGTGTGAGCCATAGCCTTTCGCCCTAAGCCAACGCCTGCGGCTTCGGCCTGCCACTGCATCCAGGCTAAGGCCACCTGTGAGAGGTCGCCAGGCGTAGAGCCAGGAGATGCCTCGGCGGTGAGATAGCCGCCTCCGATATCTGCGTGTGCACCGACGAATGCGCGCTCAACCACATTTGCAGGACCCGCCGCCGAGGTTAAAGGAAATAACCAGCGATGCTCATGCAGTGCAACGGCGTGAGACACCCATTTCCAGGCCGGTGCAATGTCTAAGTTGAACGCTGCATTGCCCAGTCCCAGCACATTGAACTGCGCCACCGTATCAAACAATCCTACGAAACGCAGATCTACACAACTCGAGATCAGTCCATGCAGCGGGTGATAAGTCGAGAACCTCCCCTCTTTAACGTGTTCGACGACGCGATTTCCAAAATGCCGCGCAAGGGCCGCCCCACGGGAAAAGCCAATGATATCGATTGGAACGATTTGATTATGCTTACTATTACGCTCTCTCAACTGCGCAAACGCATTTAACAAGCGCTCCCATTGCTGATTCACGCGCGCGCTGCCTGACCAGCCAACCGCCATATCTGTTTTGACATCCGTTGGGGTCATCCCCACATCGCCAGCGGGTCCCGCAATGTAGTGCACAGGCCCATCACGATAGGCCTTGGAAAACAGCCATACGTTAGTCAATGAAGAAGGTTGATTGCCCGTACCGTCAAAGGCGAAAAGCATCAGCCCCAGTGGATCAGCATTCCGGCGAGGCTGTTGCGCAGCATAACCATAGAGACTATTACCAGGCATCGGTCCCAAAGGATCTGGCTCCAGATATTGTCCCCAGCGCGGCTCATACGTGCGTTGGTAATTTTCATGAAATCCCGTAACAGGATCCGCAAGCTGACCGGGCAGACGCAACAACATCTTCTGGTCGCCCTGCTCTGCCTTGAGCTCACCATATGGGCTGAACTGGCCATGCCAGCGCACCCGCTGATGGGTATCGGTCAACAGTCTTGGCAAACCGACCGCATCCGTATGGATCATGTAAAGATCACGACCATTTTCAATCACGGCGACGGGTACATGATGAGCATAGATATAACGTCGCACAATTTGCATTGCATCCCCGACGACTTGCGCTTCGGCGACCAACTTATTCTGATCGAATAGATATTGTGTTTGCTGCGTGCCATCAGCACGCCAGATTCTTTCACCCGTTGCATTGTAAACGTATTGCACGGGGCTGAATAATTTAGAAACTGACTTTACACTCTCAAGTCTTCGCTGCGCACCATACTGTAAAACCTTATCACCCACCCGCACAGGCAACCCTGTCACATCACGTAACACCTGTCTGCGATCCATGGGCCATGCCGAGGGCAACAAATGATTACGCGGATCACGACGATAGACCCAGTCCTCGCGCACACCGACACTGCGGATCGTTTCAGCCGTAATGACACCCCGAGCGTTGTAGCGTAGTTGTTGATGAAACAAGGCTGACTTTATGATGGGTTGATAAAGAATCAGATCCGTTAGTCCCAATCGATCTTTTATCGCAGTAGTGATCAGCCCATTCCCATGACGGATACCGGCAGCTGTTGCATCAATGATGGGATACCGTCGCCCTTGCGCGTCTCTCCACTCGATCGATAACAAGCGATGTCCCTTCCACCAGTAATGCACACTGCCCCCTTCGGGCAACATATGCTGACTGCGCTGACCCGCATCGTTAAAGCGAAAACGCTCACGGTACGACCATGCGCGATGATTACCAATGGCCGGGCGAAAAATTTCTCGCTCACGCATCAAAGACCCGTGAGGGGTATGGCTCGCATAACGTAATAACTGTGTTTCCTGGGGATGCTCAATCACTACAGGGCGATTGGCACGCCAATCAATTCGTGTTTTTACAGACGGTCTGCCAACTTGCTCTGTCCGCATTGAAATGACGCGCGCCTGGGCATCTAATTGCCATTGCCAGGCGGATTGATCTGCAAAAGTTCGACGTATCCATTTGCCGCGAAAAGATTTTCCACGCGACCAATTTTCGACACCTAGCCCACGCATGTGCCACGATGAAACCTCAGCCTCAGCATTGAACCTTAATTTCAAACCTGGCCATCCCGTCACATTCATATCAAGCGCGCGGATCACACCTTTTTCATCGGATTCAATTTTTAAATCTGGCCTTGTGTGATTAAAAGGTATGGTCACGTTCGATGCGCGATGGTCTAACGGCCCTGAAATAAATAAATTAGCGCGGCCAGCGTGATCGTAGCGCCAGCTATGCGTACGTTGCGCTGAATTGTTATCCCCGACAGAGATCCCGGTCAACGCATAGGCGTTGCCTGCTTGCAAATTAGGTTCGTAGTGATAGCTACGCTGCATAGCATCGGGTCTGATGACACGGAACAAACGATTATTCTTTTTGCTCAGAGTCATGTCTTCCACGGGCTGATCATGCAGGTAGTGGAACGTACCCTGAGGAGTCTGGACTGCCAATAACTTGGGCCGATGAGCTTGCAGGTGATAATTAAATTTCAACTGTTGATCTTCTGCCTGGACCCAATCAATCTCTCCAAATAGTTTGCTGGTTTCGGGATGGCGTTGAATCAAAACATCCTTATCTGGCTTGCTATATAAACGCGTTAATCTGCCCTGCGCGTCAAACGTTAATTGCTTACCTGTCGGCCACAGCCACAACCATCCTGACGTGAGTGACCGGATCTCACCCCGCAGCTTTTCCTTTGACACGCAACGGCCTTGCGTACATTCAAACACGAGTCGGCTCGCATCGGCCTGTATCACTTGCAACTGCTGACCGATTACATAGATACGCGTGTCATAAGACCAGGACCATCCACGCCCTAGTGCACTCACACGCGGGTCCATCGCGTTGTAGTGCCTCACTAACTCAAGGCCTGAAGCCTGCATGGGGAGATCCGTCTCACGCTGGTATTTGTTACCACTACGCAAATCAATCGGATTACCGGTACCGTGATCTGGCCCGGGCGTTGAACGGCCAAGCGTCGCAACACCCCCCTGCGCACACGGATTACCCATGGAGGTTGCCCGGCAAACCATTTCCTGCTTCTTTTCTGTCGGCGCCAACAACAAGCCTGAAACAGAACTGAGGATTAAAATCAATCCACTACTGATGAAATCTCTCATCGGTAAACTACCTCACGCAAAACCTGTAAGCTTGCGAGATAGTGCAGTGTGGAGCAACCACCTGCGTACCGATTTCTCCATTGAGGAAACTACGATGCTAGTTACGTTCAGCAGCAAAGCCGGCGCAAGTGTTCTGATGCTGTCTCAGCATGCCCAACCCATCATGCGCATTGCCGGGAAAATCATGGACAAAGAGATCCCCGTGCGAGGCGTATTTACCCCCGAACAACTGGTTGATGCGATCGCGTCTCTCGAGCAAGCCATTGCACAGGATAAACCTGCTGCACAAAACGATGAAGACGAGGATCTGCCACGCGATGCGCTGTCGCTCCCAGTAGGTCTGCGTCAACGCGCACATCCTTTACTCGAACTGATGCGTCAGGCGAAACAAGCCAATCAACCGCTGTTGTGGGAAGCGGGTTCTGCCTGGTAACTCACTCGTCAGCTAATACGCCTGTTCAAACAACTGTTTGAATTCTTCGGTCGAGGTATGTCGAGGATTCCAGCGGTTGTAATTCGCCTGCGTACAGGCCTGCGCCATTTCATCGAAGCGTTCTGGCGTGGCACCCACATCGCGCAGCCGTTTCGGAATATTCAAATCCGAACACATTTGCTCGATCGCGACGACCGCACTGCGGGCGGCTTCTTGCAAAGAGAGGCCTTGCGTGGACTGATGCATTGCAACCGCTACTTTGGCAAATTTTTCGGGGCGTGCAACAAGATTAAATTGCGCCACATGCGGCAGACAGACCGCATTGGATAAACCGTGTGACAAATGATAATTGGCTCCGACAAACCTGGCCATACAATGCACATTGCCGAGTCCCGTCTGACCGAACGTCATCCCGGCGAGCGCTGAGCCGCACAGCATATTCAAGCCCGCTTCCAGATTCGTTCTATCAGCAACAAATGCGCGAATATTGCTGGAGATTAATTCGATCGCCTGAATATTGATCGCATCAGTGATGAGATTTGCTTGTAAGGAAATATAAGATTCAAACGCATGCACAAACGCATCAATACCAGAATGCGCAGCAACATGTGCCGGTAACGAACACAATGCCAACGGGTCCAGAATCGCAATCTTTGCCGGATTTAATGAAGCATGTCTGATGGACATCTTCAGGTTTTTCTCTGTATCACTAATGACACACGACCCTGAAACCTCTGAGCCTGTTCCCGCTGTCGTTGGAATTGCAATCAATGGCAAGGGTGGGATATTAAATTTTTCGATTCCCTCGTAATCATGGATACGTCCGCCATTGGTTGCAAGAATACCGACGGCTTTTGCCACATCCATCGTACTTCCGCCACCAATCGCTAATAAAACTGATGCCTGATGCTGCATGCATACGGCGAATGCTTTTTCAACGGTATGTGCACTTGGGTCAGGCTCAATCTCAGTAAAGATCGCAACCTCAACCCCGGCTTCTTCAAGTAGTTTTTCAATGCCTAGATAAAAATCGCTTTTCAAAAGCGCGGCATCCACCGCGATAAAGATTCGGTTGCAACCTAGCTCAAGCACCACCTCTTTAATTTTTTGGTGAGCGCCCACACCCATAAACACTTTAGTTGGACAAAAATAACTGGAAACATTCATGCTTTGCATCGTGATCTCTTTATCCATTCCAATCAGTCTGGTGTTGCACCCAGCTCAATAATCACAGGCCTCCACCGCGCGACCTCGCTCGATAACAACTCCGTTGCACCAGCCTGTGTTTGTTGTATTTCGCTTGGCAATTCGATGCCTGCGGCTTCGAATTTAGCTTGTACCTCGGGAGACTGAAGCGCTTGGCGCACGGCCGCATTGAGCTGCGTGACAACCGCCGCTGGCGTGCCTTTAGGCACCAGCACCATATTCCAGATGTCATAGAGCAAATCAGGATATCCAGACTCACCGGCCGAAGGCACCTCAGGCAAGGCCTTGATTCGCTTGGGACGCAATACCACCACCCCTTTGACCATGCCGGACTTGACGTAGCGCACGGCCGTTGTTGTGCTCTCAACCATGTAGTCCAGATGCCCAGCCATCACATCATTGACCGCTTGACCTGCGCCACGATAATTCACACCATTCACCTTGACACCCAATTTGACGTTAATCAGTTGACCGCCAAGCCAGGTTCCCGAGCCAACGCCCGCCGCACCGAAATTCAGTTTTGCTGCATTCTGTTTTAAATACGCTGCAAACTCATCTAACCCCGTTGCAGGAAAGTCTTTACGCGCCGAAACAATCTGTGGCGCATCGCCTATCGAAGCCACTGGGATGAAATCTGTCAGTACGTTGTAATTCAAGTTTTTATACAACGTAGCCGATACCGCGAGCGTACCGCCATTGCCAATCAGCATGGTGTAGCCATCCGGTGCCGCACGGGATGCTCGTGTATTGCCTACCGTGCCGCCTGCCCCTGGCGTATTTTCAACGATCACGGGCTGGCCAAGTACTTTGCCCAGACTCTCACCCACTACGCGCGCGAGCACGTCGGTCGGTCCACCGGCCGCAAATGGCACGATTAACGTAACAGGTTTTTCAGGAAATGCGGCTTGCGCGACCGTGACTGAGACCAGACAACATAGCCCCATCAGGCTAGTAAACAAGTGCTGTTGAAATCGAACGGGTTTTATTAATTTTTTGATCATCGTGGTCTCCTCAATGATCTAATCTTAACCTCGTAACAACATCGTGCCTACCACCACAACGATTGCACCCATCCACTGCCGCCAGGAAAGCCTTTCCTTGAGGAACCATACCCCAATCAGTGTTGCAAATAATACTGAGGTTTCCCGCGTTGCCGACACCAGAGCGACTGGCGCTCGCGTCATGGCCCACAGAGAAATCCCATAGGCTAACGCAGACATCGCGCCACCCAGCAAAGTCGTGCGCCAATGCGTAACGATGTAGGCGGCAAGCCTTGGGCCGCGGCCAAACACAATCATTCCACTGATGAAAACAATCGCCTCCATCAGATACATCCAGGCACCATATCCTGTCACACTCTGTGACAGCCTCGCACCCTGCCCATCCGCTAATGAATACACCGCAATCGTTGTTGCGCAAAGCAAAGACCACCCTATCGTGGTCCAAGAACCTTGTTGTCCTGTGCGGATCGCAATCGTCAGGACGCCTGCACAAACCAACAGAATACCCAGCCAGCTGATTGCACCCAGTGCATCGCGAAAAATAAAAACGGAGCCGAGCGCCACGATCAATGGAGCACTGCCTCGCATCAAGGGGTAGGCAAAACTGAGATTTCCGGTTCGATATGCGCTCGCAAGGGCAACGTAATAAATCATATGAATCGCGTTTGAAGTGGCTAGAAATGACCAGCTTTCTCGTGCGGGGGGCTCTGCGATAAAAAGAAAGGGCAATGAAACAACGCCGGCCCAAAATACTATTGCTGCGGTGTGGAGCAACCGATCCTGTCCGCTTTTAATCAAAGCATTCCATGATGCATGTAACACCGCGGAACCCAGAACGATTAAAAAAACATATAACGGATAATCAGCCATGATCGGCCTTGCCAGCCGCATCAGCAAGATGTGACAGGCCTCGGTCGAGTCTGGACGGTATACGGCCAAGCATTTCAGCCCGCTCTTTTCGACGGATCGCACCGCGAACCAACAAGCTTCCAAAATAGCGCACGGGTTCTGGAGGAAAGTGTCCTCTAGGTCCTTTAACTATTGCACTACGCGTCCAGGCATTATCCTGCCCCAAGGCCAGTGAGGACAAAATCTGTCCGCCCATATAGGTCGGGCCCACACCATTACCCGAATAACCTAAGCCATAAAAAATCGACGGGTGTCCACGCAAGTTTCCAAAAAATGGCAAGCCGGTCGTCGCACGGTCTGACGGGCCATTCCAGCTTGCCTCGATGTTTAGTCCGGCAAACGGAGGAAAAAATTCACCAACCGCCGCTCCAAGCTGCGCGCGATAGGGGCTGGGCTGATCAAACACCGGCAACATGCGTGCACCGTACGCAAAAGTATTGCCACCCTTGCCCAGCATGATGCGTCCATCGGAAGTGCTGTGATAGTAATAAACAAAGGTCCGCGAATCCAACACCGCAACGCCATTATGCAAGCCTGTCTGCTTAAGCAAATCAGGACGCGCCTGCGTCACCACCATATCACTCGACACCACAACGATCGATCTGGAAAACTCGGAAAATTTCTGTGGCATCCAGGCATTAAGTGCGAGGACTACTTTTTTGGCAGTCACCTTACCCGCTTCGGTGTGCACAACAGGCTGAACATCAGGATCAATCCGATGCATAGGTGTTTGCTCGTAGATCCTTACGCCCATTTCCAGCGCAACGCGACGCATTCCCCTTACGAGTTTACCTGGTTGAACACTGGCACCGCGCGGTGAGAATACGCCTGCGATGTTACTGATTGAACCGGAACGTGTCGCGACCTGCTGTGCCGGTAAGGTTTCATAACTATTCAGTCCTCGCGCAGCAAGTGCTGCGATTACGGAATCTGTACTCCCAACGTGTGCTGCTGCCATGGCCGTATACAGCACGCCATCGTGTCGGAAATCACAATCGATCTGATGTTTGCGTACGAAAGCACCAATATGCTCGATGGCTTGCTCAGACGCGATTACTAAACGTTGAGCCTCTGACTCGCCAAACAGTTTTTGCAGCGTCATGTATTTTGTTGCCCAGGACAACACACAGCCACCATTTCTACCACTTGCGCCTGCTCCACAGATATCCGCTTCAAGCACCACCACATCAGTAGCTGGTGCTTGTTGCTTAATCTGTAGCGCCGTCCACAGACCTGTATAGCCGCCGCCGACAATACAAACCTCTGCCGTGATTTCTCCGAGCAGTGGTGTGACGGGTTGTTGCTTTTCAGCGGCTAGCGCCTGTTCAAGCCAGAAAGGTCTTTGTTTTTTCATGCGTGTTTATTCTTGCTATGACTGAGTGTTGGCGTTTACCAGGGCAACGAATAGGTCTTGGTATTGCAGAAGCTTTTCATCGCTTCTTGAACGCCTTCCTTATAACCAAGTCCTGAGTCTTTAATGCCACCAAAAGGCGTCATCTCCAAGCGATAGCCAGGCACTTCCCTCACATTCACCGTTCCAACATTCAGCTCTTTAACAAAACGCGTGATGTAATCCAGACGATTGGTGCACACTGCGGAGGACAGGCCGTAGGCCGTACTATTGGAAATCGCGATCGCTTCTTCGATATTTTTAAAGCGTATCACTGGAGACACTGGTCCGAACGTTTCATGCTTGACCACAGTCATCTGGGGATCAACACCATCAAGTATTGTTGGCGAATACAACGCACCCTGACGAATATTTCCATATAGCAATTTCGCACCACCTGCTATGGCTTCATTGACAACAGATTCAAAATGCATGGCTGCAGGCTCATCAATGACACACCCCATATCCATGGACTCATCCATCGGATCGCCATATTTGAGTGCCTTTGTCTTGGCTAGCAATAGCGACACAAAATGATCTGCGACGGCATCGTGCACCAACATTCTCTTGACTGCCGTGCAACGCTGTCCTGAGTTTTTATAGGAACCCGCAACAGCGAGTGATGCAGCTTCTTCTATATCCGCATCTTCCATGACGATGATAGGATCATTACCTCCTAGTTCAAGTATCTGACGCTTATAGACAGCTTTCGCAGCAATGTATTTGCCAATCGCCACACCACCTGTAAAGGTCACCAGATCCATATCTGGGCTGGTCAGCATCTCATCGGCGATTTCTTTTGGATCTCCGGTAATGACTGATAGCATCTCAGGCGGCAACCCTGCCTCATACAAAATATCTGCCAACATGAATGCAGCGAGAGGCGTTTTTTCGCTTGGCTTTAAAACGATGCGATTGTTTGTCGCAATCGCGGGTGCTACTTTATGAATGACCTGATTAAGCGGATGGTTAAACGGTGTAATCGCTGAGATCGCACCTAACAGAGGCTCTTTAAGCGTGTAGACCTTTCGGCTTTTGCCGTGCGGTGTTAAGTCACAAGAAAATACCTGACCATCGTCGACCAGTGCTTGGTTGGCCGCAAACAGCAACACATCAGAGGCACGGCCGACCTCGTACAAACTGTCTTTGCGGCACAGCCCTGACTCAAGCGTAATCACCCGCGAGAGCTCATCCTTTTTGCTGGCAACGATTTCACCCGCACGCATGAGAATTTTGTATCGATCGTAACGTGTGAGTTTCGATTGATATGCTCGCGCTATTTTGAATGCGCGTTTAACATCTTCGAGCGTTGCTTTAGGTACAGTAGCAATCACCTCGCCCGTGTATGGATACGTGACCTCAATCACTCGATCGCGATATACCTTTTCACCAGCGATGCGAAGCGCTTCATGACGAATTTCAATTTTAGTGTTGGCTTGCATGCTTGCTCTCCGCTTACCCGATCAAACGTGATTCAAGACGAGGTCCAACACATCAAAATTCCGTAACCGTTTTCCAGCATCAACACCTGTCAATTTTTTATTGCAAACAACCGGCACACGCTGCTCCGAGATTCCACCATGTGAACGCAAAGGAACATCCAGGCCTGACAGATCATGCTTATGCTTTGCTGTACCAATGACGACGTGCTTAGTTGATACAACAACGATATCGCCGATCCGCTCAGCAGGCAGCTCAAATTCGTGCGCGGCTTCTTCACGTGACAATACCGACTCCATCCCCTCAAGTGTTTTAATCCTAGCGATCCAGTCTTTCACAACAGTGCCCTGGGGTACATATATTGTCGCAAACGAACCAAGCGCGCCGTGATGTACAACATACGGATCGGTAATCGGCAGAATCACTCGTGCCTGTCCAACGCCGTACCATTCATCCAGAACATCCTGCATGTACACCACATTGGGTGCACCGCTCTGATCGTGTTTGTCATTCATACCGTGATCAGCAGTCAGAATAATGCTGGCGCCCATATCGTCAAGCTGCCGCAGATATCCATCCATCATTTTATAAAAATCATTTGCGGCCTCGCTACCGGGTGCGGCCTTATGCTGAACGTAATCGGTGGTCGACAGATACATCAAATCTGGTCGGCTGCGCTCCATGAGTTTGACGCCTGCAGCAAAGACAAACTCGGAAAGATCTGCGCTGTATACGGAAGGTACCGGTTTACCTACCATCGCAAGCACATCGTCAATACCGTTTTCAGCCATGCTGACCTGATCTGACTTTTCTGATGAAAAACAAATACCTTTCATTTTGTGACCCAGCAAGGTTCGCAATTTATCTTTTGCTGTCACCACGGCAACCTTTGCACCGGCATCAGCAAAAGCAGCCAGTATTGTTCCTACTTGCAAATATTTTGGATCATTCATCATGACCTCTGCATCGAGATCACGATCATAAAAATAATTGCCGCAAATTCCGTGTATTGCCGGTGGTACGCCTGTCACGATGGACAAGTTATTCGGGTTGGTAAACGACGGCACTATGCAGTCAGCGAGCCAGTTCGTACCCTCTTTCATGATTTTTGCCAGATACGGGGCGACGCCTGACTTTGCTACCTGTGTCAAATAGTCCGGTTCGCAACCGTCCACGCATACAACCACGATAGGATTGTTCATCCATTTATAACTACGTCCATTGACTTCAATCATTTTCATTTTCTTTGACCTTTTTTTTCTTTCAATATGTTTAGTACTTAGCGAGCCAATTTTTTACGCTTCTTGCTGTAAGGTTTTTTCGTAAGCTTTGTGCATTCTTGCTCTGCTTGTTGCGACATGTCCCTTTAATGCATTACCCGCCATGTCGGAATTTCTTGATTCAATGGCTTTGACAATTTCTCGATGCTCTGGTGCCGAGACATGTAATCCACCGCCTTGCGTGAGGGCTCGCATGCGAAACAAATGCAATTCTTTAACCAGTCGTTTGTATGTCTCTGTCAGCTTTTGACTTGCGGCGGTTTGCAACAGCATTTCATGAAACTGTAAATTGAGTCCCGCATACTCTTCTGCTTGTTCGTTTTCTGCTGCCTTTTCCATGGCATCAACCAAACCATGCATGATGGCTATTTGTTCAGTTGTGACGCGCACTGCGACGCGTTTTCCAACGACTTCTTCGAGTGCTTCTCTCAATTCATAGATCTCGTCTGCTTCTTCAAAAGAAATCTCTCGGACAAATACGCCACGGTTTTTTTCATTCCTGACTAAACCAACCTCTTCCAATGCGCGCAGTGCCTCACGAACAGGCCCGCGACTGGTCCCAAACCGCTGTGCAAGCTCGGTCTCATTGACTCGCGTCCCAGGCAGCAAGGCCCCCGTCATAATCAAACGTTCAATTTCTTCCTGCACCAGCATTGGCAAGCTGCTGGAATTCAGTAGTGCAATCGCAGTAGCGGTTGCCTGACTCGTCATTACGTCAGCAGGCAAAACTTTGCCAACACCAATAAGCGCACCAGAAGTGTGCATTTTTAAACTCGTTTCTGTAGTCATTCATTGATTAGAAACCACACCGGTGCAAACTGTCAACGATTTACAGTTTGCAGTTGACAGTTTATAAAATGCCAACTAAATTTTGTACTGTTGCTGCGGTCATTTGCTGTGGTCATTGTGACGCGCCTTTATTACAGCCTGTTGAAAGACGCTTTAAAAATCACTTCCTCTGTCATATACGTGTCATATGAAGTCGTGAAGATGTATGGTTGGTTTAATCCATAAGGAAACAGTCATGAAAAAGCCTTTGTACTTTCTAGGTGCGGCATTGTCCGCCGTCTCACTTGCTTTAAGCTCTGGCGCTGCCATGGCTCAGGCCAAAACACCACTCGTTGTCTACACCGCTCTCGAAACCGATGCACTCAAGCTTTTTAAAGATGCTTTTGAAAAAGACAACAAAGACATCGAAATCAAATGGGTGCGCGACTCAACGGGCATCATCACAGCCAAGATCCTCGCTGAAAAAGCAAATCCTCAGGCTGATGTGATTGCAGGTGTGGCGGCAACCAGTTTGGCCTTATTTGCAAAAGAAGGCATGTTGATGCCTTACGAACCAAAAGGCTTTAAAGAGCTCGATCCACAGTATTCTGATCAGGCCCGTCCTCCTACATGGGTGGGTATGGATGTATTTGCTGCGGCAATCTGCTTCAACACCGTCGAGGCGGCAAAACAAAATCTACCTAAGCCTGAAACATGGAAAGACCTGACTAAGCCCGTATATAAGGGCAAAATCTCGATGCCTAATCCTGCCTCAAGCGGCACGGGTTATCTCGATGTCGCAGGCTGGCTGCAGATGTGGGGCGAGCAAGACGGCTGGAAATACATGGACGCCTTGCATGAAAACATTGGTCAATATGTTCACTCCGGCTCGAAGCCATGTCGTCAAGCCGGTGCAGGCGAGTTCCCTATTGGCATCTCGTTTGAATACCGTGCACATCAAGTCAAAAAATCAGGTGCCCCCATTGATTTGATCTTTCCGAAAGAAGGTCTGGGTTGGGACATCGAGGCCACTGGTGTTGTAAAAACCACCAAACATCCTGAACAATCCAAACGCTTTGCTGATTGGATGGCTGGCAAAGAATCACAAACACTCAACTCACAATGGTGGGCGATTGTAACGTTGCCTGGTATTGCTAAACCACTGGAAGGTATCCCCGCTAATTTTGCTTCCCTGTTGATCAAAAACAACTTCAATTGGGCTTCAGAAAATCGTGATCGTATTCTTGCTGAGTGGAGCAAGCGCTACGATGGCAAGTCAGAAAAGAAATAATTTTCATGCATGACATAAACGGGCAATCGCATCCTGCGATGCCCGTTTTTTACAATTTTTCATAATCAGGCCACCATGCAATTGACCAGCGCAAGTCAAACTGACAAACAGACCAACGTTGAACTTGCACTAGAAATTCGCGGCATCCAAAAAAAATTCGATGCATTCACTGCTTTGCACAACATTGATCTGTCTGTGCATCAAGGTGAAATGTTGTGCCTGCTGGGGCCTTCAGGCTGCGGCAAAACCACCTTACTTAGAATCATTGCCGGTCTCGAAACTCAAAATTCAGGACACATTCTTCAAGGCGGCCGGGACATTTCAGACTTGCCCCCTGCAAAACGCGACTATGGAATTGTTTTTCAATCTTATGCACTATTTCCTAATTTAACTATCGCTGACAATGTCTCGTACGGACTCGTCAATCGCCGTACCAATCGTCAGGAGATTCAAACGCGTGTCAAAGAGTTATTGACGCTCGTTGGCCTGCCCACCTCAGGCAATAAATATCCCAGCCAACTTTCTGGTGGTCAACAGCAACGCGTAGCACTTGCTCGCGCACTTGCAACCAAACCAGGTTTGTTATTACTCGATGAGCCGCTCTCGGCACTAGATGCGCTTGAACGTGTTCGCCTGCGTGGTGAAATTCGGCGCTTGCAACAAGAGGTCGGCGTGACTACGATCATGGTCACGCACGATCAGGAAGAAGCGCTTTCAATGGCAGACCGGATTGTTGTAATGAATCATGGCGTGATTGAACAAATCGGCACACCGCAAGAGATTTACGAACAACCAGCAACACCCTTCGTCGCAGATTTTGTTGGCAAGATTAATGTGCTCCCCGCCACCTCTCTTGGCGAACAACGCTTTCGGACGGGCCATCTGGAATTGCATTGCGAGGGGTGCGATCACCCTGCGGGCACTGAGGTCAACCTATATCTGCGTCCAGAAGACCGCTTACTTGAAAACATCACCGCAGACACACCAAATCGCTTAACAGCTCTGGTCAACCACGTTGAGTTTCTAGGTGGCTCCTGCATTGCTGAGATCAGCTGCGCTGAGCTTGATGGTCAAACACTAAGTTTTCACTTTTCGTTAACTCAGATGCATGATTACGACATTCGTGTCGGACAGTCTGTTGCGCTTGCCCTGCGAGCGAATCGCATTCGTGCTTTTGCAGTGGGTTCAACCTGATGCAACCTACCTTGATCAAAAAACCATTCGCACAAACCATCGAATATTTTTTGAGTCAGCTCAACTGGGACCGCTTGATCGCTCGTCTTGTCCTATCCTGCATATTGATTGGGCTGGGATGTTTTCTACTTGCGCCGCTTTGGGCCATTCTAGTCAATGCCGTCTTGGATAAAAAAGGTAATTTTGTTGGCCTGACTAACTTCATTGTGTATGTGCAGACACCGGCCCTTGTTCAGTCTGCCTGGAATTCAGTTTGGGTGTCCCTGGTTGTTGTCTTAATTTCTGTTCCCAGTGCCTTTCTTTTTGCTTACGCCTTGACGCGTAGTTGTCTGCCTGCTCCCTTGAAATCGACATTCCGGATCATTGCGCTGATTCCCTTGCTTTCTCCCTCTTTGCTTTCCGCTATTTCATTTGTTCAGTGGTTCGGCAACCAAGGCATCCTCAAACCATTACTAGCGGGTGGCTCTATTTATGGAGCACCAGGCATCATCCTCGCCGAGGTATACAACACCTTCCCTCACGCGCTGATGATTCTTGTCACCGCGCTATCGCTATCTGATGGCAGACTTTACGAAGCTGCCAATGCGCTAGGCACGAGCGCTTTTAGAACGTTCACCACCATTACGCTTCCGGCCTGTAAATACGGCCTGATCAGCGCTTCGACGGTTGTCTTTACTTACGTAATTTCTGATTTTGGCGCGCCTAAAGTGATCGGTGGGAACTTTAATGTGCTCGCGGTCGATGTATTCAAGCAGGTCATCGGTCAACATAATTTTTCGATGGGAGCCGTAGTTGGCTTATTGCTCATTTTGCCGTCCATTATTTCGTTTGTCATTGATAACGTAGTGAGACGGAAAATTCGTGCGCAACTTACCGCCCGCTCCGTCCCTTTTATACCTAAAGCCAACTGGTCAACCGATGGTCTTATGGCGATGTACTGCGTCATCGTGTGTATTTTCCTGCTCGGTGTGATTGGCATGGCCTTGTACACATCACTGATCAAACTATGGCCCTATAACTTGTCAGTGACGCTGGATCACTATCGTTTTGTACTGTTTGAGAGTGACATTGCACAGGCGTATAAAAACAGTCTGGTGATGTCCAGTATCACTGCGGTGAGTGGTGCACTGATCGTTTTCATCGGTGCCTATTTGATTGAAAAAACGCCTAAGCTGGGTCTGATGCGTCCTGTGATGCATTTTTTAGCTGTGCTCTCGATGGCAGTACCCGGTCTCGTGCTGGGTCTGGGCTATGTCGTGTTCTTCAACAATCCTGATAATCCTCTGAACTTTCTCTATCAGACGATGACATTAATCGTCCTGTCAACGATTACGCATTACTACACCTCGGGCCACCTGACCGCAGTCACCGCACTCAAGCAGATTGATAATGATTTTGAAGCGGTGTCCGCCTCACTTAAAGTACCCTTCTACGTCACCTTTTTCAGAGTCACGTTACCTGTCTGTTTGCCAGCCGTACTCGACATTGCACGCTATTATTTCGTGGTCGCCATGGCGACACTTTCCTGCGTAGTATTCATTTACACCCCTGACACGATTCTGGCCGTCATCGCAATCATGCATTTAGATGAGTCAGGTGAAATCGGGCCGGCCTCAGCTCTTGCGTGTCTGATTGTCCTCACCTCAATCGTGATCTGCCTGATCTACTCGTTATTTACGAGCGTCTTGCTTGCGCGCACGCAAAAATGGCGCAATCTAACACGTACATAATATTTAATATCTGGAGACCCTTATGTCCTATGCCGCCTATCCAATATTGCTGACACCCGGTCCTCTCACCACTTCGGATCGCACCAAACAAGCGATGATGAAAGACTGGGGATCATGGGATTCGGACTTCAATCAGATCACCGCGCGCTTACGCGAACAAATTCTTCGCATCGTGCATGGCGCGGGCAGCCATGAATGCGTACCACTTCAGGGCAGCGGGACCTTTTCCGTCGAAGCGGCCATCGGCACCATCGTTCCACGTCAGGGGCACGTCCTGGTTCCAAGCAATGGTGCCTATTGCCAGAGAATTGCCAAGATCTGCAAATATCTTGGCCGCCAGTGCACCACCATTGAGTACACAGAAGACCAACAGGTACTCGCAGCCGATGTTGAACAAGCCCTTGCCAGCGATCCTTCTATTACGCACGTGGCACTGGTGCATTGTGAAACAGGCGCTGGTGTGCTGAATCCTCTGAATGACATTGCTCAAGTTGTATCGCGTCACGGCAAAGGTCTGATCGTTGATGCGATGAGCTCTTTTGGCGCAATTGAAATAGATGCGCGTACAACGCCATTCGATGCAGTGATTGCCGCCTCGGGAAAATGTATCGAAGGCGTACCGGGCATGGGCTTTGTCATCATCAAGCGCAGCACACTTGAAAAATGTGAAGGGAACAGCCACTCCCTCGCACTGGACTTGTACGACCAGTGGGTCTATATGGAAAAAACCACGCAGTGGCGTTTCACACCTCCAACACACGTTGTTGCTGCGCTTGATGAAGCGCTACAACAGTACTGGGAAGAGGGCGGCCTGGACGCCCGGGGCGGACGCTACGCGCGTAACTGCCATGCGCTCATCGAAGGCATGGCTCTGATCGGTTTAAAAAGCTATGTGGATCCCGCAATCCAAGCGCCGATTATTGTGACCTTTCTCGCGCCGAATCATCCTAACTACGATTTCAAAACCTTTTATGCTGAAGTCAAAAAGCACGGCTATATTTTGTATCCAGGAAAGTTGACCACCATCGACACCTTCCGTGTAGGTTGCATGGGGCACTTTGGAGACGCTGGGATACCTGGTGCCGTCAAAGCGATTAAAGAAACATTGGAAAGCATGGGTATTCCAACACACGCCTGATCGGTCTGATTGAAGCTCTCAAGAATATACCGCTCAGATGAAAAAAAGAGCGGCAGAGAAAAATATCTCTGCCGCTCTTTTTTACTCAGACCACGTCAAACTTAGACGTCCAGATTTGCAGCCTGCAATGCATGCGTTTCAATAAACGCACGGCGTGGCTCAACCTGATCACCCATGAGCGTTGTGAAAATCTCATCCGCGGCAAGCGCGTCCTCAATTTGCACACGCAACAATCGACGTACGGTCGGATCCATCGTGGTCTCCCACAACTGTGATGGGTTCATTTCACCCAGACCCTTATAGCGTTGCTTGGTGACATTACGCTCTGCCTCTGAGCGTAACCACTGTAAGGCTTCGCGGAAATCAGCGATCATCGACTCTTTACGCTTATCGCCCTCGCCGCGCATAACCATCGCGCCTTTTCCGATCAAACCTTGGAAGGTTGCTGCCGCACGCGCCAATACGCCGTAATCAGCACCTAGCACAAAGTCTGCGTCGAGTACCGACACACGAACGTTACCGTGATGTTTGCGACGCACGATCAAACGATGCTTTTCAGTACCGGCATGATATTCGCCCGTGACCTCAACCTGGTTAGGGTACAAGGGATCTTGCAAGGCCGCGTGCAGACGGGCAGCCGAAGCCTGTGTCTGCTCCATATCAGCCAGCTCAAGTGTGACGCCACCTACGATCGCTGACAACGTCAACTCATCCATAAACCGTGACAGACGTGCAATCACACCATCGGCCATCAAGTATTGATTGGCGAGTTCTGTGAGTGCCGAACCACCAATTGCTGTCGCGCCTTCGCTCGGTACCAATTGTGCGTCACGCAGTGCCAGCTGCAACATATAGGTTGACTCTTCAGCCTCGTCTTTCAGGTAGCGTTCATCTTTACCAGCTTTCACTTTGTAAAGTGGTGGCTGTGCAATGTAGATATAGCCACGCTGCACCAGCTCGGGCATTTGACGATAAAGCAAGGTCAGCAAGAGCGTACGGATGTGCGCACCGTCAACGTCAGCATCGGTCATGATGATGATGCGGTGATAACGTAATTTTTCTACGTTGAAATCGGGCCCAATACTTGTTCCAAGCGCCGTAATCAATGTAGTGATCTGCTCGCTCGAAATCAATTTGTCGAATCGCGCTTTTTCAACGTTCAGCACCTTGCCACGCAGCGGCAAGATCGCCTGGAACTTACGATCACGGCCCTGTTTTGCAGAACCGCCCGCAGAGTCTCCCTCTACGATGTAAAGTTCGCACAGGGCGGGGTCTTTTTCCTGGCAGTCTGCGAGCTTACCAGGCAAACCGGCACCCTCGAGTACGCTTTTGCGACGTGTCATTTCACGTGCTTTGCGTGCGGCTTCGCGCGCACGTGCAGCCTCAACAACCTTGGAGCACAACGCTTTCGCATCAATCGGGTTTTCAAGCAACCACGTCTCAAGCGTGCGAGCGACCGCGTCTTCGACGGCAGGACGCACTTCGCTCGACACGAGTTTGTCTTTCGTCTGGCTACTGAACTTTGGCTCTGGTACTTTGACCGACAGTACGCAGGTCAAGCCTTCGCGCATATCATCGCCAGTCGTTTCAACTTTAGCGCGTTTGGCTAACTCGTTTTCGTTGATGTACTTATTGATCACGCGCGTCATCGCCGCACGCAAACCCGTCATGTGGGTACCACCATCACGCTGCGGAATGTTGTTGGTAAAGCAAAGCACCTGCTCGCTATAGCCATCATTCCACTGCATCGCGACATCAACACCCACCAGCGTGCCACCGGCGCTTGATTCTGCACTCACGGAAAACACATTGGGATGCAGCACGGTTTTTTGTCGATTGATGTATTCAACAAAACCTTTCACGCCACCTGAATATGCAAAGTTCTCTTCTTTGCCCTGACGCTGATCGATCAGACGAATTTTGACGCCATTGTTCAGGAAAGAAAGTTCACGCAGACGCTTGGACAGAATCTCGTAGTGATACTCGACATTATTAAAGATATCGGTATCTGCAAGGAAGTGAACCTCTGTTCCACGCAATTCGGTTGGGCCCGTGACCGCCAGAGGTGCGACGCGCTCCCCTTTACGAAACTCCATCTGGTGCACTTGACCGTTACGACGAATCGTCAGTTTTAACCATGACGACAGTGCGTTCACGCAAGAAACACCCACGCCATGCAGACCACCAGACACCTTGTAAGAGTTCTGATCAAACTTTCCGCCTGCGTGCAGTTCGGTCAATACAATTTCAGCCGCACTACGCGCGAACTCGTCATCCTTATGAATATCAGTCGGAATACCGCGGCCGTTATCCGTTACAGAAATTGAGTTGTCGGTATGAATCGTGACGACGATGTCATCGCAATGACCCGCCAGCGATTCATCAATCGCGTTATCCACCACCTCAAACACCATATGGTGCAGGCCGGTCCCGTCAGACGTATCACCGATGTACATCCCAGGGCGTTTACGAACCGCCTCCAGGCCTTTGAGCATCTTGATCGAATCGGCACCATAGGCGTCGAGATCTTCGGTAATAGGAGTATTTTCAGACATGTCTAGATCCGCATGGGCATGACAACGTACTTGAACGCATCGTCGTCAGGCAAAGTAAGGAGGGCTGAGGCGTTCGCATCGGGCATGATTGACCAGCGAATCGTTTCAGCTTTGACGTTAGCTAGAAAATCCAGCAGGTAGCTGACGTTAAAACCAACGTCTAAAGCCTCGTGGCTGTAATCGATATCGATCTCTTCCTGCGCTTCTTCTTGTTCAGCGTTTGTGGAGGAAATCTTCAACAGGTTTTGACCGAGTTGCAAACGCACGCTACGAAATTTGTCAGTTGTCAGAATCGCGGCACGCTGCAAGCTGCCCTGCAGTATTTCACGTGAGACATCAAAACTACGGGTGTAGTTTGTGGGGATCACACGATTAAAATCCGGAAATTTACCTTCGACCAGTTTAGAGACGAGTTCGACATGACCGAAAGAAAAACGGATCTGGCCTGCAGCGACTTCGATCGTCACGGGCTCTTCGCTGTCGTCTAGCAAGCGCTGCATCTCAAGCACGGTCTTGCGTGGCACGATCACTTCGTGACGCGCGGTAATTCCCTCTGCGGGTGTGGAGCTGTGGGCCAAGCGGTGGCCATCGGTCGCGACTGCGCGCAAAAGACCTGGCTCAAACACCATCAGCATACCGTTGAGGTAATAGCGGATATCTTGCTGTGCCATGGCGAAATGCGCCATGTTAAATAAATGTTTCAGCGTTTTGCGTGGCAGGGTCAGTGACACATCCCAGCGCTCAGGCTGTGTCATTGTTGGAAACTCTGTGGCGGCTAAGGTCTGCAAACTAAAACGACTTTTTCCTGACTGCACAGCCAGCTTGCCGCTCGCTGTCGATAAACGCACATCGCCCGTATCGGGCAGCGCACGCAAAATATCGAGCAGTTTGCGCGCAGCAACGGTCAGTGATTCATTCTCGTCGCCTACGCCAAAATCTGCGTGCGTGGTAATTTGGACTTCCAGATCAGTCGCAATGAAAGAAACCCTGCCTGCTTCTTTGCGCAACAGAATATTGGCAAGAATAGGCAGCGTGTGACGTCTTTCAACAATCCCGGCTACCGTTGATAACGGCTTGAGCAAAGCATCGCGTGGGGTCTGTACAAGTTGCATGGCTTATCCCTTTAAAGTTTGTTCGAGTACATGCAGCGTATGGTTGAGGTCTGTCTGTTTAGCGCGTAAATCCGAAATCTTTCGAACGGCGTGCAGCACCGTCGTGTGATCACGGCCACCAAACAGGTCACCAATTTCTGGCAAGCTTTTTTGCGTCAGTTCTTTTGCCAGATACATCGCAACCTGACGCGGCATTGCGATATTGGCTGGTCGACGTTTTGAATACATGTCGGCGACCTTAATCTTGTAGTAATCCGATACTGTTTTTTGAATATTTTCAACAGTGATCTGACCGTTTGATACGGACAGCAAATCTTTCAGTGCATCTTTACAAATTTCGACATTCACAACATCGCGGCCATGAAAGCGGGCGTAGGCGAGTACTTTTCTGAGCGCACCCTCTAACTCTCTGACATTGCTGCGCAAATGTTTAGCGATAAAAAAGGCGACTTCTTCCGGCATGGGTAAGCCTTCCTGCTCAGCCTTGCGCAACAAAATCGCCACACGCATTTCAAGTTCAGGTGGCTCAATCGCAACCGTCAGACCTGAGTCAAACCGGGAAATCAGACGACTATCTATACCCGCCAGTTCCTTAGGATAGGTGTCGCTGGTAATGATGATTTGTTTTTTCTGGGCAACCATCGCCTCAAAGGCGTAAAAGAATTCTTCCTGCGTACGACTTTTACCGGAAAAAAACTGAATATCATCAATTAACAATAAATCCAGCGAATGGTAATAGCGCTTGAAATCATCGAAGGCTTTTCGCTGATATGCTTTAACGACATCCGATACATATTGATCCGCATGGACATAACGCACCCGCACCGCTGAACCATTGCTGTTCCCCGCAGCGACTAAGGCATTACCAATTGCGTGAATCAAGTGTGTTTTACCCAAACCAACGCCACCGTATAAGAACAGCGGGTTGTAAGATACACCGGGATTCTCGGCAACTTGCAATGCAGCTGCACGTGCGAGCTGATTTGCTTTACCTGTTACAAAATTCTCAAACGTTAATTCCGTATTCAGTCGTGATCGTTCATCTACTGCACTGGTACCGTTGGTGACCACCTGTTGTGGTTTTTTTTGTGCGGGATCAACGGATACTGCATCTGAATCTCTGGCGAACTCTTGTACCAGGCTTGCCGTCTGTAGTGCGGCACCCGACGTGATGTGCTGCGCGGTCTTGGTTGTCCGCGCACTCGTTGTGGAGGCGGGCAATTCAAATAAAACCTGCACAGGTTTCTTAAACCACTGCGATGCGATATTTTCTATTTGTGATGAAAAGTTTTTACGTACCCAGTCCAGCTTAAATCTGTTTGGCGCGGACAAGCGCAAGATTGCCTGTGACTCATCGTAGGCAAGAGGTATCAGCGGACGTATCCACGCGCTGATTTGCTGGGGGGGAAACTCCTGCTCCAACTGGTTGATGCAGGACAGCCAAAACTCGTTCATGTGACTCGCTATGTAAACCCTGATTCTACCCTGTTGATGGCAAAGTTATCCACAGGCGGGATCTGGGGACATCCCTAGCCTTAAATCTAACCATTTGACTAATTTCAGTATTTTTGATGAAATGGAGGGCTTTTCCGGATATTCACTTCCGGAATTCCCTAAATTTAAACTTTTATTCGCTCTTTGTTGGGCCATTCATCATGAAACGTACCTACCAGCCTTCCGTTACCCGCCGTAAACGCACACATGGCTTTCGCGTCCGTATGAAAACCCGTGGTGGCCGCGCTGTAATCAACGCTCGCCGTGCCAAGGGCCGTAAGCGTTTGGCCGTCTAAGACGTCTGGTTAGGTATGGGAGCCCGTTGCTCCCTGCCAACTTTGCCGTTATGTCACGCGCCACGTTTCCAGCGGCGGCGCGCATGCACCGCCCCACTGAATTTGCTGCTGCCTTATCGGGCAAGCGCATTGCCCGTGGGGCGTATTTCATCGTAACTGCGAATCCGGCCAGTTCCGTTTCCTCTACAGGTAACGGACAACCCGATCGCCCTATAGATGAAATCACCCCGGAACCACGCATCGCCCGCTTAGGCCTGATTATGGCCAAACGGTTAGCTCACCATGCCTCGACCCGCAACGCGCTCAAACGCGTCGTCCGCGAGGCGTTTCGTGCGCAACGACTGCAATTACCCGCTGCGGATTACGTTGTTCGACTCCATAAACGTATCAATGATCTTACGCTCACGCAGCTTAAACTCGCGGCACGCATTGAGGCAGATGCACATTTCACCCGGGCTCGCGCATGATGACTGCTTTATTCAAAGCGCTGTTAACAGCCCCTATTCGTGCGTACAAATATTTTCTTAGCCCCTGGCTGGGTCAATCTTGCAGATTTACTCCCACCTGTTCTTCTTACGCTCTCGAAGCCATAGAAAAGCATGGGCCTACCCGTGGCCTGATACTCAGTGCAAAAAGACTCGGTCGTTGTCATCCCTGGTGTAAAGGTGGGCATGATCCTGTACCAAAAAATGAACACCTAAATAGCAAAAACAACACTTTATCGACCCGCTGTCACACTGATTAACGCTAAACTGCGAGCCTTCACCGGTTCTCAGTATTTGTACTTATTCACCGGTTAGTTATTTTTTATTTATTAGGCAAGAATGGATATCCGACGCACCGTACTGTTGATGATTTTCTCGTTTTCATTGCTCATGCTCTGGAATAATTGGCAAATCCATCAAGGTAAAGCACCTTTGTTTGGTGCTCCTCCCGCATCCACCACAGCAAAAGGCTCGGCTGACGCGCGAGCCACCGCCAATGGTGGCATACCCGCCGCGGTGACCTCCGCCAGCGACCCTACCGCCGCAACCTCTGCGGTTGTTCCTGGTCTTACGGCCGCGGCACCTGCGCAATCAGAAACAGTAACGGTTAAGACCGACGTGTTGAAGATTACTTTCGATTTACAAGGTGCTCAGCTGGTTCGTGCAGACCTTCTTGCCTTTCCTGCAACCGATGACAAAGATACGCCTTTCGTGTTGCTCGAGCGCGGTGCAGGTCGTACCTATGTTGTGCAATCTGGATTGACAGGTGCTCCAGCTGGTACGCAGTATCCTACTCACTTGTCATCATTTACGATGATCAGCGAAACAAAAGAAATCTCTGGTGACACGCTTGTTGTTAAGTTCGCTTCTGAGTCTGCTGGTGTTCGCTTAATCAAAACTTATACCTTGCATCGTGGGCAGTACGTCATTGATGTTGCACATCAGATAGAAAATACTACCGCACAAGCGGTTACACCTTCTGTTTACCTGCAAATTACTCGTGATGGTGTGGATCCCAATCAGAGTGCGGCGCCAAGTTTCCTGAGCGGTCCTGCAAATTTCCTCGGGGCTGCCGTTTATTCTGAACAAGATAAATTTCAGAAGGTCACTTTTACAGAAATCGAAAAACACAAAGCAAGCTATATCAAACAAACCGACAACGGTTGGTTTGGCATGATTCAACATTATTTCGTTACTGCATGGATTCCACCACAAGGTAAATCACGCAATTACGAGATGACAGAGCTTGAAAAAAATATTTATGCAATTCGCAGTATCGAACCTGTTGGTGCAATTGCTGCAAACTCCAATCAAACAATCAATTCGAAGCTTTGGGTCGGACCGCAAGATCAATCAGAACTTGAAAAAGTAGCTCCTGGTCTTGATCTGGTTGTTGATTACGGTTTATTGGCCATTATTGCTAAACCCGTTTTCTCTTTGATGACATGGCTGTACACGTTGCTTGGCAATTGGGGTTGGACCATCATTGCTCTAACCTGCCTGATTAAAGCCGCTTTCTATCCTCTTTCTGCTGCCAGCTATCGCTCGATGGCAAAGATGAAACAGGTTTCTCCACGTCTTGCAGCATTGAAAGAAAAGTTTGGTGATGATCGCCAAAAACTCAATGCAGCGATGATGGAAATGTATCGAACCGAGAAAATCAATCCGCTTGGTGGTTGTTTGCCAATTGTTATTCAAATCCCTGTATTTATTTCTCTTTATTACGTTTTAGGTTCGAGCGTTGAGTTACGTGGTGCGCCTTGGATTTTATGGGTACATGATCTAGCGGTTCGCGATCCGTATTTCATTTTGCCAGCGATCATGATGGGCACGATGTTCCTGCAAATGAAATTAAACCCAACTCCACCAGATCCAATGCAGGCGAAAGTCATGATGTTTATGCCTTTGGTATTCGGTGGCATGATGTTCTTCTTCCCCTCTGGTCTAGTGTTGTACTGGTGTGTCAACAACATCTTGTCAATTGCGCAACAGTGGTACATCACACAGAAAATGGCGAAACTTGCATTAACGCCTCATCGTTAATTTTTGATTGTGATGACTAGCAATCTAATCGATCCTATCGTGGCGATTGCCACCGCCCCTGGCAGGGGTGGGATCGGTGTAGTACGCGTTTCTGGCCCCAGTCTGGGGCCTTTTATTTTTTCCTTGCTTGGAAAAAATTTATTACCACGACATGCCCATTATTTGAGTTTTCCGGACGAAAACAACCAACCTATTGATCAAGGCTTGGCCATATTTTTTAAACATCCTCACTCTTATACGGGGGAAGATGTTTTGGAATTACAAGGTCATGGTGGACCTGCCGTCCTGCAACAACTCCTGAAACGATGCCTCACCGTTGGTGAAACATACGGCATGCGTCTTGCCACACCTGGTGAATTTACCCAGCGCGCTTTCCTCAATGACAAAATTGATTTAGCCCAGGCTGAGGCTGTCGCAGATCTAATTGATGCAAGCTCTGAGGCTGCTGCACGTGCGGCCGTCTCATCGCTTTCTGGTGAGTTTTCACGCCGTATTAACACCCTCTCTAGCTCGATCGTCCAATTAAGAATGCTTGTCGAAGCTACGCTGGATTTTCCTGAAGAAGAAATAGAATTTTTAGAGAAATATCAGGCGCGTCAAAAACTAAATACCATGCTCAGCGATTTGGAGAACATCATTTCTCAATCACGGCAAGGCATGGTGTTACGCGAAGGCTTACATGTTGTTTTAGCAGGCGTTCCTAACGTTGGTAAGTCGAGTTTACTGAATGCGCTCGCTGGTCAGGATCTTGCCATCGTGACCGATATTGCTGGAACGACACGGGATAAGGTTTCGCAAATTATTCACTTGCACGGCGTACCCATCACCATCATCGATACGGCCGGATTACGTGAGACAACTGACACCATCGAATCGATTGGCATTAGTCGGAGCTGGGCAGAAATCGCTAACGCTGATGTAGTGTTGCATTTAATGGATGCTACACAACCTAATTCGCAACTTGATGAAAAAATTGAATTACATCGATCACGTCAAAGTATCGTTTTACAAGTATTCAATAAACAAGATCTTGCCTGTTATTTATCGATCATTCCTGATCAAGCGATACGCATTTCCGCTAAGACTGGAGCGGGCCTTGATACCCTGCAGTCAAAATTGCTCGAAATAGCTGGATGGAATCCAGGTCAGGAATCGCCATGGCTCGCAAGGCAACGTCACATCGACTCTTTAGAACAATCGCGTATGCATTTGTTGCTTGCACAAGATCACGCGGCTGAAAATGATCGTGTATTGGATTTGTTTGCTGAAGAGTTACGACTCGCGCATGAAAGCCTCGGCCAAATTACTGGAAAAATGTCTCCTGATGATTTACTCGGAGAAATATTTTCCAGGTTTTGTATTGGAAAATAATTTGTGTTGTTTCAATTATTTTTTAATTTCTTAGTGATTACTTAATAGTGTGACCACCGTCTACCGGTAGCACTGCGCCTGTTATATCCTGACCTGCTTCAGAACACAAAAACACTACAAAACCCGCAACACTTTTTGCTGAAACAAAACGTCCAGTTGGATGTCTTGTCGAGATATAGTTTTTTTGCGCTTGCTCCTCTGAAATACCTTCGGCTTGGGCAATTCCTGCGATCTTGTCCAGGATTGGTTTGGTCGGCACGGTTCCAGGACAAAGTGCATTGCAAGTAATTCCTGATTTTGCACAATCCATCGCAACACTTCGCGTCAAACCAATCAAAGCTGTTTTAGTCGTAATGTAAGAAATACGATTTTCTGAAGCAGTCAGTCCAAAAACAGACGACATGTTTATGATGCGTCCCCAACCCTCTTTACGCATCGAAGGTACAGTAAGCCTGATGGTATGAAAGGCTGCTGACAAATTAACGGCTATCGCGTCATCCCAGCTCTCTGTTGGTAATTCATCAACTAAACCAACACTTCTGATCACTGCATTATTTATAACAATATCAAGCCGTCCAAACATCTCGTTTGCTTGATTCACCATCTTCACAATTTGATCAACATATTTCAAATTTGCATGACTCACCAACACTTGGACTTTGTAAGTCTCCTCAAGCTGTTTTTTTGCCTCCATTGCGACTTCTTCAGACTCAAGTCCATGCAAAACAAGGTTTGCCCCTGCTTGTGCCAAACCTTGCGCGATCGCAAAACCAAGCCCACTAATCGAACCTGTTACTAAAGCTGACTTACCCTTTAACATGCTTACCCCAAATTTTTCTTAATCGTTTTGTTGTTTTAATGAGTCTGTTACAAATTTTTATAAAAATATATTTCTGTGGATAACTAGGGCAATTCGAATGTGAATAAGTTGTGCAATCTTAGCGAACAACTCTTTCATTATTAAGACCCAAAAAATCTATCCAACTTACTCCCCAACTTCAAACAGACTTTACCCACATAATTTTTATACTTTAAGTGATTGATTTATATGAAAATTTTTAAGTTAATCTACTTATCCACAGGCTATCTTATCCATTAGTCTTTATATATAAACAATATAAATATAAGTAAATAAGTCTCCAGATCAGCTTTTTAAACCACCTAAAAATTTAAGTATTTAAAAATATAAAAGCTGTGTTTAAATTCATTCATCGCTTCATTGAACAAGTTTTTAACAAAGAAATTTCTTTAAATTTTCAATAACCTTTCAATCGCACGATCTAAAGTTTCTTCTGTTTTAGCAAAGCAAAACCGCACGATTTTATGATTAGATTCAGCAGCATCAGGAACTGCATAGAACGCAGAAACAGGAATAACCGTTACGCCGTGTTCTTTTGTGAGCCAGATGGAAAACTCAGCCTCTGATACATCAGATATCGCACTGTAGTCAGCTAAAAGAAAAAAAGTACCTGGACTTGGTAGAACATTAAATCGTGTCTTTGCTAAACCATCCGCTAGTCGATCGCGTTTTTTTTGATAAAAAGCAGGTAAATCTAAATACGTTGAAGGATCTTTTGTATACGCGGCTAGGCCATGTTGCAAAACAGACGGTACAGTAAAAACCATGAATTGATGAACTTTTCTTAATTCAACAGTCATATCTTTTGGAGCACAGACGTAGCCAATTTTCCAACCTGTTGTATGTGTAGTCTTTCCAAAAGATGAAACAACAAAAGATCGCTCTGCAAGTGCTGGTCTTGTCGCTACACTTAAATGCGATACACCATCAAAGATAATATGTTCATACACCTCATCAGACAAAATCATGATGTTTGTATTTTGAACTAGTAATTCAAGTTGATCCAGGTCATCTTTGCTCATCACCGCACCAGTCGGATTATGAGGAAAATTAATAATAAGCATTCTTGTTTTTGTAGTGACCTTTGATTTAACTTTATCCCAGTCAACCTGAAATGTCCTCCTCTCTTGCGTTGGGACTAGCATGGGTATACAAACAGCTTTTGCCCCTGCTAATTTGATTGCAGGTAAGTAACAGTCATAGCAAGGCTCCAGCACAATGACTTCGTCGCCTGTCCCTACACTTGCTAGGACGATGGCCATGATGGCCTCTGTAGCACCACTAGTGACTGTTATTTCCGAATCGATGTTGTAGTGTCTGCCATATAGACTTTCGACTTTTTCACCAATCACGTTTCGCAATTCAGCAACACCAGCCATATAAGGATATTGATTAAACCCCTCAGCCATTGCTTTAGATACGAAGGCTTGTAGTTTCGGATCTGTATTGAAATCCGGAAAACCTTGACCAAGATTGATTGCTTGATATTCAATCGCCATCTTGCTCATCGTTGTAAAAATAGTCAGTCCGACTTCTGGCAGTTTTGAAGTAATTTGCATGACGTAATTCTTTATTTGTTGTGTGTTATTTCTCGATAATACGCATTTTTTAGTGGTTGTGTAGCTTGAATAAATTGATGAAATTAGCCACTGGCGCTGTCATTGCATTAATTGGTGCAATCGTTGCTGTCTGGTTGCGAACGCCTTTGCCCTGGATGCTAGGCCCCCTGCTTTTCATTGCTATTAGCAGAATGGCATCAGCGCCGGTTTCAAGTTCAGCTAATTTAAGATATCTTGGCCAATGGGGTATTGGTGTCTCCCTTGGTCTTTATTTCACACCTCATGTTGTTGGTGTAATTGCACAAAATATTTGGCCAATTATTGCTGGCATGTTTTTCGCTATTTGCCTTGGTTTATATGGAACCCTTGTATTCAGAAAATTAGGTGGAGTGGATCTAAAGACTGCATGGTTTTCGTCAGCAATAGGTGGAGCGAGCGAAATGACCTCCTTATCCGAGAAGTACGGTGGCAAGCCAGACCTTGTTGCTAGTGCGCACAGTTTAAGGATATTGACGGTGGTTGTTGTCATACCAATTGCCCTCCAGATATGGGGCGTGGTGGGTACCGATGGCTCTCTACCTGGTCCTAAAGTAGTGAATCTTGGTGGGCTAGCAATACTTGCTGCGGTAACAGCCTCTAGTGCATTGTTGGCGGGATATTTCAAAATGCCTAATGGTTGGGTACTTGGTCCAATGTTTGTTGCTATGGGCCTCACAATGTCAGGAATAGAGCTATCGGCGTTACCCGACTTTGTTTCAAAAACTGGTCAACTATTGATTGGATGGTCTTTGGGAGACAAGTTTCGTCCAGGGTTTTTCCGCCTTGCACCTAGATTTTTACTAAGTGTGGTTTTTTGTTCTATTAGTTCTATCTGCCTGGCGTTTTGCTTTGCGTTACTGCTGGATCAAACGACCTCTATCCCGCTAGCGACATTATTGTTAGGTCTTGCACCCGGCGGTATTGCAGAGATGGCTATCACAGCGAAAGTACTCCAATTAGGTGTTCCATTAGTTACAGCATTTCAGGTAACACGGATGGCGTTGGTCGTAATTATCACAGGGCCTTTATATAAATTCTTTGTTCAGAAGCATTGCAAAGATTAGTTGGCGATATTTTTAGTTATACACAACTTACACACAAGTTATTCTGCGTTTTATTAACAGAGTTATACACAGCAAAAATTGTTTCACGTGAAACAAAGGTATGTCTTGATAAAGGCATTGTTTCACGTGAAACATAAATAATTCGGTTTATCCACAAAGTTATACACAATCATTCAGGCATATCTTTAAGTTTAGGAATGTTTCACGTGAAACATTAGCCGCTAATAGATTGCAACGTTTATAATTCGCCTCCCTACTATGGTGAGACGGTCAGGTTTAAATGAATCACCCTACTATTTTTGATGTAATTGTTGTTGGTGGCGGTCACGCTGGTACTGAAGCCGCACTTGCTTCTGCCCGAAGCGGCGCTACAACATTGTTACTTACCCACAATATTGAAACGCTAGGCCAAATGTCTTGCAATCCATCAATAGGTGGGATCGGCAAAGGACACTTGGTAAAAGAAGTCGATGCCTTAGGTGGCGCAATGGCTATTGCAACAGACGAAGCGGGAATCCAATTCAGAATTTTGAATAGTTCTAAAGGTCCCGCAGTTAGAGCAACTAGAGCCCAAGCAGATCGTACTCTTTACAAACAAGCAATCAGATCAAGACTAGAAAACCAACCTAACCTTTGGTTGTTCCAACAAGCCGTAGATGATCTGATTTTGGAGGGAGATAGAGTTGTTGGTGCCGTTACACAGATTGGATTGAAATTCCGTTCAAAAGCAGTGGTATTAACAGCAGGAACATTTTTAAACGGCTTGATACATGTTGGCTTGAAAAACTATACGGCAGGCCGGGCGGGAGATCCACCGGCAACTAGCCTTGGTAATCGATTGCGTGAGATGAAATTACCTCAAGGTAGATTAAAAACAGGGACACCGCCAAGGATAGATGGACGCACGATTGATTTTTCCGTTCTTGAGGAACAACCTGGTGATTTGAATCCTGTTCCAGTGTTTTCGTATCTTGGTACAGCACAAATGCATCCTAAGCAAGTGCCATGCTGGATTACGCATACAAACCAAAAAACGCACGACATTATTAGGGGTGGCCTTGATCGATCGCCAATGTATAGCGGCGTAATTGAGGGCATTGGTCCACGTTACTGCCCGTCCATTGAAGACAAGGTTCATCGCTTCGCCGGGAAAGACTCTCATCAGGTGTTTTTAGAACCAGAGGGATTAGATACACATGAAATTTATCCAAATGGTGTATCCACCTCACTTCCTTATGATGTCCAGTTGAATTTGATTCATTCCCTGCCCGGTTTGGAAAATGCACATATTGTGCGTCCAGGTTATGCCATTGAGTATGATTATTTTGATCCTCGAGAATTGAAAGCATCGTTAGAAACAAAAAGTCTTTCAGGCCTTTTTTTTGCTGGACAAATAAACGGTACAACAGGTTACGAAGAAGCGGCTGCGCAAGGGCTCATGGCAGGTATCAATGCTGCTCGCTATTCGCGAGATCAAGATGCTTTTGTACTGAGAAGAGATCAAGCTTATTTGGGTGTTTTAGTTGATGACCTGGTAACTAAAGGCGTAACAGAACCATATCGGATGTTTACTTCCAGAGCAGAATATCGACTGAGTTTAAGAGAAGATAACGCAGACTGGCGGCTGACCGAAATCGGTAGAAACTTGGGTTTGGTCGATGACGTGCGTTGGAAAGCTTTTAACATCAAACACGAAGCCGTTGAAAAAGAGATCGCTCGCTTGAAATCCACATGGATAAATCCCCGGATGCTGAGCTCAGAAGTCGCGATATCCAGACTAGGTAAAGAAATAGAACGTGAGTACTTACTATCAGATTTATTAAAGCGCCCTAACGTTTCTTATGACAACCTTGTCAGCATTCCCTACCAGGAAGGTGTTCAGATAAGCGAAGGATTGCCACCTGGAGAATATGCTGATCAGGTAGAAGTACAGGTCAAATACGAGGGCTATATTGCTCGTCAACAAGACGAAGTAAATAAACAGCTGTCATTTGAAGAACAACTGATTCCCAAAGAAATTGATTTTGATGGGGTGAGCAGCCTGTCCTTTGAAGTTAGACAAAAATTCAAGGCGCATAAACCAGAAACAGTCGGACAAGCGTCTCGGATATCAGGGGTCACACCGGCGGCGATTTCTTTACTGTTGATTTATTTAAAGCGTCACTACTACAGTAAAAGTCAAGGCACAGGAAATAAGGTTGCGTCTAAAAAACACGAAACTCTTGATAATCGAGTCAGCACCGATGCGCAAGATGAAGCATGAGTAAAGAAAGCAAAGACGAAACATTTCTCGTGCGATTAGAGCGTGTTGTTACAAAGTATGGCTTGGACATTACGACTGCGCAGAAGAAAAGTTTATTGAATTATCTCGAACAACTCAATAAATGGAATAAGACATACAACCTGACAGCGATAAGGGATCAAGAAAAAGCGCTTGTACAACATTTATTTGATAGTTTGAGTATTGTTAAACCAATTCAACTCAAACTACAGGCCAAAGGAATTACACATCCATTAATACTGGATGTCGGTTCGGGCGGTGGGTTACCAGGAGTTATCCTGGCAATTGCTTTGCCGGACGCATCGATTAAATGTGTGGATGCCGTTGAGAAAAAAATTGCCTTCATCCAACATGTAGCGGGTGTCTTGCAACTGAAGAACCTTAAAGCCGTTCATATGCGGATAGAGGAGTTTGCAGACCAGGAAATGGACATCGTGACATCAAGGGCTTTTGCTTCATTGAAAGATTTCGCAACACTCTCGGGAAAACATGTATCCATCACGGGTGAACTCGTGGCCATGAAAGGTAAACACCCTATGGATGAAATATCCGCACTGCAAGATACAGAGTGGGTAGTGAGAAATATAGAAACATTGACAGTTCCCGAGCTTGACGCCGAGCGTTGTCTCGTATGGATGCAAAGGAAAGGATAAAAAATGAATACCAATACACAGGTCGCAACAATGCGTGTTTTTTGTATAGCCAATCAGAAAGGTGGCGTCGGGAAAACAACCACAGCAATTAACCTGGCTGCGGGACTTGCGAAACTAAATCAACGCGTACTGTTAATCGACCTCGATCCACAGGGTAACGCTACGATGGGAAGCGGTATTGATAAAAGCTTGTTAGCGCATAACTTATACGATGTACTGATTGGTGAATCAAATATTACCGAAGCCCGCGTTCACTCAGAGAATGGTGGCTACGACGTTCTGCCTGCAAACCGTGAGCTATCAGGCGCTGAGATCGATCTGATTGGAATGCAAGAGCGCGAATTACAACTCAAGCAAGCATTAGCCAAAGTTGAAGATCAATACGACTTTGTCTTGATAGATTGCCCTCCCACATTGTCGCTGTTGACTTTAAACGGACTTGCCGCGGCACATGGTGTGATTATTCCTATGCAGTGTGAATATTTCGCACTCGAAGGCTTGTCAGATCTTGTTAATACTATTAAACGAGTACATCGCAATATCAATCCTGAACTCAGTTTGATTGGATTATTGCGCGTCATGTTTGATCCGCGGGTCACATTACAACAACAGGTTTCTGCTCAGTTAGAAGCACATTTTGGTGACAAAGTATTTAAAACCGTTGTGCCTAGAAACGTCAGACTTGCCGAAGCACCTAGTCATGGGATGCCCGGTGTGAATTACGATCCGAGCTCACGTGGTGCACAAGCATATATAGCGTTTGGCGCAGAGGTAATCGCACGCGTCAATACAAGTAACGAATAAAAATAGGATAAATAATGGTGACCAAAAAACCTAAAGGGCTCGGTCGAGGCCTCGAAGCTTTACTCGGTGCGGATATTCCCGCAGTGGGAAAGCTCGGAGAAAGCAACGAAGCAGAGCGTGCGCCAAGTGTTTTATCCGTAACTAAACTACAGGCAGGTAAATACCAGCCGCGCACACGGATGGATGAAGGTGCCTTAGCAGAATTAGCTGATTCCATTCGAAGTCAGGGCATCATGCAGCCTATCCTGGTGCGTCCAATTGATGGCGTGAAAGGGAAGTATGAAATCATTGCTGGTGAAAGACGTTTTCGTGCAGCACAATTAGCTGGGCTGACAGAAGTACCAGTCCTGGTCAGGGAAGTCGCAGACGAGAATGCTGCGGCAATGGCCTTGATTGAAAACATTCAGCGTGAAGATCTCAACCCACTTGAAGAAGCGCACGGCGTAAAACGTTTGCTTGATGAGTTCGGTCTGACACATGAGCAGGCTGCTACAGCGATAGGTCGTTCGAGATCTGCAACAAGCAATCTATTACGTCTGCTGAATCTTGCCAGCCCTGTACAAACAATGTTGCTAGCTGGCGATATTGACATGGGCCATGCTCGCGCGCTGTTATCCGTCGATGCAGCGACACAGATACAGTTTGCAAATCTGATCATTGCAAAAAGATTATCGGTGCGAGACACAGAAAAAATGGTTGCTCAGGCAGAAAAAGAGCCAACTACAAAAACTACACAAAAGACCGGAAAGAACGCAACTTCACGCGACACCACAAGGATGGAAGAAGCGCTTTCAGATCAGCTTGGAACCAAGGTATCACTTAAAGTAGGCGGTAAAGACAAAGGACAGATCATCATTGATTTTCATGGCTGGGAACATTGCTCGTCCTTGATAGAAAAAATGCAACTTAAAACATCACTCGAATAAACTGCTAACGAGAAGCGCTTTCACAACGAGAGCACTTTGCGTTACGCTATATAAAAATATTGGATAAAGGGACAAACATGACATCAGCACATCCACACCACGCGGAAATTCAAGCACATATCGGCAATATGAAAAAAATTGCTGAACGAGCAGAATTAAAAAGAGAAGCTCTCGAAGAGCTCAGCAACGAAGTTGTCGCGTTAGCCTCGCATAAAGACTGGTGGTCTCAAGACCGCTACCCAGCTCCAGAGCAAGGCGAAAATCAAGCCCGTTATTTAATTAGCGAAACGGCAGATAAAAGCTATGCACTGTATCTAAATGTCATGCGGCCTGGAAAAAAAATCATTCCGCATAATCACACTACCTGGGCATGTATTGCTGCGGTTGAGGGAACTGAACATAACTATGTCTACGAAAGGCTAGATGATGGTTCAGTTCCTGGTGTGGGCAAGCTCAAACAGGTTAAAACAGTCGTTGTTGATCCAGGTCATGTCATTGCTCTGATGCCTGAAGACATCCATGCTGTCCAGATCCAGGGTGAACAAGTGATTCGTCACTTACACATGTATGGACGTGCATTAGAGACCCTTGATCGTCGGATTGGTTTTGATCTCGAGACAGAGACTTGCAGCATCATGCCGGTCGGTGTGCAAACGCGACGTTAATAATGTCCGTCACAAAACGGAAAACACGGTTGCTACGCGCAGGGCGTCCCGCGCACGGCTGGGTTAATGTGCCCCCTACCCGCGCGAGCACCTTCGTATTTGAGACGGTTCAGGCTTGGCGTGAAACGCGAAAAAGACGTGAAACCGAAAGGTTAAATTCGTACGGTGCACGAGGGACGGACTCAACCTATGCACTCGAAGACGCCGTAGTAGAACTCGAGGCGGGTCATCGAGCGGGTTTTTTCCCAACAGGTCAGGCAGCGATTGCTGTCACGTTGATGGCATTTTTAAAGCCAGGTGATCATCTGTTGATGACAGACTCTGCCTATGAACCCGTACGAAGATTTTGCCGTGACCAGCTAGGTCAATTAGGCGTAGAGGTCACGTATTACAAGCCTGATGGCTCCGACGTGCAAGGCAAAATCCGGCACAATACAAAAGTAATATATGTTGAATGCCCGGGATCTCTGGTCTACGAGATGCTGGATTTGCGCGCCATATGCGATATCGCACGCGCACACAACTGCTGGACCATCGCGGATAACACGTGGGGCTCTGGATGGTTATATCAGCCCCTTGTCCTGGGGGCTGATGTATCAATACTTGCTGCGACAAAATATTTGGGTGGTCACTCGGATGTCATGATGGGTATCGCTGTAGCCAATGAAAAGGCATGGCCACAATTACAAACAGCGGTGGTTGACTACGGACAAACAGTGAGTGGAGATGACGCATACCTCATATCGCGAGGCATACGTACCTTACCCGCGCGAATGGCAATGCATGCTGAAAGCGCACAACGCGTCATGCAATGGCTTGGTTCACGACCTGAAATTGTTCACGTATTTAATCCGTCATTACCTGAAGATCCCGGCCATCAGCTTTGGAAAAGAGATTGTGCCGGCATCAACGGCTTGATCACGATTGAATTATCACCAGTCTATGACGCCTGCCAAATGGAGTCATTTATTGACGCTTTACAGCTATTTGGTCTGGGAGCCTCATGGGGCGGTTTTGAAAGCTTGGTCATTCCAGCCAATATGGCTGCCGCCCGCAGCTTATCTGACTGGAGTTGCCGCGGACAAATTGTGCGACTACATATCGGACTTGAAGAAACAGAAGACTTGATTGCCGACTTAGCGCAAGCATTAGATCAACTCCATTAGAAACAGGTAAAAGCAATGCAAAACAAAATAATTAAAACCGTAACACCAACCGTTTTGAAAAGTTGGTTGCATGATGGGAATGAAATTGCATTGCTTGATGTCAGAGAGCACGGAGAGTACGGCGAGGCACATTTGTTCTACGTGGTTTCTACTCCCTACAGTAAGCTTGAAGCAGAAGCAGCCAGGATGGTCAAAAGAAAAAATGTTCGTATCGTATTGGTTGATGAGGATGGTGGGGCGCTTGCACATCTTGCCGCACAAAAACTCACCGCACAAAATTACCAGACAATTTATATTTTGGAAGGTGGCGTACAGGGCTGGAAAAAAGCAGGTTACGAGTTGTTTGCCGGCGTAAATTTACCGAGTAAAACATTCGGGGAATTAGCAGAGCATGCGTTCGATACGCCACGTATCACGGCGCTTGAGCTCAATGAAAAAATACAGCGAGGTGATGATCTGGTCGTACTCGATGGCAGACCATTTACTGAGTTCAAAAAAATGAGTATTCCCACGGCAATCTGTTGTCCGAATGGCGAGTTACCTTTGCGGATTGATGAGTTGGTAAGTAGTGAGGACACAACCATCGTGATTAATTGCGCAGGACGCACGCGCAGCATTATTGGTGCGCAAACGCTGATTAATCTCGGTATTAAAAACAAAGTCATCGCGCTTGAAAATGGTACACAAGGTTGGTACCTTGCTGATTTGAAACTAGATCACGGCAAGACTAAACGCCATGCATTGGAAATAGATCCCGCTACGTTAAAAAATAAACAGTTGCGTGCGACAGCGCTTGCCAAAAAACATGAGGTGGCCACAGTAGATATCGTAACAGTCCGTCAGTGGTTGAATGATGCGCAACGCACAACATTTTTATGTGACGTGAGAACTCCGGAAGAGTTTGCACAAGGCTCATTGCCTGGTGCTCAAAACACACCGGGCGGCCAACTCGTGCAGGCGACTGACCAGTATGTGGCAGTAAAAGGCGCAAGACTTGTGGTGTTTGACAGTGAGGGGGTCAGAGCACCTGCAATGGCCTCGTGGTTGGCCATGCTGGGTTGGGACGTCGCTGTATTAGACAATGCACTCTCAGGCCACGCGTTGATAGAAAACAAAACCGAAGGTGTGTTTGGCATTGCCCTTGAAAACATATCAGCTGCTGAAGTTAAGAAATCCATCGACGCAAATTTCTGCTTATTTGATTTGCGCCCCAGCATGAAATATCGTGAAGCGCATATTGAACAGGCGCAGTGGGCTACACGTTCGAAGATAGAAAAAGCGTTGAACGGCAAGGTGCCTGAACGCGTTATTTTGTTGGCGGATGATATGAGTGTTGCAAGATTATTTGCGATGGATTTACAAAGTGCGGGTGTACAAAATATCCAACTCAATACCGATAGTCCATCGCAATGGAAAGCAGAAGGTCTTAGTGTAGTTGCTACGCCTGAGATGCCCGCTGATCAAGAGTGCATCGATTATTTGTTTTTCGTACATGACCGGCATGATGGAAATAAAGTCGCAGCGCGACAGTATTTAGCTTGGGAAATGAATCTTCTCGCGCAAATCGACGATCAGGAACGCAATAGTTATCGGTTGCCGCATGATCATGCACATTAATAACGTATCAAAGAAATATAAAGTGAATTGAATCGCTGCGACCTGTTTAATAACTCTCTGCAAATAATCGGAGTGACTGCATGAAAAACATATCTGGCAAGCGCATCGCGTTGACGTTACTCATAACAGGGTTATCAGGATTGACGCATGCGCAAACACTCAAAGCATTGCCGGATTTTCCTGTACAAGCAATCACCATCATTTCCCCGTTTCCACCTGGTGGAGGCAATGACAGTTTGTCGCGTGTTCTTGCTGCAGAGCTTCAAACAATAGTGGGACAGCCCGTCGTTGTCGAAAATAAGGCTGGCGCGGGAGGCAACCTAGGGACTGCGCAAGCAGCGCGAGTCAAAGCCGATGGCTACACCTTGCTAATGTCTCAAACTAGCATCATTGCTGTGAATCCTGTCATGTATGCGAATGCAGGATTTGAACCCCAGACAGATTTTCAACCACTTACTCAGCTTACCGCAGCGCCGGTTGTGTTTGTTGTGCGAGCTGAAAGTCCATATCAGACCTTGAATGAATATTTGCTTGCCGCAAAGAATAAAACAGGTGGGTTGAACTATGCGACGCCTGGCAACGGCACGTTGTCTCACCTCACTACCGCTCGACTATCAAAACAGGTTGGTGTCGAGTTGACACACATTCCTTACCGTGGCGCGGGACCTGCAGCGACTGATTTACTGGGGGGCCAGGTTGATATGCTGGTTACTTCGCCATCTTCTGTAGAGTCACTGGTTTCCTCAGGTAAATTAAGAGTGTTGGCTGCTACAAATGCAAACTTGATAGGCGTATTCAAAAATGTTCCTACTCTAAAAATACTCGGTATCGAAAATATGGAGGTTGTGGACTGGTATGGGGTTTTTGTTCCTAAGGCAACACCACTTGCAAGGGTCACTTACCTAACAGAAGCAATCAGGCAGGCAATGCGTGCTCCAGCAGTCATCGCTAAAGTCAATCAGGGTGGGTCTGAAGTGATTGCCAGCGATACACAAGCATTTGTGAAAAAAGTTGGCGATGAAATTAAAGAATGGACGGCTGTTGTAAGGACGTCAGGCGTAAAAGCTGAGTAAATTCATCCGTATACGGACGGATTATTGGGCGATTTGGTGCATTTAAGCAATAACATGACTCTCACTGTTAATGTTCTTGATGAGCATTGACTTGACAAGCCGTAAAAGTTCGCCCATAATCGTCGGTTCCTCTTGTGGAGAGGTGCCCGAGTGGTTAAAGGGGGCAGACTGTAAATCTGTTGACCTTGCGTCTACGTTGGTTCGAATCCAACCTTCTCCACCAAGAGACCTAATTTAGTTTTACCGAGGGACTGCGGAAACTCGACAAAAGCGGGTGTAGCTCAATGGTAGAGCAGAAGCCTTCCAAGCTTACGACGAGGGTTCGATTCCCTTCACCCGCTCCAGTATTGGCGTGTTGTTGCAGTAAAGAGTACTGAGTAAGTTATACAGATTTCGTAAGTTCGTGGGGTCTGACCCGGCGAATGCGCCCATGTGGCTCAGTGGTAGAGCACTCCCTTGGTAAGGGAGAGGTCACGCGTTCGATCCGCGTCATGGGCACCAAAAGTACAAGCAAGCGTATTAATTAAGTTGTTTAAATAAAGCACCCACCTCTTTCATCAGATTCAATTCAGGTCAGGAGTTAGTCATGGCAAAAGGTAAATTCGAACGTACCAAACCACACGTCAACGTTGGCACCATCGGTCACGTTGACCATGGCAAAACCACATTGACAGCGGCTATCACAACCGTGTTGTCCAAGAAGTTTGGTGGCGAGGCTAAAGACTACTCACAG
>CANCRX010000004.1 GCA_947380655.1 Alcaligenaceae bacterium | reverse complement strand
ATCAATTACACCTGTGTTTTTCAAACAAGCATTTACTTACAATTTTTAACAGTTATTACTTAGTTAAGTTGCCAGAATAGTTGCTCAAGCAGCATAAGGGTCGTCAATCTTCCCAATGAGAAAACGAGAGGGGTAACCTTATCTTATATGAATAAAAAATTACAAATAAAAATCGATATAACTAATCCTGAATGGACTGTAAATGAAATTAATTATGCACATCTATACACAGACTTACCTGAATCACTGAAAAAAAAGATTACACAATTAAAGCGGCCTCAACCGCTTTTGGATTCAGTACACGCACAAGTTCCTGCGGATTCATCCCCACAAGATATCCTCTCTTACCGCCGTTGATATAAATAAGCGGCAGATCCAAAATCGTTTTTTCTACATAGACAGGCATCTGCTTTTTGGTACCAAAAGGGCTGGTTCCACCCACCAGAAAACCTGAGTGTCGATTGGCCACCTCTGGTTTACAAGGCTCTATTTTTTTACACCCAATCTGTCTTGCCAACTCTTTGGTTGAAACCTTGCAGTCTCCATGCATCAACACGATCAAGGGCTTCGCAGACTCGTCTTCCATCACCAGTGTTTTAACGACGGCGTGTTCGTCAATGTTGAGTTCGCGAGCAGAGACTGCTGTGCCGCCATGCTCTTCGTAGGTATAGAGATGATCGGTGAACAGCACTTTTTGCTGACGCAGGAATTTAGTAGCCTGAGTTTCGGGTGCGTTGGTAGCTTTCATTTTTTAGTAACTTTATTACTTACTCTTCTTTGCTAACTAAACCAGGTGGTTCTGAGATATCTTCCTTGGGGAAACACATTTTTTCCCCATCCCATTTTTGGCCGCACCAGCAATAATCATCGTCGTTGATAATGCATGCACCCGAACCACAGCATCTTGGGTCATCTGACATTGGGATTTCCTAAATAAAGTAAGTGAAAATTATATCGACGATACGCAGTCTCTCTATCATGCGCCATAATCGATCTTTTGCTGCCATCGTCCTGGAGCTACTTTAACGATGAATAACTTAGCCTTCATTGAGTTGCGTGAACTAAAACTCGAAACCCAGATCGGAACGTATGGCCCTAACGATACAAAACCAGACGTTCACCTTCTGGATTTAATACTTGGCATTGACGAAAAACAAGTTTTAATTGCTCAGGATGGCATGGAACATGTTTTTGATTATGACCCATTAATTTCAGAAATTGACAGGTTGGCTGGTGATGGACACTACGAAACGCAAGAGCGTCTGATGACGCGTATTGCATACGCTTGTGCAGCGTACTCAGCAATCAAGACTATGGAACTGTATTTAAGAAAAGCACCTGTTCGTAAGGGTAATGGCTCTCTTGGGGTTAGATTGTCTCTAAACGAAATCGCTACAGATGTTCTTCGTCAATCGGGTTTGCTTGTCTAATGAATACAAGCTGTCATTTCTTGCTCACTCGTCTGACAGGTGCAGAGTCGTATTGAACAATATGCGAAAGCACATCAGACATTGCTTCACGCGCGAGTTCGGTGTCGTAGTGGGTTTGTAGATTAATCCAGCTTTGTGCATCGGTTCCAAAAAATGCGGCAAATCTTAATGCTGTATCTACAGTAATACCTCTTAAGCCCTTCACTATTTCATTGATTCTTCTTGGCGGCACAGAGATTGCACGTGCTAGTGCGTATTGACTTAAGCCAAGCGGTTTTAGCCAATCTTCGCTGAGGATCACACCTGGGTGTACAAGAGGTACTTTTCGTGACATCGTATATCTCGATTAATGATAGTCAATGATTTGTACTTGATGAACTGATCCATCTACCCACAAGAAACTCAAACGCCATTGATCATTGATTCGAATACTGTAATAGCCCTTTAGGTCACCCTGGAGTGGTTCTAAACGGTTGCCTGGAGGTTTTCTTAGAAAAGATAGTGTATGAGCTGCGTGCAGTTGTTGAAGCTTGCGTATGGCCGTCGTCTGAATATTGACGAACCTTGCAACCTTCTCACCTATAAAAAGATCTCGCGTGTCTTCGCACGCAAAACTTTCTATCATGAAATAATAACGACTATCGTTAATAACGTCAAACGTTAACTCCTCGTATTGATCAATCTGTTTAGATTGGAATTGAAGTTAACTATTTTGAATATACAACCCAATAAATTCAATTAGACTAATTAGTCACAATCGATATACGCTCGACGTGTACTAAATTTTAAGAAATTTTATAGGGATAAAAGTAATGAAAATAAAAACTCTCCTACTCGCCTCAGCACTCTCCCTACTGTCCTCCTTATCCGCAGCGCAAGACTTTCCAACCAAACCTATCACAATCATCTCGCCCTTCCCGCCAGGCGGTGGAACGGACACACTTGCCCGTTTGGTCGCAGGTGGGATGACAGAAAAAATGGGCTGGAAAACGGTCGTGGAAAACAAACCTGGCGCAGGTGGAAACCTCGCATTGGACTCTACCGCACGTGCAAATCCGGACGGCTACACACTGGTACTCGCTCAGACTGACAACATCGTCTTGAACCCTTGGCTCTATGAAAAATTATCCTATGACACGTTCAAAGATTTCACACCTGTTGGCATCGTCGCCTCATCACCAAGCGTATTTGTTGTGGCTCCAGACTCTCCATATAAAACCCTGGCCGATGTCGCTGCCGCAGCAGCAAAAGATCCCGGCAAGCTTACCCTTGGCATTCCAGGTGCGGGCGGCACGGGTGACCTGCTCGGCCACCTGTGGCGCTCGACTGGCAAAGTGCATCTGACACACATCCCCTACCGCGGTTGGGCGCTTGCGTATACCGACCTGATCAGTCAGCGTATTGATCTCTATACGGGCTCAGTTGCAAGCCTGTTGCCACAAATCCAGTCAGGCAAAGTACGCGCACTCGCAATCGTTGCAACCGAACGCTCACCGGTTCTGCCTGATGTGCCGACTTTTGTAGAAAGTGGTTATAAAGAGCTGAACCAGTCGATCTGGTGGGGACTCACTGCTCCGGGTAAAACGCCACCCGCTACGATCGCTAAATTAAATGCTGGACTGCTCAAAGCGTTAGCCGACCCTGAAATCGCCAAAAAGTTACGTGCAAGTGGCTACAACATTATTGCGAGTACTCCAGAAGAAATGACTAAACGCTACAAGGCTGATTACGAATTATTTGGCAATATTATTAAAGACGCAGGGATTAAGGCTGCAGAGTAAAGTGAATTAAGAATTACGTTGTACTCACATATCGATTGTGTAGCTAGGGAATATCCCTAGACTAAATTGAATTGACAGCACCTACTCAAACAACTTACTGTGAATTGAATGACAAGCTAACCTGCTTTTATAAATATTGTGGATGTGATTCTGTATAGATGATGCCTAATCCCATAAAAAAGAAATTCATCTTCGGAGAACGGGAACGTTTCATGTTGTTGCTGATGGCACCGGCAGCAGTTCTGTTAATACTTTTCCAGATCGTGCCAATCGCTATCGGCCTCAATGTTAGCTTTAGAGACTGGGCACTCTACAACCCGAAAGAGACGTGGATCGGTCTCAAACATTACATCGCCATATTTCAGGATTCTGTTTTTATAAATACTGTATTACCAAACACATTTATTTTCATGTTTGGTAGTGTCAGTGTCTCTCTAGTCCTTGGGCTGTCCCTTGCACTCCTTTTAAATCGTAAGGTGAGCGGTCAAAAAATTGTTCAAACGGTGCTGTTGATGCCATTGATGGTCGCACCCGTAATCGCCGCGATCATGATGCGCTGGATGTTTAATGATCAGTTCGGCATTGTCAACGTAGTACTTGGTGGACTAGGTCTGGAGACGATCTCCTGGTTCACGCAGCGTTTCTTGGCTTTTGGTGTAATTTTATTCACTGATATTTGGCTCTGGACGCCGTGGTTCACCATACTGCTGCTTGCTGCGCTACAAAGCTTTCCTAAAGAACCTTTCGAGGCAGCAGAGATCGATGGTACCAGCCGCTGGCGGACCTTTTGGTATATCACCTTGCCGATGCTGCGACCGGTCATCGTTGTGTGCGTAGTGATTCGCGCAATCGATGCTTTCAGGACCTTTGATATTGTGTGGACGCTGACGGGCGGCGGGCCAGGCAGAGGCACGGAAATTTTCAGCCTTTATGCGTATGTCATTGCGTTCCAGAATCTGAACTTTGGGCGTGGCTCTGCTGCAGCCATGATTGGCGCAGCCATCATTCTGATCTTTGGACTGCTGCTGTTTAAGGTGCTCAATAGAATGGTAGATACCAAAGCATGAGACAGTTTCACAAACCATTTCTCTTTGGTATTCCTGTTTACGCTGCACTGATGCTCGTCTGTTTTCTCTTTGCCTTTCCAGTGTTGTGGTTGATCCTGACCTCAGTTCGACCACCTGCGGATATGTATTACGTCCATAGGGGCTGGAATTTTACGTTTGAGAATTTCGGTGTTGTATTTGAAAATGAACGTGTTGTTGAGTCTTTCATCAACAGCGCAGTGATTGCGACACTCTCTACTTTTTTCTCTTTACTCGTGACAGTCTGTAGTGGCTATATGCTATCAAGATTTAAGGGTAGGGTATCAAGTTCCTGGTTTGGCTTGATATACGTATTTCGTTGCGTCCCTTACATCTCTTGGGTATTACCGCTTTATTTTGTCACGCAAAAATATGGTGTCTACGACACGTATGCAGGCTTATTGCTGCCGCACATTGCCGTTCATATCTGTTTTTTCTCCTGGTTGATGAAAGGTTTTTTTGATGGGATCGATCCATCAATGGAGTACGCCGCACTCATCGACGGTTGCACGCGCTGGGGTGCATTTTTCAGAGTTGCCCTGCCTTCAGCGCTTCCTGCTATTTCTGCTCTTGGAGTGTTGTGCTGGTTATTTACCTGGAATGAATTTCTTTTTGCGCTGATCCTGACGGGTGAGCGTGTACCAATGGCCACAGTCGTCATGGCGCAGTTTGTAAGCGAGATGGGCATTGAATGGAATCTGATGGCTGCGACTGCCGTGCTTGCCTTGATACCCGCATTTGTTTTAACGTTGTTTGGTCAAAAATATGTATTGAAGGGTTTAAAGATGTAGCGCTTTTTACTACCTTACATTTCCACGTTTTAGCATCCCTTGCCTGAAAAAATGGGAGCGAATCACACTTAAGGATGGAGACAATAATGTATAAAAATTTATTGAAATTATTAGTGGCGGGCGTTTTAGGGATCCAAGCCGTCTGTAGCTTTGCCCAAGCACCTCGAGAGTTAAGGATTGGCTATCAGCCAAATCCTATTCAGGATGCATCCATCGCCATGATGGAAAAATGGGGCAAAGCGAATAACGTCAAGATCATTAAAGTGCCAAATAGTTATGGCGTCTATGTTGAGAAAATGACTGCGTCGCTCACGTCAAACTCTAATCAATATGACGTGATCTGGCACAACGATGACTGGGGTCAGCTGTGGGCCCACCTCCTTGAGCCAACCGATGATGTAAAAAATATTGCTAATGCTGACAAGACAGCCATGGAAGGCTTTATTTTCAACAATGATAAAGGTCAGAATACGGTCGTACCGCTTGGTCACACTTTCGGTGTTTTTTATTATCGTAGCGATTTGATGAGCGAAGCGGAAGTTCCAAAAACATGGGACGAAATGGTTGCTATCAGTAAAAAACTGCAAGCTGAGGGGAAAGTTAAATTCGGCTATGTTGGTGGCATGTCCATGAACAACACTTGGTTTTCTTGGTTCTGGTCAATGTGGGCCAATAGCTGCGATGTGTTCTACCCGATTTTTAATCGCGACAATGCAGCTCTTGCAGCGTCTGGCTGGAAGTCAGCCATGACCGATAAGTGCATGAAGCAAGTGACTGAATTCTGGTGGGATGCACTCAATGTCCATAAAATCCTGCCAAAAGGCATGCCATCCTATGATCGCAACGAAGCGAACGCTGTCTTCATGGCTGGAGATGCAGCCTTTACTGTGGGTGACTCCGTGTATTGGGCAACATTTAACGATGTGGCTAAATCTAAAGTCGCAGGGAAAATTAATATTGCTTACTTCCCGATCGGACCAAATCGTAAAGAACCTTTTGCATGGAACGATATCTGGGGCTGGGCAATTCCAAAATCTATCTCTCCTGAGAAAAAACAACTCGCCAAGGAAATGCTTGGTGCAATGATGTCTGACGATGAGGGTCAAATTAGTCTCTGGAAGAAGACAGGTGCACCACCACCAAATAAATTACTCTGGCCTCAAATTTCAGAACAAGATCCTTTCATGCGTCAATTGCAGAAAGTCAGTCTCGATGTAACGGGTCGTACACACGGTGCTTACTATTTTGCACAATGGCCAGCAGTTCATAAAGCATATTCAGATGCAGTGATCACGGCGATTACCGGTCCGCGCGACGGTATTGAAAAAGCGCTTGCTGAAGGTGCAATCAACATAACCAAAGCGGCGAAAGAATAAATTATGTCTAGCGTGGCACTAAGAAAATTAGTCAAACAATATGGCAGCGCTGTACCGGTTGTCAAAGGCATTGATCTAGAGATTGCTGATCGTGAGTTCGTAGTGCTGGTGGGGCCTTCAGGCTGCGGCAAATCCACCAGCCTGCGAATGATCGCGGGACTTGAGGACATTAGTTCTGGGGAGATATTAATTGGCGATCGTATCGTCAACGACCTCCCCCCACGTGAGCGCGATATTGCGATGGTTTTTCAAAACTATGCGCTTTATCAACATATGACGGTGTTTGAAAATCTTGCCTTTGGCTTGAAAAATAAAAAAATCGCCCTGTCTGAAATTCAATCTGCGATCAAACATGCGTCCAGTATCCTGGGGCTCGACGCTTTGCTTGATCGCAAACCTAGTCAACTATCTGGGGGACAGCAGCAACGTGTAGCACTTGGCCGATGCATTGTGCGCAATCCGCAGGTTTTTTTATTTGATGAACCCTTATCCAATCTTGACGCCAAATTACGCGCACAGATGCGTATTGAGCTCAAGCGCTTGCGAGAGCGTGTCAACACCACTTCGATCTTTGTGACCCATGACCAGGTTGAGGCGATGACTCTCGGTGATCGTGTCGTGGTGATGAAAGATGGAGTGATTCAACAAGCAGGCACACCCGTTGAGGTCTACAGCAAACCTGCCAATCAGTTTGTCGCGAGCTTCATTGGATCGCCTGCTATGAACTTTGTACGAGCACGCGCAATGGGTAACAGTCAATTTGGGACTGATTGGCTTACGCTAGGTAGTAATTATGTTCCAGCAGGAAAAGAAACGCTCACCTTTGGGATCAGGCCTGAGCATATTTCTTTAAGTCAGGACGCTCCAGGAATTTCTGCACAGGGGCGTATCGAGATGATTGAAAATCTGGGGAGTGAACTGATCGCGACAATGAGGGTCGGTAGCGATTCGATTGCTGTCGGTCGAATTGATCCGCTCATGTCAATCAAGCCGCACGATTTAGTAACAATAAAAATTGATCCAGAAAAAATTCATTTTTTTGATACCGATACTGGACAAGCACAGGATATTTAATCATGAAGCGTATTTTGTTAACAGGTGCAGCGGGTGGTATCGGACGAGTTGTCCGAGCGGGGTTGGCAGGCCAGTACGAACTGTTGCGCTGTCTGGATATCGCACCTCAAACAAGCGCTGGGAAAGGCGAAGAAATTGTTCAATGCGATTTGCGTGATATCCCTGCACTGGAGCAAGCGATGAAGGGGATTGACTGCGTCATTCATCTGGCGGGAGTACCCGTAGAAGATACGTGGGAAAAAATTCTTCCAGCCAATATAGAAGGTTGCTATAACGCTTACGACACCGCGTCTCGAATGGGAGTGAAACGTTTTATTTTCGCCAGCTCCAATCATGCCATTGGCTATCACCGTCGCCAAAAATTTATCGATAATACGGTCGAGCCTCGTCCGGACAGTCGCTATGGCGTATCAAAAGTATTTGGTGAAGCCGTCGGTAGACTGTATGCCGACAAACATGGGCTGCAAGTCGCGTGCCTGCGTATTGGTTCGTTTCGACTTGTGAATAAGCCTGAAGATTTCCGACAGTTAAACACATGGATCAGTCATCGGGATATGGTGCATCTTATCCAGTGTTGCGTTGACCATAAGGGATTTCATTTTGAAGTGCTTTATGGAGTTTCAAATAATCTGCGTAATCGCTGGGACAACAGCAATGTTTCTCATATGGGCTACAGGCCACAAGATAACGCTGAAGACTATCTTGAAGAAGTGCTCGCGCTAAACACTAAAGAAGATTCAGTGTCGGAACATTTTCATGGCGCCATGTTTTGCGGTCTAGAGTTTACTGGCGACATCGATAAAATCGACTAAGGAAGCCCGATGATTGTTAAACCTTTGACACCCGGATTTGGAGCGAAGGTCTCGGGTATCAACCTTTGTGCCCCGCTTAGCGCGGATCAAATCACTCGTTTAATCAAAGTCATTGATGATTTTGCAGTGATTGTTTTCCCTGATCAACCTCTTAGTGATGCTCAGCACGTCGCTTTCGCTGAGTCCTTGGGACCTTTAGAAAAAGAAGCTGCTGTTGTCTCTGTTGAGAAGCAAAGACTATCGCATAGTCAGATGATTGATATTTCTAATCTTGATGTCGACGGTTCTATTCTCGCTGCTGACGATCGACGCCGGATGTTTAATCTCGGCAACCTGCTCTGGCACTCTGATAGTAGTTTTAAGTCAACACCCGCTCTGTATTCAATGCTACACGGCCGTGTGATTCCGCCTGATGGTGGTGATACACAATTTGCTGATATGCGCAAAGCGTGGGATCAACTCTCGGACGACATCAAGCGTCAAATTGAGCCGTATGTATGTGATCACTCCCTAATTTATTCTCGGGCACTCTTAGGTTTTGATGCGTTTACTGAAAAGGAGATCCAGGCTTTTGCACCTCAGCCCCAGAGGTTGGTTAGACGTCACCCAGGGTCAAAGCGCAAGTGCCTTTTTTTATCTTCTCATATCGGCGTAGTTCATGGTCTTCCACGGCCTGAAGGTATGGTGCTGATTAGAGAACTCATTGAGCATGCAACCCAAAAGGAATTCACCTATTCGCATAAGTGGAAAGTCAACGATCTCGTGCTTTGGGATAATCGATGCACGATGCATCGGGCACGACCTTTTAATGATAAAAAGTATCAGCGTGATATGCGTCGCATGACACTTCAAGACTCAGCCTCTACACTTGATCAGCCGATTTAAAACCTGTAGGTATGTATCAGAATTATTTTCGTGCAATATATTTATTTTTTCTCTTTGACTCAACTAACCATAAAGCGATAGGGCCGCATATTTTTGAAATGGCATGTCGATTTTTTGCAAAGAAACGATAACTGGCATTCAGGATCGGGCGTAGCAATTTAAGCGAAAATATCCAGGCTAGAACTTTGAGGTTTGCCCGCGCATAGGCGGCTGAAAACACCTCGACTCCACTGATTAACTTTCCATCAGCATATTGGCCATACATCGCAGCCAATGCTTGCTCACACGAGACTCCAACACTATCTGGTCGATAGTCTTCAGAATTGATATCAACAAACGCAAGCAACCCCTGTTGATTGCGACGGGAGAGAAATTCAATCTCGGCCCGGCAAAGAGGGCAGGCGGCATCGTAAAACAGAGTGAGTTTCTGTAAGGGTGTCATATACTCTGCATCATATGCCTACCTCTTCGGATTCCAAAATCGTGCTCAATCAAGACGTCGAACGCTTACTCACCAAATATGATTGCCCTTACAAACTCCATGAAGTGAGAGCGGCATTCATGGGTGCAATTGCCAGCCCCTTCGTTGTGGATCCTGCTTTTGAGTTGCATGCGCTCTGGGACGGAGAATTCCCTGAGCTCGATTCCGATGCTGCGATTAAAGAGCTTCAGGATACTTTTCTGACGCGTCTGTGGGATGCGCTCGCCGCCCACACTGATCAGGACAATCCTTTTGCATTGACTCCTATCAGCGTACCGACATCTATTGGTGAGCTAATCACACAAGCCCGCACCCGTGGCGAGGAGCTTGATGCCTTTATGGATGGTTTTTTTCAGGATCAGGAAGATTTCGACCTTGATCCCGATGCCGCTGAAAGCATCAATGTGCTCGAGGAACTGATCGCGATGTATCTGGAGATCATTAATATGAATCCCCAGAACTCATTGAGTACCTCAGATCTCGATGCTCTGATTCAAAACAGTATAAAAATGCATGATATGGCAGAGGCTGAAATCAATAATTTGATTATGCTTTGCGCTTAGTCAGATTTTTTTACTGAACGGTGAGCTTTCTGTTCCAGAAATTTACCCATATAGCGTTGTGGCTCACCGGTGTTGAATGCAGAGGCAAACTCTCTTACACCGTTGCGAATCGAGGTGTCTAGTGGTTCGTCCTCCCACTCTCGTAACAAGCGTTTTTGCTGCGCGAGCACTTGGCTACCAAAACCAGCAAGTGAGTCTGCAACACGCGAAATTTCTGCATCTAACTGCCCGGCCTGAACAACTTTATCTAGCAAGCCCCAATTCAACCCTTGTGTAGCATCAATGACCTCACCCGTGAGCAACATCCAGGACGTACGAGCCTTGCCAATCAAGCGCGGCATCAATGCGGCATGGATAATAGAAGGAATACCGACTTGAACTTCGGGCATACCTAAACGCGCATCAACCGAGGCGATACGCATATCGCAAGCCAAGGCAAACTCTAGCCCGCCCCCAAGTGTCCAACCTGGAACTCTCGCTATAACGGGTATCGGCAAAAATCGTACAGCATCGCATAGGTGGCGTAATTTATCGATAAAGATCATCGCACTGTGCTGATCTAATGCAGACATTTCTTTAATGTCTGCACCAGCAACAAACGCTTTGTCACCTTGTCCGCGCATAATCAATACTCGAACTTCCGGAGTCGCTGCGACATACTCAAGTGCTGCCAACAAGCCTTCGATTACAGGTGTACCAAGGATGTTTAGTTTGCCGGCATTTTGAATAGTCAATGTGCCAACACCATTGGCTGCCAAGGAGAGATCTGCGTATGTATTGTTAAAACTCATTTTTCTTGTTCTCTTGTGTAATCAGATTCATTAGATTTTTTCAAACTTAATAGCATGAACAATATCTTGCCATTGTTTATTAGATACTCTAATTATGTCAGCAAACTTTGCACGAGAAGTATAGTCAGGCACAGCGCCTTGCTTTTCGATTTGTGAAATTACGCTAGGATCTTCTAATACTTTTTTAATTGCTTTATTCAGTATTTCAAGAATATTTTCTGGCACATTTGCTGGAGCTGCAAGTCCAAACCAAGAAGGTGTATTGAGTTGCGGATAGCCAACTTCGGCGTATGTGGGTACCTCAGGCATGTTCTTTACTCTTGTGGGAGACGCAACCGCCAATGCGCGAATACTTCCTGACTCTATTTGTGCCGCTGACGAAGGTAAATTATCAAAAATTACCTGGATTTGTCCGGCGAGCAAATCGATCATCGCGGGCCCTAAGCCTTTGTAAGGTACATGCAACATATCTGTTTGAGTTGCAGTAAGAAACAACTGGCCAAACAAATGACTGTAACCGCCATTGCCAGAAGAGCCATAAGCCATTTTCCCTGGATTACTTTTTAATACGCTCACTAACTGATCAAACGTTTTTATATCAGAGCTCGCACGCACATCCAATACGCCTAAAACATTTGCTAGATTACTAATCGGAGCAAAGTCTTTAGAAGGATCATAGCTTGGAGTTTTTTGAACACTCGGATTAACCGCATGCGAACTTTCTACAGCCATGACAATCGTATAGCCATCGGGCTGCTCTTTCGCCACAAAGCTACTACCTACCGAGCCACCAGCTCCCGGTTTATTAATGATGACGACGGGCTGCCCGAGAATTTCTCCTAACTTAGGTGCGACAATTCGCGCGATTAAATCTGTTGTACCTCCAGGCGCATAAGGAACAACAAACTGTATTGGCTTTTCAGGATATTTCGCGATAGCTGCCACTGGCAATGCGAATAACAACATTGCTGACAAATAACCAATTATTTTTTGATGCATTTAATTTCTCCTGAATTTTTAATTATTTTTTTTGTTTTATAGATCAGTCGATCTATTAATTGTTGCGAGTACTTCCTTTGTATGCTCACCAAGTGCTGGCATTGGTTGTAATTTTTTTTGTCTTGAGTGCGGATCAGACAGCATCGGATTTCGGACAACAGCAATCTCACCGAACTGGTCGTGATGTGTTGTTTGAAGCATTTCGCGATGCTTGACCTGCTCGTCGTCAAACACCTCGCCAAGCCCATTCACTGTACCCCAAGAGATCCCTTGAGCCTGTAGACGAGCACCCCACTCCTTGCGTGGTACGTGTATAAAAGCTTTCGCTAAAATTTCACGCAATGCAGCAAGATTTTGTAATCTATCCGCATTCATACAAAATCGTTTGTCGCTTGCCAAATCTGGCTGATTAATCATATTGCACAGACGCTGAAACTGCGTATCGTTGCCAACCGCAAGAATAAAGTAACCATCTTCAGCCTTGAAAACCTCATACGGAGCAAGGTTAGGGTGTGCATTACCTGTCCGTTCTGGCGGAGCGCCTGATACAAGATAGTTTGAGGCCTGATTAGCGTTCATCGCTACAGCGACGTCTAGCAAAGCGATATCAAGATATGCTCCCTTGCCAGTTTGATTGCGTTGAAAAAGTGCTGCTAAAACAGCGGAGGTGGCATACATGCCCGTTGTCAGATCAACGACTGCCACACCTGCACGCAGTGGGCCAGCACCTGGCTCACCCTCTGCGCGTCCGGAGTAACTCATCAGCCCGCCCAGACCTTGAAAAATATAATCGTAGCCAGGGCGATCCGCCTTGGGCCCATCCTGACCATAGCCCGTTATCGACAGATAAACAATAGAGGGATTAATGGTTCGGACACTTTCGTAATCCAGGCCATACTGCTTTAATGTTCCAACACGATAGTTTTCAACAAGCACATCTGCTGACTCAATCAGTCGCAATAGATTCTTTCTGTCTTCTTCATTTTTAAAATCCAGACATACAGATTTTTTATTACGATTACAGCAAGTAAAGTATGCGGACATTTTTTCACGGCCATCTTTTGATGTAACGAATGGTGGTCCCCAACCTCTAGTGTCATCGCCCGTGCCAGATCGTTCAACTTTAATCACCTCTGCCCCAAGATCAGCCAGGTTTTGTGTACACCAGGGGCCGGCAAGTATTCGCGAGAGGTCCACGACACGAACTCCGCTTAATGCATTCTCAATCATTGATGCCCTTAAGATAATATTATTTTTTATTCGTTCATTTTGAAATCAACGTCTTTAACTCATTGATTGTATAAATTCATTTTAGAGTAAAGTTTGTCTACTCTATTGATAAAACATCGCCATGCGAATTCAACTTCTCTCAGATCTGCATCTTGAGTGCGAACCGGACTTCATGCCGTGTGCGGCCGATGATATCGATATACTAATCCTGGCCGGGGATATTGGCTCCTATCAGGAGGGGTCACGGCTTACTGGTAATGATTTTGGTCTGAGCAGATTTTCACCACTTAAGCCTGCAGCACTTTGGAAACGTGTGCTCTACCTTCCCGGCAACCACGAGTTTGATTCTCTTGATTACGCAGCAACTTATACCGCTTTACGGAACACTTGCGCTTCACTAGGCATTGAATGGCTGGAAAGCGAAATCATCACGATAGGTTCGGTCCGTTTTATCGGTTCGACTTTATGGACTGACTTTGAGTCTCTTGCCAGACAAGAACACACGATGACATCCCAGATGCGTGCGCTTGAAAAAGCCTATCGCGCCGCGAATTTCTATTTACAAAAACATACGACCTTTCAAAACGGCTTGCCCATGCTGGCAGAAGATATCCGTGCTCTGGGTCTTGCGTCGCAAGCATGGCTGCAACAGGCGCTTGAAATACCTTTTGATGGGACGACAATCGCTGTCACGCATTTTGCACCCACACTAATGAGCGCAGATCCACGCTATGGACTGACGCCCGGTACCGCGGGTTTTTGTAATGCGCTCGACTATCTATTGCCCTTTGCACAATACTGGCTTCACGGTCACCTGCATTGTCCGAATGACTACACAGTTGAAGGACATCTGAACGGGCAGAGCTGGGCCTGCAGGGTCGCAGCCAATCCGCGCGGGTATGCAGACAACGCTGAGCAAGCGTCGTTTCACGATCACTTTGTGCTTGAGATAGAAGACTGAATTGTAATTCTCTAGTTCTTACTCCACCGTCACACTCTTGGCCAGATTCCTAGGCTTATCCACATCGGTGCCTCTCGAGCAGGCTGTGTGATACGCCAGTAGCTGCAGAGGTATCGTATGCAGGATAGGTGAAAGTGGGCCGTAGTTTTCAGGCATACGGATCACATGCACGCCTTCGCTGCTAACAATTTTTGTGCCCGCATCTGCAAACACATACAGCTCGCCACCGCGAGCACGCACTTCCTGCATGTTTGATTTCAGCTTTTCGAGCAATGCATCGTTCGGCGCAATCGTCACGACAGGCATTTGTTCTGTCACGAGTGCCAAGGGTCCATGCTTGAGCTCACCCGCAGGGTAAGCCTCAGCATGGATGTAGCTGATCTCTTTGAGTTTCAAGGCGCCCTCAAGCGCGATCGGATAATGCATGCCGCGACCGAGGAATAACGCATTTTCTTTTGCGGCGAAACGGTCTGACCACGCCATAATTTGTGGCTCGAGAGCCAGCACAGCACTAATCGCGGACGGCAAATGTCGCAACGCCTTAACGTGCTCGCTCTCTTGCTCTTCGGTTAGCTGACCATGCACCTGCGCAAGTGCGAGCGTCAACATAAATAGTGCGGTGAGTTGCGTCGTGAAGGCCTTGGTTGAGGCCACGCCAATCTCTACACCCGCGCGCGTAATGAAGGCAAGATTGCACTCTCTGACCATTGCGCTGGTTGATACATTGCAAATAGTCAGCGTTTGCTCCATCCCTAAAGAGCGAGCGTGCTTCAGCGCTGCGAGTGTGTCTGCTGTCTCACCGGACTGAGAGATCGTAACGACTAAAGTGTTTGGATTTGGCACGCTATCGCGGTAGCGATACTCACTTGCGATTTCAACTGATACCGGTATTTTTGCAATCGACTCGATCCAGTATTTTGCGGTCAACCCTGCGTAGTAACTTGTTCCGCATGCAAGGATCAGGACGCTATCTATACTTTTGAATACTTTGTAGGCCTGGTCACCAAACATTTCCGGAGTGATCGACTCAACATCCTCGAGCGTGTCGCCGACTGCGCGTGGTTGCTCGAAGATTTCTTTCTGCATGTAATGGCGATACGGACCAAGCTCTGCGGCACCCGTGTGCACGTGAACAGTATTAATCGTACGGGTGACAGGCTTGCCTGCCTGATCCATGATCCAGACATTGCCTAATTGCAAATCAGCGACGTCGCCGTCTTCCAGATACACAATCTGATCTGTTGTGCCGGCAAGCGCGAGTGCATCAGAGGCGAGAAAGTTTTCATTTTTGCCGCGACCGATCACAAGTGGCGAGCCTTGTCGGGCGGCAACGATTCGATGCGGCTCATCACGACAAAACACTGCGATGGCATACGCACCATGCAGGCGCTTAATAGTCTGTTGTACTGCGTCGAGCAAATCACCGTGATAGAGATGATGAACCAGATGTGCGATGACTTCCGTATCGGTCTGACTTTCAAATACGTAGCCCTGCGCCTGCAATTCCGCGCGTAACTCTTCGTGATTTTCAATAATCCCGTTATGGACTAACGCGATACTCGGACCGTCGCTGCCTTGACCTGAAAAATGAGGGTGTGCATTACGAGTTACGGGTGCACCATGCGTGGCCCAACGGGTATGTGCAATCCCAGTGAAGCCCGCAACATGTTCGCGCGCGATGTGCTCCTCGAGCTCGGCTACGCGTTCGGTGCTACGCACACGACGCAAACCGCCATTGTCAAAGACGGCAACCCCGCAGGAGTCGTAACCGCGGTACTCAAGTCGCTTGAGTCCTTCGACCAGAATGGGTGTGATATTGCGCGAAGCTACTGCACCAACGATGCCACACATATTGCACTCTCCTTGTTATGCCTCTATTGTGCCCAGATAGCAATGAAATTTAATTTCAAATATAACCACTTAATGAAATTAAATAGCGTTAATATACTTTAGTGAAATATTATTTCATCATTTAGCTGTTTTATTTCACCAGGACACCTCATGGCTAGCGTTGAACTCGATGAACTCGATGTCCGTATTCTCAATCAAATCCAGAAAGATGCCAGCCTATCGAATCAGGCACTCGCTGAAATTGTGCACGCCTCGCCCCCGACTTGCATGCGACGCGTTCGCCGACTGATCGAAACCGGAGTCATCGAAAAACAGATCGCAATCGTCGCGCCCGCCAAAGTCGCCAATACGCTAACCGCCATTATTGAGGTCACACTCGATGTGCAGACTGCTGAAAGGCTGCAGCAGTTTGAACAGCGTGCCGAGCAGGAGCCCTCTGTGCTGCAATGCTATCGGGTTTCAACAGGACCGGATTTTGTATTGATCGCTCAGGTCGCCGACATGCCGGCTTATCATGCGCTCGTGCATCGGGCACTGACGGCCGAAGCGAATGTCCGCAATGTACGCAGTTTTTTTTCTGTGCATCGCAGTAAGTTCGAGACGTATATCGCTGTCACAGCGACCGTTTGAATTTTAGCGACGTGACAGCACTGAGGCGTACACATTCAAATAACGACGTGCCATACGCTCCACATCGTATTCTGCGATAACTTCTGCATAGGCGTGCCCAGCCATGGCTGCAGCTTTTTGTGGATGGTCGAGCAATTCAATAATATTGATAGCCATCGCCTCCACGTCACCCACACCAACCAGCAGACCACGTCCATTTGAAAGTGTTTCTTTCAACCCGCCTGCATCGGTTGAAACGACCGGTACGTGTTGCATCATCGCATCGAGCACGCTGGTACCAAGCGCTTCGAATTTTGAAGCCATTACAAATACTGACAATGCTGGATAAAGCTGTTCAACACCAGCGGCAAAGCCAGCCAATAAGTATCGATCTTGCAAACCAAGCTCTTCAATACAGGCTTGTGCCGGTGCGCTTGCCTGTCCGGACGCGCCCCAATGCACAAAACTCACATCATTAAATTGTGCGCAGACAATTGCTGCTGCGCGGATCAGGGTGACGGGATCTTTTTCTGGCGAGAGTGCCGAAACAGTTCCTACAAGGCGCCTGCCCTCTAAATTATTGTCCAAAACAAATGTACGCACGCGCTCAGGTGCAGGAGCAACGGCAGGCACTGCGCTTTGAATAACAATCGGCTGCAGTCCCATTGAGCGGGGGGCTGCGGCGGCGGCCTCACTAATCGCGACAAGCTGATCCACATTCTGCCATTTCCAATGTGTTGCCCATTTGGTTGAACCAACAGGAAAACTTGTCCGTCGGGAAAAAATAATCGGACGGCGATGAAATGGTTTCGAGAAAACAGCCCACGCTACAACCTTGGCTGTTTGTGCGTGCAATATGTCATAGCGCCGACCGTGCATCGCAAGCCAGACACCAAAGCTTGCCCCGCTGCGCACACGATGCACGCTTAGACCCTGCTCCGCTGCTCTTTTTGCAAGCTCACCTTGTGCGTGAACCAGTAGCTCAACATGATGGCCTAACTTACGTTGATTCAACGCCGTTAATAATGTCTGCCTCTCCCCACCCCGCCAGCCACGCTCGGTATTAATCTGCAAAATTCGCATGAGTGGATGAGCCATCTTCTGTCAGCCCTCGCTTCGCGAGACACCAGCTTGACGGTGGCGAATAACGTTGACTAAGACAGCGATCGAAGCGAAGGTAATCCCAACAATCAGTCCGAGTGTTGGACCCACTGTTACGCTTAGACTGAAAGCCGATGCCACCATCGCGGCACCGAAAGTCTGACCAAACACGCGGGTCGTCGCCTGTAAACCGCCCAGGGCGCCCGCTCGGTGCCGAGGAGCTGATCCGATAATGACGCGATTATTCGGTGTTTGAAAAAAGCCGAAGCCGATACCGGCAAGTGCCATCGCCAGCATCAACCAGACATCGCTAGCCGACGCTGGCATCAGCACAATCATTGCAATGCCAGTCGCCATTGAGCCTGCGCCCAGCCCACTGAGAATCGCGACTGGATAAATATTTGATAACCGACCCGCTACGAGAGCAATCAAGGCCGCCCCCATCGGCCAGGCCGCCATCAACATACCAACGGAGGATTGCGGACGATGCAAGGTCTGCTGTAGGTAAAACGGAAGGGAAATAAATGTCGCCATTTGCGCTGAAAAGGTACAAAGTGAGGCTGCAATGGCAAAACGCAAAGAAGATATTTTGAGTAAATCAACCGGTACCAGCGGCGCAGTCTGTTGATTACTACGACGCATCAACACCACACCCGTTAATGCCCCCAGAACAATCACGCCAACAGACTGCCAGGTATAGGTCGAAAGATAATCAATCCCCACAATAATCAAACCAACAGTCAGCATGCTCAGGCAGGCGGACTGCCAGTCAAAGCGACCCTTGATGGGTGCAACATCTGGCAAATATTTAACACCTAGCAAGGCTAACAATCCAATAGGAATATTGACCGCAAAAATCCAGTGCCAGCTCGAGACCGATAAGATAAATGAGCCAATCGTAGGACCCAGCACTGAGGTCACACCCACCATCATTGCATTGATCCCAATACCACGCGCCATCATCTTAGGGGGATAGATATGACGAACTAAGGCGCCAAACAAACACATGATTGCCGAGCCACCCAGGCCCTGCAATACACGGCACAGTAATAGCAGGGGTAAGTTAGGTGCGAGAGAGCTCGCAACCGAAGCAACCGTGAACAGCAACAAACCATATTTAAATAAGCGCTTGAAACCAGTACGCTCTCCTATGGCGGACATTGGCAATAGCGTCATGACCAAGGTCAGGCCGTAGGCGTTTACGATCCAGACGACTGCTGCGGCACTTTGATTCAACTCTCGTGCGATAGTCGGCAACGCCACATTGGACATCGAAGAGTCCAGCACAGACATGCCGATACCAATCAGCAATGTTAAGGCCGCCCAGCGGCGGCGTGGGTTAGGTAAGCCGTCGACTGGCTCAGCAGCTGCGGGCGCGGACGTCTCAGTTTTTTGCGGTTCGGCTGCAGTGCTCACTTGGCTTTTTTCACTGGCCGCTTCCAGCCTGCAATGGTTGTTTGTTTCACACGAGAAATAGTGAGCTGCTCAGCCGGGGCATCCACAGTCAGTGTGGTCCCTGCTCCAATCGTCGCGCCACGGCCCACGCGCACGGGGGCCACGAGCTGCGTATCCGAGCCGATAAACGCATCGTCTTCAATCACTGTTCTGAATTTATTCACGCCATCGTAATTACATGTGATCGTACCCGCACCGATATTGACCCGCGCACCGATATCTGCATCGCCTACATACGCGAGGTGATTGGCTTTACTACCCTCACCCAGAATCGTGTTTTTAATTTCAACGAAATTACCGACATGGGTCTGATCAGCAAGCTTAGCACCCGGACGCAGTCGTGCGTAAGGGCCGATGCGTGCATCACGCCCGACCTGCGCCTGATCCAGATGGCTATAGGCCTCAATCTGTGTTCCTTGGCCAATTACAACATCGCGCAACACACAATGCGCGCCAACGCGTACACCATCACCCAACGTCACGACACCTTCAAACACACAACCGACATCGATAAAAACATCGCGTCCGCAGCTTAACTCCCCACGCAGATCAAACCGCGCAGGATCGGCAAGCGTCACGCCTGCTTCGAGCTGACGTCTGGCTTGCTCTGCCTGCCAGAGTCGTTCAAGCTGAGCTTGCTGCACACGACTATTCACGCCCAGCGTTTCGAAAGCGCCGCCTGGATGCGCAACCTCAACTTTAATTCCCTCTGCAACCGCCATACCAATAATGTCAGTCAAGTAATACTCACCTTGCGCATTATTATTATTGAGCTGGGACAGCCAGCGCTTGAGCGCAGCAGTCGGTGCAGCAATGATGCCAGTGTTTACCTCTTGAATGGCACGCTCCTCCTCACTGGCGTCTTTGTGCTCAACGATTGCAGATACATCACCATCCTGATCCCGTACGATACGACCATACCCTGTTGGATCTGCAAGTATTTCAGTCAATACCGCCAGGCCGTCCTGACGCGCAACAAGCAATGCCTGCAAGGTTGGGAGCTGAACCAGCGGCACATCGCCATACAGCACAATAGTGACGTCGTCTTCGCCATCTTCTTTCAACAAAGGGATGGCTTGTTGAACCGCATGGCCTGTACCGAGCTGAGGCTGCTGAAGTGCAAACTGTAAATCTGTCTGCGCAGCAAAAGCTGTTTTGACTTGTTCAGCACCGTGGCCTACCACGACAACAATGCCATCAGCATTGAGTGCGCGCGCACCATCCAGCACATGCGCGAGCATCGATCGTCCTGCAATAGTGTGCAGTACTTTGGGCAGGTCGGACTGCATCCTTTTACCTAGCCCAGCAGCCAGAATCACAATGTTCAACATAGATATGAAATTTATTTTTTGATGGTTGGTTTCTTACGTGCGCTACTTGAGGCTGTCTTTTTAGTTGCTCTTGAAGTGGTCGTTTTTTTTGTTGCTGCTTTTTTAGCCGTCGACTTGTCCGCAGTGCGATGCAGTGTTGCAGCGGTAGCGGCAGCAACCTGACTGAATTGGTTTTGCAGCATATCCCACCAAGCCTTGGCGGCTGCGGGTACGGCATGTGCGTCTTGTTTATTCGTGTCGGGTACTGGTTCATCAGCCGGGTGAGCCGATGAAACCGGCGCGGCTGTATGCTCAGGCTCAGGAGTGGCAGGTGGTGCGGACTCTTGCTTTGGCTCGGTCTGCGACGTACGTGTCTGAGGCCTCAGTCCCAACATCACCTCTAGCGCGCTGGGCGCATCGGCTCCGCTAGTAGACTGGGTATGACTCATTGAGTTTGCAAAGGAGCGCAAGGTTGCAATCGTTGCTAACTGAACCTCCATGCCCTGAATCGTACTGCTCAGCATGGAAAGATTTAATTTCAACCAGTTTTCCACTGTTTTTAATTCTGCGATGCGTTTCTCAAGATCTTCGGGATTCATGGAGGGCGTCATCGGCATGCCTGCAGAAAAACCTCCCGATCCGGCCAGGCCAGCAAATGCCTGGCGCATCATTTCCATACTGGCGAGCAAGGGATTTGCAGCTTGCTCACCGGTTTGCCCGAGTCCGGGCAACACAAAGGGATTCGTAGGCGATACGCTCATAGTGGATCCTTTCCGGCAATGACTGATTGGTGAGAGACTAACTCTGAATGAGATATTACCCGTATCAGGAAAAAGCTTCCTGTTTTACCCGACAAAACTGACTGACGTGCCCTGGTGTATCTCCTCTTGAGCCATTAATCTGGGACAATAGAGGCATGCAAAGTTTGATTACCTTATCTGAGATCGAGTCCGCCATTAATTTTTGGCGCCAGCGTAGCCCTTCCGTCGGTGAAGAACTTCGCCTATGCCGCGAAGCGTCTTCGCTCGCCACGGCTTATGCGCGAATGATTATCGAGCACCGCGCGTCTCTGCCTCTCGCCGAACTCAACGAAACGGCTCAGCAGGCTTTTCGCGATTGGCAAACAACTATCAACAAGTAAAGCTAACAGTAAAACGTTAATTCACTAATTTATCTGGATAAGCTTGGCATCTCAGCGCAACAGCGCTCGTATGTCATGGGCAATATTTTCTGCGCCGGCATTATTAGCCAGCAGCACACGCGACTCGCCCTTTACATCCAGCAAATAAAAATTAGCACTGTGATCCATGTTGTAGTTCCCATTTACGGTCGCAGCACGCGCGTAATAGGCTTTAAAGGAACCCGCAGCGGTCTTGATCTGCTCAGGCGTCCCCGTCAAACCCATAAAACGGGAATCAAACCCTGAAACGTATGCGCGCAGCACCTCGGGCGTATCACGCTCTGGATCTACCGTAATCATCAAGACCTGCACCCGTGCGGCATCTTCTCCAAGCAATTTCATGACCTGAGCAAGCTCAGCCAGAGAGGTCGGGCAAACGTCCGGGCACTGGGTAAAACCAAACAGAACTAACGTGACCTTACCGCTGAAATCTGAAGGGCTATAGGTTTTCCCGTCCATGCCTGTCAGCGACCATTTTTGGCCCAGGTGAGAACCGCTAATATCACTGCCTTTAAATGTCACGGTCGACTCGCCGCAAGCACTCAGTGCTGCACTCAGGCTCAAGGCCAACGCAGACAAAAAAAGGCTGCGCCGCTTTGATTGGTGTTCGGACTTTAGAGGTGAAATCGAAATCACTTTCAAGTGCCCACGATCAGCCAGTGATCAACTAATAAAGCACCGAATAAAAGCGAAAGATAAAGGATCGAAAAACGAAACATCGAACGTGACAACTCGTCACTATAGTTTTTGTATAAACGCCAGGCATAACGCACAAACATCAGACCTAAGACCAACGCTGCGATTAAATACAGCCAGCCATTCATTCCAATGATGTAGGGTAAAAGAGTAGTCGCGAGCAATGCAACGCTATAGAGCAGGATATGCAGGCGTGTAAATTGCTGGCCATGCGTGACAGGCAGCATCGGCAGACCTGCACGAGCATAGTCATTGGTTCGGTAAAGCGCCAGCGCCCAAAAATGCGGAGGTGTCCAGATAAAAATAATTAACACTAACAACCACGCCTCGGCTGGTACGGAGTCTGCAATCGCGGCCCAGCCAAGCGCAGGCGGCATCGCACCAGACAGACCGCCAATCACAATATTTTGAGGAGTGTGAGGTTTGAGTATCACCGTGTAAATCACGGCATATCCAACAAACGTAGCAAAAGTCAGCCACATCGTTAAAGGGTTCACCCACCGGTAAAGCACCAACATGCCGACACCGCCAAGCAGGCTCGACAAACTCAGCACCTGAAATGTAGAAATTGTTCCCTGTGCAGTGGCGCGTCGCGCGGTACGCAACATCCGGGCATCGACCTGCTGCTCGATCAGACAGTTAATTGCAAAGGCCGCTGCAGCGAGCAACCAGATACCCGCGGTCGCTGCGACCACCCGCTGCATATCGGGCAGACCAGGCGTTGCGAGAAACATCCCGATCACCGCACAGAACACGGCCAGTTGCGTGACGCGGGGCTTGGTCAGTACGAGATACTGACGTAATAAACCTGGAGGGGTAGCTGCGAGACTGGACATGGTTTCTATTTTAGGCAATCAGTAGTGATTGTACCGGTTAGCCGCGTACCGCTGTTGAACCTGCCCGACTCAGGCGCACGAGTAAAGTAACACTTGCCAATACAAGTCCCGCCGCACCACCGTTATGTAATACGGCGATTAACAAAGGCCATTGAAAAAATATTGTAGTCAGCCCAGTCAGTAACTGGGCGAACAGCAACGCAAATAAGAGGGTTGCAGGTCCTCTGAGCCCCTGATCTGTCCGCAGCCGCCAGGCCAGTGCACCAAGGTAAACAAAGATCAGGAACGCAAAATTACGGTGTAACCAGTGGATCGCCGTTAAGGCTGGCTGGGAAATCATTTCACCGTTGGGCATTTCTCCCAGGCCGCGAATCAAGGAATAGCCGCTGGAAATGTCCATTTCAGGTAACCATTCTCCATGGCAGGTTGGAAAGTCCATGCAAGCCAGCGCTGCGTAGTTAGTACTTACCCACCCGCCGAGCCCTATTTGTATACATAACAAGGCAAAGCCAAACGCCATCCAGGGCTTATACCCCTTCATCGCCGAGGCGACCGGCAAATGTTCTCGCTCACGGGCGGCAAGCCAGGTCATCAGGGCAAGCAACAACATTCCACCCAACAGATGCCCCGTTACGACAACAGGCATTAACTTATGCGTTACCGTCCATGCACCAAAGGCTCCTTGCACGCACACGGCAATCAGTGCAACCACGGCAAGTGTGGGCGTCTGTTTAAATGACTGACGGTGGCGCCAGGCCATCCAGCTTATGCAGATGATCAAGAATCCGAGCAGTGCACCGACATAGCGATGCACCATTTCAATCCAGGCCTTAGGCAAGGTAACCGGACCGTCTGGCATCACGCTCACCGCCTGCCTGATCTCAGACAGGGCGCCTACAGGCGTCACGCTACCGTAGCAACCAGGCCAGTCTGGACAACCAAGACCTGAGTCCGTCAGTCTGACAAACGCACCAAACATGATCAGGTCAAGCGTTAAAAACCATGTCAGGAACAGGATTTTTCGATAGCGCTTTTTAGATTGCACTGACATGGGATTTAGCCGATTCGGGAGTTATAAACAAGTTTGCTAATGTCTTTGCGTACTTTTTCTGGTTCTGAGTCTGCGGGATATTGCATGATCAGATTGCCATTCGGATCAATAATCCACATCGGTGCCGCGAGCGCTTCAGCGGGTGTTGCCGCTTGCACACCCATCGTTGTCAGAAATTTTTGCAATTGTTCAGGACTCACACGAACCATGTTCGTGCCCTTATATGCCTCAAGTACCTTTTCTGGGACAGGCGCGTCATCGGTAATAAACCATACGCGCGCAAGCCGCTCAACGTTCTTGCCCTGGCTGGCGTGGGAGTTGCGCAAAATAAAAAGTTTACGCGCACAAGATTCAGGGCAGGCCGCGCCATCGGCAGCGACCAGCAACCATTTGCCTTTTAGCGTGTTGAGGTCAAACGGGTTGCCATCCAGCGTCGTCAGCTTTAGATCCGTAGCGGCAGGTATTGGCCGCTGCGGCTCAACAAGCTGACCGTAATTGTTGCTGCCCTCTGGACGCCATTGAGGATTGAAATAAACGATCACAGCGGCGAGTACGGGCGCCAAACTCAGTAAAAAAATAATAACTAATGGTGTCTTTGAGCGTGTCTTTGCAGGACTGGCTGGAATGACCGGATTGGCTTCACTGGGTTTCAATTGTTGTTTCACGGGTTGCTTCACTGTTTAATTGACTGCATGCCAGGCGCGCAGTATTGAGCACCCAGCCTTTGTATTTTAGTCGTCATGCGTTTTTTTTGCGTCGCCATATCCGCCAGGCAAACCCAAGCCATGCAATGACGGCAATCGCAGCGAAGCCGAACCATTGCATCGCATAGCCCATGTTTTTATCTGCGTCGACCGAGGGCTCGGGCCAAACACGTTTAAGCCCATCATCAATTTCATTCTTTTGCATCAGCACGACAGGCAAAAATTTAATACCTAGTCTTTTACTTAGCTCGTCAAGATCGATATTTTGTAATCTGGGGAGTTTCTCAGTACTTTGTTCCAGACCGGCTAATTGAATTGATGGCTGTTGACCAGGCCAGCCTGCAGGCAAACTGCTATCCGAGCGTTCACTCGCCCCCCACAACTCAAACAGTCTGGGCACGCGCAAGGACAGTTCGCCCTCTATTTTCTGTACGCCTTCTGGATTCAGTACTGTAGGCCCAGTGACTGTACCGATTGGACGGGCAAACCATCCTCTTAAGATTAATATCACCTTGCCGTCTGCCAAGAGTAAGGGGGTCGCTAACCATAAGCCAGGTTTGCCATCCAGATTACGGTTATCAAGTAAAAGACTGAATTGCGGCTGCCAGATACCCTCAACCGTTGCGGGTCGCCAGGGCTGTAGTGACTCGGGATTTGCGTAGGTATTAAGATTTAGGCGCTCACCTGCGCGTCCCTCTTGAATCACTGCCGCGATGTGCCTGCGCTCTTGGGCGCGCGATAGCTGCCAGCGACCCAGAGAAATACAGGTAATTGCCGTAGCCGCCAACAATAAAGTAGCTACGAAGTTGAGCAGTTTGGTGTGCGATGCAGCCATGTCTGCGATAATTCCTTTTTTAGGCGGAGGGCCTTATGCGTATTGTAGTGGGACTGGCTTTCATCATCATTTTGGGCAGCCTTGCCTCGGCATTGTTTTATTTAATGCGTGACAAAGGTACGAGCAACAAAACTGTTAACGCACTGACTGTGCGCATTGGGTTATCTGTTGCCTTGTTTTTGTTTTTACTGTTTGCGCACTGGATGGGGTGGATCGAAGCCACTGGGATTCGTTAATTTCCCTCCAGAAAAATGAAAGGCCGGCGAAAGCCGGCCTTTTTTTGAACGTCGCGTACGATTAGAACCAGTACACGAACAAATACAAACCAAGCCAAACCACGTCAACAAAGTGCCAGTACCACGCAGCGCCTTCAAAACCGAAATGGTTGTTAGCAGTAAAGTGGCCACGCAGCATACGAACAAATATGACTGTCAGCATGGTTGCACCCATCATCACGTGAAAACCGTGAAAACCGGTCAGCATGTAGAACAATGAGCCATAGGCGCCTGAGCTGAACTTAAGATTCAGTGCGTGGTATGCATGGTAGTACTCATAGGCCTGACAGCCCACAAAGACAAAACCGAGCACGATCGTAGCGAACAACCAGAACTTGGCTGAGCCACGATGGTCTTCACGCAGCGCGTGGTGCGACAACGTCAAGGTCACACCTGAGGTCAACAACAGTGCTGTGTTGATCGTTGGCAACCAGAATGGGCCAACGGTTTGGAAAATTTCAACTACGCCAGCGGGACCGTTGTTTGGCCAAGTCGCAACAAACGTCGGCCAGAGCAGTAATTTATGATCCAGGTCGCCCAACCAGGGGGTTGTAACCGTACGGGTGTACCAAAGTGCACCAAAAAAGGCCGCAAAGAACATGACTTCGGAGAAGATGAACCAGCTCATGCTCCAGCGATAGGAAACATCGACACGCTTGCTGTTCAATCCGGTTTCTTCTTCGTGAATGGCATCGCCAAACCAGAAATACAGTACCGTAATCAAACCAAGCAGGCCGGCGAATACTGCCCATTTACCAAGCTCAATACCGTTTACCCAGGCTGATGCGCCAAGCATCACCACCAGCAACGCGATACTCGCGCGCACGGGATGTGCTGAATCGTTGGGCACGTAGTAATAAGGTGCCTCTTTGCCTTGGATCGAGTGGGATGCACTCATGTCATTCTCCATGCTTCAGTTCGTTAAAGACCGCACTTAGCTCAGACTGGATATGGCTAAACGTACCACCATCACCAGACCAGCCACAAACAAAACACCACACAACAACCCCGCGATAATTAGATGAACGGGGTTAAGTTTGGACATATCTTCCTTATACCCAGAGCCTTTACGCACACCAAACATGGCACACGCGATTGCTGTAAGTGTCTGGAAAAAATTCAGCTTGCGCTGACTTGATTCTTTTAAATCCTGACTCATGATGCCTTATTGACTCGCGAGTCAGGAAAAGTAATGCAAATAAACCTGCTTGCCGATGGTCCAGCCAAACATCGCCAAAACGATCACCAGGAAAATCAAACCGGTCCGTTTATTTTTGCGACGCTGCTCTGGGGTCGGTGCCATATTGTTACTTAACCTCTGGTGGGGTCACAAAGGTATGGAAAGGAGCAGGGGATGGTACCGTCCACTCCAGACCCTCTGCACCTTCCCAGGGCTTGGCTGCGGCTGGAGTGCCTTTACCAGCGTAGGCTTTGAGAACAATGTAGAGGAACAACAATTGTGAAAGACCAAACCAGAACGCACCGATGGTGGCAATCTGATGGAAATCTGTGAATTGTGCAGCGTAGTCAGCATAACGACGTGGCATACCTGCTAGACCCAAAAAGTGCATGGGGAAGAAGGTGATGTTGAACGAAATCATGCTCATCCAGAAATGGATTTTGCCCAGTTTCTCGTCGTACATGAAACCGCACCACTTTGGCAGCCAGTAGTAGGTGCCTGCAAACAGTGCAAACAGTGAACCAGCAACCAGCACGTAATGGAAGTGCGCCACAACGTAGTAGGTATCGTGCACAGCGATATCAATAGGCGCCATCGACAGAATCAGACCTGTAAAGCCGCCAATCGTAAACACAAATATAAAGCCGACCGCGAACAACATGGGGGTTTCGAAAGTCATCGAACCTTTCCACATCGTTGCAACCCAGTTAAACACTTTCACACCCGTGGGGATAGAAATCAACATCGTTGCGTACATGAAGTACAGCTGACCGGTTACGGGCATACCGGTTGCAAACATGTGGTGCGCCCACACGATGAACGACAGAATCGCAATCGATGCCGTCGCATACACCATCGAGGCATAACCAAACAAAGGCTTGCGGGCAAAGGCTGGCACGATGGCGGAAACAATACCAAAGGCCGGCAAAATCATGATGTAAACCTCGGGGTGCCCGAAGAACCAGAAAATGTGCTGATACAGAACTGGGTCACCACCGGCGGCAGCGTTAAAGAAGCCTGTGCCAAAGTGACGATCCGTCAGAACCATCGTAATCGCAGCAGCCAATACTGGCATCACAGCAATCAGCAGGTAAGCGGTGATCAACCATGTCCAACAGAACAATGGCATTTTCATCAAGGTCATGCCAGGTGCACGCATGTTCAGAATCGTCACCACGATGTTGATCGCGCCCATGATCGAGGAGGCACCCATGATGTGGACGGCGAAAATAGCCAGATCCATGCCAGGACCCATCTGCAGGGTCAGTGGCGCGTAGAGCGTCCAGCCCGCAGCGGTTGCGCCGCCAGGTACAAAAAACGATGTGGTGAGCAAAACACCCGCGACTGGCAACAGCCAGAAACTGAAGTTGTTCATCCGGGCAAATGCCATGTCCGATGCACCGATCTGCAAAGGAATCATCCAGTTAGCAAAGCCTACAAATGCCGGCATGATCGCACCGAACACCATGATCAGACCATGCATCGTGGTGAACTGGTTGAACAGTTCTGGACGGAAAAATTGCAAGCCTGGCTGGAACAACTCGGTACGCAGCAAGAGGGCTAACAAACCACCTTCCATCAACATGGCAAACGAGAAAATCATGTACATCGTGCCGATGTCTTTGTGGTTAGTCGCAAATAGCCATCGGCGCCAGCCGTGGAGCATATGCCCGTGGTCGTCGTGATCGTCGTGGCCGTGGCCCGTAACGTGGTCTGCTGTGACGCTGCTCATTGTGAACTCCTATCCTGCTTAGGCTGCAGTCACACGTTTGGTGTGACTCTCAGCAAATCTGTATGAAAGTTTCGTATTACAAATACTTGCGCGTTCAATCAACGTGCGGCTTTTACGTCGGCAGGCTGAACCACAGGGTCCTGTCCTTTACCAGCGTTGCCCCAGGCGCCACGTGAATACGTGATGACCGCTGCAATCTCAACATCATTTAACTGGCTGGCAAAAGAGGCCATGGCCGTGCCCTGCTTACCCTTGAGCAAAATCTGAATCTGATCGGCTTTGGGGCCCATCACAATCTTGCTGCCGTCGAGTGCGGGGAATGCGCCCACAATGCCTTTACCGCTACCCTGATGGCAGGCCACGCAGTTTGCTGCATAGACTTTCTCACCCCGTGCAGACAAGTCAGCTGCTGTCCACTCTTTGTTTGGATCATCAGCCGCTGCGGCAAGCAGTTTTTTCTGTTCATCCGCCCACTTAGCGTAGTCCTGTTCCGAGAGCACTTTGACGACGATAGGCATAAAGGCATGGTCTTTACCGCAAAGCTCTGAACACAAACCACGATATTCGCCGACTTTCTCAGCGCGGAACCATGTATTGCGGATAAAGCCAGGGATCGCATCCTGCTTGACCGCCAGGTCAGGCACCGACCAGGAGTGAATCACGTCACCCGCGGTAACAGCCAGACGGATTTTTTTACCGACGGGAACGACCAAAGGATGATCGACTTCCATCAGGTAGAAAGGACCCTTGGGCTCTTTGTTTGCAATCTGAGCGGGAGGCGTAGAAAGATTAGAGAGGAATTTGACACCTGCGGCTGGGCCATCGATGTACTCATAACCCCATTTCCACTGGTAACCCGTAACTTTTACTGTGATGTCAGCACCACTGGTGTCTTTCATTGCCACCACGGTACGTGTCGCAGGCAAAGCCATCGCAATCACGATAATAAAAGGGATGATCGTCCAGGCAACCTCTACACCCATGTGCTCATGGAATGTCGCGGCGATCGCACCGCGTGATTTACGATGTGCCCAGATGGAGTAGAACATGACCCCGAACACTGCGACAAAGATCACCAGACAGATGATCAGCATCAACCAATGAAGCCAGACCACATCATGACCAATCTGGGTGACACCTTCTCGCAAATTAAGCTGGTTTACACCTGGACCGCCCGGCATATCCTTTACTTGTGCGAACGCGATACCACTGAAAAACATGGCACAGGCACCTAGTAACCCCATCAACTTCTTCATGCTGACCTCGAAACACGTCGCGCCTAGCAGATATGCAAAATAGCAATTGCCTGACGCGAAAATTATTGGACGGCTAAATATGACATCGTAGAGCTGCGAATGGATTTTTCGCATATCTGGAACCCATTTTCAGCGCGAATCATAAAGAAACGGGAGAATTATAGCGGAGGAGCGTGGGATTCGCAGAGCTACAATTAAAGTCTTTTCTCAACTGGCTTGCGCTCATGTCAGATTTAAGCATTTCTTTGCCAGCCAAAGATCTTCAGGCCCTTCTCGATCGACTGATCGGTCAGGCGCAACAAACGGCTCATCCGGGATCTCCACGACTGCGCATTGCAGGTCAATTGTGCGGCTGGGTATTTCCAGCCGCAGCCGAGGCGTTAAAGAATTTGCCGGGCGTTACTTCGGGCCCAAACGAGATGGATATTGGTGCCGAACTTGTTCCGGGTCCCGATCTTGACCATTTGTTATCCGCTGTGGCGAATACTCTACGGGCTGCCGGGTGCGCCCCTGGCTGGCGCAACGAACTGCTCGATATTTGGGCAGACCCTTCGGCAACACCGCGCAGGCTAGGTGCGATTGAACGCGGCGTGATGCGCCCGCTCGGACTGATCACGCGTGCCGTGCACCTGAACGCCTGGTCTGCCAATGGCGGACTATGGGTTGCAAGACGGGCACTCACCAAGGCAACCGATCCCGGCATGTGGGACACACTGGTAGGCGGACTGATAGGCAGTCAGGAGGACGTTGAGCTGGCACTGATCCGCGAAACTGACGAAGAGGCGGGTCTGGATGCGCCAGACATTGCGAATCGCACACCGCTTCACGCCATCACACGGATGAACAGGCGAATCCCCGAAGGCCTGCAAGTCGAAGACGTATTGACCAGTGAGTGCGTGTTACCTGTGCACATCACGCCAAAAAATCGCGACGGCGAGGTGATGGATATACAGTGCCTTGAACCACAGGTTGTGTTTCAAATGCTGCAACAAAGCGCGTTCACTGTGGAAGCATCGATTGTGATTGCTGAGGATCTGCTCAGACGTTCGCAGGCGGCTGCGTAGCAGGGGGTGATGCGGGCTGTTGTGGTGCGGAATGATTGCGCCAGACTTCAAGCGCTCTCATCCTTTGCTTTGCAACCAACTCAATGCTGGCGCGCAAGGCTGGGTCACGCGATAGCAGCGCCTCGAAGTCACGCGCCGGCAAACATAGCAATTTGCTGTAGCCAAGTGATCGGACTTCAAACTCATCCATTTTTTCATTTGCCAGCATATACAGCTCACCAAAAAACTCGCCCGAGCCGAGCTCGATATGCGTGCCGTCAGGCAGCAATACTTTGACCGCTCCCGAAGCCACAATATACAAAGCGAAAGGGGGAAGCTTTTGTCCCCAGATCAACTGATCTGGCAGAAAGAGTCGTGGCGTCAACATCTTTGCCAATTGGCGCTGCACCGCTGGCGTGAGCCCATTAAGCAAAGGTACGCGCGCCACCAAATCAGCAGCCCCCATTTGTATGTCGAGAGGCGGGTCACGATCAATGAATTCCCATCGTTTTCCAACCTGCGCGGTCAAATCCGCATAGACCTCACCCCCGATGAGCGATTGTTCAAGCATCTCGTGATAACGCTCTCGCTCAATCCGTCGCGCAATGCGTCCGAGATAGCGCTCGTGCAGCCACAACGAATAAGTAGGGTATTGCAATTCAAGCGCTTGAAGGCCTTCCGCAATCAGATCAAGGCGACGCTGATGCGCCTGCCTGACCTGCTCGGTGGCTTCGTTACCGATGATATCTCGCAATCGCTGATCTGCGAATATAAGCAATTGCCTTGATACCGAGCGCATACACATCAAACCAACAAAACGTTGACTCAACTCATATGCAAGCCATCGCTGTATACCAAATACTTCAGACACGCGTAATGCTTGGCGAAACCGCCGCGGATAACGAAGCGCCCGCGCAGCGACCACATTAAATCCCCGCAACCCGCGCACACGCACAGCGTCTTCAAGGCGCTCTGCTTTACCAATCAACATCTCCGCCATGTTGCGATCAATGATCTGATACTTGAGAATTTCAAAATAAATTTCGAATTCTCTGCGTGCCAAAATCGATAGGCCCAGATCGATCCGGTCTTGTTCAGAAAAGTAATCAATCGGCGTTTGCGTGGATGCGGTCATGCCCTCATCAAATACGTGATGAATTCGCTGCCTGACTTCTTGTGGGACGAGTTCATCTTGTGCAATACGATCGGTTTCGTCCTGTGTAAGTGTTGCTACAACAAGAACGGCTTGGTCGCGTAATGCACGCTCTTTTTTTGTCAGCTGGTTCAGTCCCAGCATACGAATAAGAGGTTGAAGAGTCAGACCGTTTATAAACAGCGTAGACAACACAAAGCCGGTAACGGTAATAGCAATAAATTCACGGATCTCTGCAGGCAAACTTGCACGCTCTGTCACCGCTAGCGCAAGCGCTAGCGATACCGCCCCCCTGAGGCCACCCCACCAAATAACGGATTTAAAACGCGAACCCACGCGAGCGCCTAAACCTATCGAAGAAAGCAAAGGAATCAAAACAAAAACGACCAATGCCCTGGCAAGCAACGTGCTTAAGAAAACCAGCAGAATCAGCAGCGCATGTTTCCAGGAAATGTTTTGCATCATTTTAGGAATCAGCATTGCAGCAAATAAAAATATCAGCGAATTTGCCCAAAAGCCAAACTGATGCCAGGAATGTGAAAGGGTTTCAAAGGTTGTCGTTGACATACGTGTGCGGCCTGTCGATCCCACCACGAGCCCAGCGACGACTGTTGCAACCACACCTGATACATGCAAGTAATGCTCTGATATAAAAAATGACAGGTACGCCACAGCGACAGTGAGCGATATTTCGGCAGCAGGCCATCCGCGCAACCAGGCAAAGGCGGCACAAGCAAGACGACCGATTACAAAACCCGCGATACCTCCGCCCAAAAAAAGCACCAGGAACTCTTTGATCACGATCCCTTGAGACCAGCTGGCGTCTTTTGACAACACACCCAACAACACTGAATACAAGGCAATCGCTGCTGCGTCATTGAGCAAGCTCTCGCCCTCTACTAGCGTCGTCAGTCTTTTGGGTGCGCCCACTTCTCTGAATATGCCAACCACCGCTGCCGGATCGGTCGTTGACACAATCGCACCAAGCAATAGACACGTCACAATGCCCATGCCTGAAAACTCTGACAACACAGCACCAACCAATAGCGTGCTCACAACTACCGCTACGATCGCCATCATCAGAATGGGACCGACATCATCCATCAGTCTTCTGACATTCATGGACAGTGCCGTTTCGAATAAAAGAATCGGCAGAAACACAATTAAAAATGTTTCAGAAGAAATTTCGAAGGTATTGATAATCTCTAAAAAATCGCCAATCACTGGCGGTGCCCATCTCAAAACGTGAGAGGCGTAGGCTAATAAACAACCGCAAATCGCCAGAAAAACCGAATGCGGCAATTTGACGCGCCCTGCTAGCGGGGGCACGAAACAAATCAAGGCAAGCAAACCCGCCAAGCCGAATACAAAAGAACCTATGTCCATTTAATTATTTCCAAGCCCTTTGCACGTCATTACGGTGACACACACGCCAAAATAAAAAAGCATCCCGCAGGATGCTTAATGGTAATGCGATTTAACAGCTAGCTACCGCAAGGATTGAAATGTGATGGATCAACCCGCGAGGGCCACACGCATTTTTTTCATGGCTGCGACCTCGATCTGACGAATCCTCTCAGCCGAAACACCAAACTCTGACGCCAGATCGTGCAATGTTGCACCGCCGTCATCTTGTAACCAACGTGCCTGCACAATACGACGCGAACGTGGATCCAGGCCTTCAAGCGCCTGTGTCAAGCCGTCGCCCTGCATGATGTCAACCTCCCGACGCTCAAGCACCTGCGTTGGATCCGAGCGACCATCATCAGATAAATAAGCGATCGGCGCATACGAGTCATCGTCGTCATCCTGGTTTTCCAGGGACATTTCACGGCCCGACATGCGGACTTCCATTTCACGGACGTCTTCTTTTTTTACATTCAGCGTTTTAGCGATCTCATCTACTTGAGTTGGATCAAGCGTCAGACCATCCGGGCGCATGCTACGTAAATTAAAAAACAGCTTGCGTTGGGCTTTGGTTGTCGCGACTTTAACCATTCGCCAGTTGCGAACGATGTATTCGTGAATTTCAGCTTTAATCCAGTGCACGGCAAAAGACACCAGGCGCACACCACGCTCTGGGTCAAAACGTTTGACGGCTTTCATCAGGCCGACATTGCCCTCCTGAATCAGGTCAGCATGGGGCAAGCCGTAGCCTAGGTACTGACGTGCGACGGACACCACCAGTCGCAAGTGGGATAAAACGAGTTCACGCGCCGCGTCGAGGTCTTCCTGGTCGCGCAAGCGACGCGCAAGCGTCTGCTCCTGCTCGGGGGTCAGCACCGGCAGGCGGTTTACGGTTCCGATGTAGGCCTCGATGGTGCCTAACGCACCAGGATTCGAGATCGCCATCGCGAGTTGATTAGGTTTCAATGTCAAAGCGTTTGTACTTGTCATGATATTGTTGCTCCTAGACTGAGGTGCAAGCTACGATTAAATCTTAGCACTCTTGCATCCCGAGTGCTAATCTGACTGTAGTTTTCTATAAAAGTTCCGTAATTTCCTCTAGGGTGTTAATCTCAAGGGGCTCGGCGCATCGGCGAATTTGTCGGAATGCGCCCACCTGGATCCGGGTATGTCCGATTTAGTTAAGTTTCTCTCAAAAATTCTGTTGTCTTGCGTGCTTGTCATCCTTGTTGGATGGGCAACCTATATCGGCGTGCGCTATTACCACGCAGAGCAGGTTGCCTACCGCTGGCTGTCCGGTTTGGCGGCCAAGCAGCAGCAATTTGAAAAGAAAATTGCTGCCTCCGGCGGCAACACCCTGACTGGTTATGCCGCACCTGACAAGCCAGTCTCTGTTGAGGGTCTTGAGGGCAATTTTGCTGGGTTGACCTACGATCCGTTGCAAAAACGCCTCTGGGCAGTCACAAATAAACCCGCCACGCTCGTTGCGATGTCTGTCGAAGGTCAGATCTTGGCAACCTACCCACTTAAAGGCATTTCGGATGTAAACGGGATTGCTTGGGTCGGCGGCAACAGAATTGCCATGGTCAACGGTCGCAGAAGTCGTGTGGTGATTACAGAAGTCCCTCCTACGCCCGCGCCGCTGGATGTTACCCGTGCATTCTCATTAGTTTTACGTTTTGGTGAGAGTGACGACAGTAATTATGGTTTTGACGGTTTAGGCTATGACCTCAAACGCGATCGCTTATATATCGCGAAAGAACACAGCCCCAGGGCGCTTTACCGTATCAGCGGCCTGAATTATCTGCAGTCGCCTGAGTCACGCGGCCTGCGTATTGAAAATTTCAGTTACTGGCTTGATGACATCCCTTTTGCGACCGACTTGTCCTCTGTAGAAGTCGATCCCTCGACTGGACGTTTATTCCTGTTGAGCGAGGAATCTCAAATGATTGTTCAGCTTGATGGCGATACGGGCGAAGGACGTGGGATGTTGTCTCTTTCTCCCAAGGGCAGCAAGCCCATGCCACGACCTGAAGGTGTTGCAACAGACGATGGTGGCAACATTTACATCGTCAGTGAACCCAACCTTTTTTATCGTTTACGCAAACCCTGATCCGCAATCAATAGGCCAAGATTATGGCGCGTTTGCCCCGACTGTACGCACCCGGTGCCACGCAGCTTGCCCTAGCTGAGTTTGCAGATCACTCCACGATCGCACCCTATGATCTAACTAGCAAGACCCTGCCTTTGATTGTCAACTGGATGGGGGAAGCTGCGGGTCTCTATCAGGTCGCTATCCACGGCTGGTCGCTGACACCAAAGGCTATTTTATTGCTCGCGACCCCAAAGGATCCGCAGGGAATTTCAAAACTTATCCAATCGCTCGGTCGCCATCTGGCCTCGGCACTGAAAATCGGCTCGGTATTTTCTGGTCGCTACCGCTCGACCATCCTAGAGCCTGAGGTGTGGGTCTTACCCGCTTTAATCTGGCTAGAACGACAAGCTTTAAGAGAGCAATCCTGTACCGATCCAGAGCTCTGGCCATGGTCCTCTGTGGCTGCGCACACTGGGGCACCCGGGCTGACCCCAGTCTGGCTCTCTCAACACCTTGATTACTGGGCATGCGGCAATACCCCCTTTGACCGGCAGGCAGTCTATCGAAAGCGACTGCATGAGGGCAATGAACCCGCTGCGGACAGAATCATCGAAAAAGCGCTGCGAGGACAATGGCCTCTGGGTGGAGACGCATTCCTGGATGACATCGCACCCCATTCAAGCCGCAGAGTGAGGCCCGCTAAACGCGGCAGACCAAAAACAAGCACCACGATAGCGCACGGATGATGCGTCCCCATTTTAATCAGCACCACGATGAGGCTAAAATCAAATAGGGACGCACCCTATTTTATTTACTTGCATATCCGTGTTTTCCCGAGTATTGTCTTGACCTCGCACTGCAACATAGCAGCGGTGTCTCTGGAGCACGACATGTCTACACATCCATTGAATTTTTTCCCAGCCAAGTCCAAGGCAGCTGTTCAGGCGCCAACGGTCGGGCTGCCAGCCGCTCAAGGCCTCTATTCACCCGCCAACGAACACGATGCGTGCGGCGTGGGTTTTGTTGCGCATATTAAAGGCAACAAGAGCCACTCTATCGTCGAGCAAGGTCTGAAGATTCTAGAGAATCTCGATCACCGCGGCGCGGTCGGCGCCGACAAGCTGATGGGCGATGGCGCCGGTATTCTGATTCAGATTCCTGACGCGTTTTATCGCGAAGATCTCGCTAAACAGAACGTCACCTTGCCTGCACCGGGTGAATATGGCGTTGCGATGGTTTTCCTGCCAAAAGAAATCGCCTCGCGCCTGGCCTGTGAACAAGAGCTCGAGCGCGCTGTTCGCGCCGAAGGCCAGGTCGTTCTCGGCTGGCGTGATGTGCCAGTCGATACCGACATGCCCATGTCTCCAGCCGTTCGCGCCTGTGAGCCCGTGATTCGTCAGTTATTCATTGGTCGTGGCGCTGACGTCATGGTCCCCGATGCACTCGAGCGCAAACTGTATGTGATTCGTAAAGCGGCGAGCCATGCTATCCAGGCAATGGGATTAGCGCACGGCAAAGAATATTTCGTACCTTCGGCCTCTGTTCGTACCGTAGTCTACAAAGGTCTGTTGCTCGCGGATCAGGTTGGTCGTTACTACAAAGATCTGGCAGATCCGCGCACTGTCTCGGCTGTTGCGCTGGTTCACCAGCGCTTTTCAACCAACACATTCCCAGCCTGGCCGCTGGCCCACCCTTACCGCATGATTGCGCACAACGGTGAGATCAACACGGTCAAAGGTAACTTCAACTGGTTACGCGCTCGCGAAGGCATGATGCAATCTGCCGTGCTGGGCGAAGACCTGCAAAAACTTTATCCAATTGTTTACGAAGGCCAGTCCGATACTGCAACATTCGACAACTGTCTTGAACTGTTGGTGATGTCAGGCTACTCCCTTGCGCACGCCATGATGATGATGATTCCCGAAGCCTGGGAACAGCACACACACATGGATCAAAGCCGTCGCGCGTTTTACGAATATCACGCTGCGATGATGGAGCCCTGGGATGGCCCAGCAGCCGTTGCCTTTACGGATGGACGTCAAATCGGTGCGACGCTTGACCGCAATGGTTTGCGTCCCGCACGCTATCTGATCACAGATGACGACATGGTCATCATGGCGTCAGAAGCGGGCACACTGCCCATCCCTGAAAATCGCATCGTTAAAAAATGGCGTTTGCAGCCCGGCAAGATGTTCCTGATCGACTTGGAACAAGGCCGCATCATCGACGATGCTGAAATCAAATCTCAGCTCGCCAATTCGCGCCCCTATCGTCAATGGATTGATCGTTTGCGCGTCAAACTCGACTCGTTACCCGTACCCGAACTCGCACTCGCGAAACCCACCGCATCGCTACTTGATCGTCAGCAAGCATTTGGCTGGACTCAGGAAGACTACAAATTTGTACTCGAGGTGATGGCGGCCAGCGGCGAAGAGGCGATCGGCTCGATGGGTAACGACGCACCGCTCGCTATTTTGTCGGATCGCTCGAAGCCTTTCTACAATTATTTCCGCCAGCTGTTTGCGCAAGTGACCAATCCACCGATTGATCCGATCCGCGAACAAATGGTGATGTCACTGGTTTCCTTTATTGGTCCCAAGCCCAATCTGCTTGATATCAATAACGTTAACCCACCACTGCGTCTGGAAATCACACAACCGGTACTTGACTCAGATGAAATGGAGCGCCTGCGCGGCATCGCTCAGGTCACAGGCGACAAGTTCCGTAGTTTTGAACTCGATATCACCTACCCTGCCGTATGGGGGCCAGATGGTATCGAAGCACGCCTTGCAGCGCTATGTGCCAATGCAGTCGACGCAGTAAACAGCGGCTATAACGTATTGATCCTCAGCGATCGTCATGTCGATAGCGCACAAGTTGCGATACCAGCACTCTTGGCGACCTCCGCCGTGCATCAACACCTGATCCGTGAAGGTCTGCGCACCAATACAGGTCTGGTTGTCGAGACGGGCTCGGCGCGTGAAGTCCATCACTTTGCGCTGCTTGGTGGCTATGGTGCGGAAGCCATCCATCCATTCCTCGCGATTGAAAGCCTGGGCGAAATGTCCGAGCATCCTGAAAAAGCGGTCAAAAACTACATCAAGGCAATCGGCAAAGGTCTCAACAAGGTCATGTCCAAAATGGGCATCTCGACCTACATGTCGTATTGCGGCGCGCAAATTTTTGAAGCAGTTGGCTTGCGCTCGGTTCTCGTGAACAAGTATTTCTCAGGCACCTCAAGCACCATTGAAGGTATTGGTATTTTTGAAGTCGCCGAAGAAGCGCTGCGTACGCACCGTGCAGCCTTCAGTACCGATCCCGTGCTTGCACACACCCTGGAAACTGGGGGCGAATACGCTTATCGCGTTCGCGGTGAAGACCACATGTGGACACCGGACTCGATCGCGAAACTGCAACACGCAACGCGTGCCAACAACTACCGCACATACAAAGAGTACGCGCAACTCATTAATGATCAGAGCAAGCGTCACCTGACACTGCGCGGTTTGTTTGAATTCAAGCTTGATCCAGCGCGTGCGATCGCTCTGGACGAAGTTGAGCCAGCAAAAGAAATCGTCAAACGCTTTGCGACGGGCGCGATGTCTTTGGGCTCCATCTCGACTGAAGCCCACTCGGTACTGGCTGTCGCAATGAACCGTATTGGTGGCAAATCAAATACCGGTGAAGGTGGCGAAGACGAGTTGCGCTATCGCAATGAATTGCGCACGGGCAAGAGTGGCATTAAAGCTGGCGCCACGCTTGCCAGCGAGCTCGGTGCGGATCGTATTGCTGCAGACGTCCCCCTGCAGGCTGGCGACTCAATGCGCTCAAAAATCAAACAGGTTGCTTCAGGTCGCTTTGGTGTAAGCGCTGAATATCTCTCAAGCGCCGATCAGATTCAGATCAAAATGGCTCAGGGTGCCAAGCCAGGCGAAGGCGGTCAACTCCCCGGCCATAAAGTCTCGGACTACATCGCCAAACTGCGTTGCTCGGTGCCTGGCGTGGGTCTGATTTCACCACCACCACACCACGATATTTACTCGATCGAAGATCTTGCACAGCTGATCCATGACCTGAAAAACGTCAATGATCGTGCCTCAATTTCGGTCAAGCTTGTTTCAGAGTTAGGCGTAGGTACCGTTGCCGCAGGGGTAGCAAAAGCTAAAGCGGATCACGTCACGATCTCGGGGCATGACGGCGGTACAGGTGCGTCGCCGATCTCCTCGATCAAGCACGCGGGTACACCGTGGGAACTTGGTTTGGCTGAAACGCAACAGACCCTGGTTCTGAACCAGCTGCGTAGCCGTATCCGCGTACAAGCTGACGGTCAGATGAAGACCGGACGCGATGTCGTCATCGGTGCGTTGCTCGGCGCAGATGAGTTCGGTTTTGCGACTGCACCACTGGTCGTGGAAGGTTGCATCATGATGCGTAAATGCCATCTGAATACCTGCCCGGTTGGTGTGGCAACACAAGACCCTGTCTTGCGTGAGAAATTCCAGGGCAAACCTGAGCATGTCGTGAACTATTTCTTCTTTGTTGCAGAAGAAGTCCGCGAAATCATGGCTCAGTTGGGTATGCGTACATTTGATGAACTGGTTGGTCGTGTTGACCTGGTCGATACCCGCGCGGGAATCGAGCACTGGAAAGCAGAAGGCCTGGACTTCAGTCGTGTGTTCTATCAGCCTACGATTGAAGGTTCACGCCGTCAGATCGAGACTCAGGATCACGGGCTCGAAGCCGCACTGGATCACACACTGATTGAGCGCAGCCTGCCCGCGATTGAGCGTGGTGAGAAAGTTTCATTCATCACCCCAGTGCGTAACCGTAACCGCACGATCGGTGCCATGCTCTCAGGCCGCGTTGCGTCAAAATATGGCGATGACGGTCTGCCTGATGACACCATCCATATTCAGTGCAACGGTACTGCGGGTCAAAGCTTCGGCGCATTCCTCGTTCACGGCATCACACTGGATCTGGTTGGCGAAGGCAACGACTATGTCGGTAAAGGTTTGTCGGGCGGTCGCATCATCGTACGCTCACCGAATGACTTCCGCGGCTTTGGTCCGGACCATATCATCGTCGGCAATACCGTTCTATACGGCGCGACTGCAGGTCAAGCCTATTTCAACGGTGTCGCAGGCGAACGTTTCGCTGTGCGTAACTCTGGTGCGGCTACGGTCGTTGAAGGCACCGGCGATCACGGCTGCGAATACATGACTGGCGGCACCGTTGTTGTACTGGGCAACACAGGTCGCAACTTTGCTGCCGGTATGTCGGGTGGTGTGGCCTATGTCTGGGATCCGGAAGGAAAATTCAGCGAACTCTGCAATATGACCATGGTTGAAATTGAACCCGTGCTGTCCTCTGCTGAGCAAACAAAAGTACAAGGCATCGACGTATGGCACAGCATGACACGCGGTGCAGAACGCGAAACAGACGAAGTCATCTTGCGTCGCTTGGTTGAAAATCACTTCCGTTACACAGGTAGCTTCTGCGCCCGCGACATGGTCAGTGACTGGGATCGGGCGCGCAGCAAGTTTGTCAAAGTCATGCCTGTCGATTACAAGCGCGCGCTCGGCGAAATGTGGCGCGCCGCCAACCCTCAGCCTAAAGCTGCTTAAGGAACCATCATGGGAAAAATTACTGGTTTTCTCGAACTCGAACGCCTGCAAGAAGGCTCTGAGGCTCCCGCGAGCCGTCTGAAGCACTGGCGTGAATTTGTTCTGCATCTGGACGATGCGCAGGCAGGCAAACAAGCCGCTCGCTGCATGGACTGTGGCATTCCGTTCTGCAATACAGGATGCCCGGTCAACAACGTCATTCCTGACTGGAACGATCTTGTTTATCGTCAGAACTGGCGTGGTGCGCTCGATGTACTGCACTCAACCAACAACTTCCCGGAGTTCACGGGTCGTATCTGCCCCGCACCTTGCGAAGCCGCTTGCACGTTGAACATCAATAATGATGCGGTCGGAATCAAATCCATCGAGCATGCGATCATCGACAAAGGCTGGTCAGAAGGCTGGGTCGTTGCACAACCCGCCGCTGTCAAAACCGGCAAAAAAGTCGCGGTCGTAGGCTCTGGCCCCGCAGGGTTGGCTTGCGCCCAGCAACTGGGTCGTGCCGGACACGATGTCACAGTCTTTGAAAAGAACGATCGTGCCGGTGGTTTGTTGCGCTATGGCATTCCTGACTTCAAGCTGGAAAAGCAACTGATCGATGCACGCATCAAACAGATGCAAGCCGAAGGCGTGACGTTCAAAACATCCCATTACATTGGTGCAGCAGACGATGCGGCTGCCGCCGGCCTCACAGTCAAAACACCTGCAGCGTTACAGAAAGAATTTGATGCCGTAGTCCTGACTGGTGGATGTGAAACACCACGCGACCTGCCTGTTGAAGGTCGGGAGCTCGAAGGCGTCATGTACGCCATGGATTTCCTGCGCCCACAAAACAAAGTCGTCGCAGGTGACAAGCTCACCGATCAAATCATCGCCAAAGGCAAGCACGTCGTTGTTATCGGTGGTGGTGATACGGGCTCTGATTGCGTAGGTACCAGCAACCGTCATGGTGCGAAGTCAGTCACACAAATTGAACTGATGCCTAAGCCTCCTGAAAGTGAAAACAAAGCAATGACCTGGCCTTACTGGCCAGCCAAGCTGCGCACCTCATCCTCGCACGAGGAAGGTGCTGAGCGCGATTGGGCAATCACCACAAAATCTATCGAAGGCAAAAACGGTAAAGTTGAAAAACTCGTCGCAGCCAAAGTCGAATGGGTGAAGGACGATGCGACCGGTCAGATGAAAATGCAAGAAATCAAAGGTTCACAATTTGATATCAAAGCAGATCTGATCTTGTTAGCGATGGGTTTTGTTGCGCCGGTCAATCACGTGCTGAAAGCGTTTGCAGTCGAACAAGATCCACGTGGTAATGTTCGTGCCAACACCGATGACTACAAAACCAATATCGACAAAGTGTTTGCTGCGGGCGATATGCGCCGCGGTCAATCACTGGTTGTGTGGGCGATTCGTGAAGGTCGACAGTGCGCGCGCTCAGTCGACGAGTTTCTGATGGGTTCATCAGTATTGCCACGTTAATCAGGACAGCGTTTTAAAACAACGCTTCAAGGAGAGTGCCGCATGAAAGGTCTTCATCAACTGCTAAGCATCAGTTTGGTCACCCTGATCGCGGCACTCCCCGCCTCTCAGGTTGCAGCGCAATCTGCACCCGAGTGGCCAACCAAAAACATTACGCTCATTACGCCGTATGCTGCAGGCGGTTCAGCAGATACTCGCATGCGTCTGCTGGCACGCAAGCTCACTGAAAAACTTGGACAGCCTATTGTTGTTGAAAACAAAGGCGGCGCGGGTGGTGTGATCGGTACGGCTGCCATAGCCAAGGCGGCGCCTGATGGCTATACGATCGGTTCTGGCAATATGGCGCCCCTGGCCGTTAATCCGTCGATGATGAAAAAAATGCCCTATGACCCGGTCAAGGACATCACCCCCATTATCTTGATCGAACAAGCACCTTTGGTTCTCAGCGTAGCAAATAGCCTACCGGTTAAGAATCTAGCGGATCTGATCGCCTTGGCGAAAAAAGAGCCTGGCAAACTGACTTTTGGCTCGTCAGGTGTGGGCGGTGCGCATCACCTTTCCGGCGAAATGTTTCGTGAGACCACGGGTCTGGAGATCACGCATGTGCCTTACAAAGGCGGATCCCCTGCTGCGACCGATCTGATGGCAGGGCATCTGAGCATGATGTTTGAAATGGGTTACTCGGCGCTTCCTTCCATTCAGGCGGGCAAAATTCACGCGCTCGCGGTCACGTCCAAAACACGTCTGGCTATTCTGCCTGACGTGCCCACCATGGCAGAATCCGGTGTAGCTGATTTCGAGTCCTATAACTGGCAAGGCATCATCGGTCCGGCTGGTATGCCCGCCCCAATCATTGCAAAACTCAACAAGGTCCTCAATGAAGTTCTGCAGGATCCAGACGTAATCAAAGCCATTGCCGACACAGGTAGCCAGGCGCGCGGCGGCTCACCAGAGGCCTTCGCCCAGTTTATCGAAACTGAACGGGCAAAATGGGCAAAAGTAATCAAATCTGCTGGCATCAAGCCTGAATAATTATTTTTGCTAAGTCCGGCTTTGCCAATCAATATCAGGCAAAACCCTTAGGAGATCGGGATACAATAAGCATCTTGGGCGGCTATGGTCGCCCGTGCCCTTTGGCTCACCGTCCGACCTTTATGGTTCACCATGCTCGCGCCACCTTTGTATCCTAGTGATCCTGTTTTACGTCTTGAGAACGTAACGCTAGGCTATGGTGAGTTCACTGTGCTGCGCGATATCTCACTCGAAGTATTGCGTGGTCAGGTTGTTGCAATGATGGGAGGCTCGGGCTCAGGTAAAACAACGCTGTTACGCGCAGCAACAGGCCAACTAGTCGCCAAATCCGGAACGGTTGAGGTGTTTGGTCAAAATCTGGCTCATGCCGACCGGGCAAAAATTGAATCCTTACGCCAGCGTATGGGCGTGCTGTTTCAACAAGGTGCACTCTTTACCGATCTCAATGTATTTGAAAACGTCGCCTTTCCGCTGCGTGAACATTTGCATATGAAGCCCGCCAAATTACTTGAGCGCGTACTCGACAAGTTAAATGCGGTGGGCTTGCGTGCCGCCGCACATCTTAAGATCTCCCAAATCTCAGGTGGTATGGCCAGACGCGTTGCTCTGGCTCGCGCCGTAGTGCTTGAGCCAGAACTCGTCTTATACGATGAGCCTTTCGCTGGTCTTGATCCGATCTCAATGGGCATTACCGCAAGGCTGATCCGCCACCTCTCTGATAAGTTAGGCTGTGCTTCGATCGTGATCACCCACGATGTCGCAGAGTCCTTTGCAATCGCTGATCAGGTCTACCTGGTCGGTCAGGGTGTGATGAAAGCTCACGGCACACCTGCGACCCTGGGCACCTCAGCAGACCCGTATGTTCAGCAATTTCTTCAGGGTCAGGCAGACGGCCCTGTCGCCTTCGACTATCCTGAAACCAATGCATTCCAGTCCTGGCTTGCGATGCAAAGAGGTCAGAGATGAATCAGCGCTCTAGCTTTTTGACGCAGCTTGGCAAACAAACGCGGTTACGCCTCAAAGGGCTCGGATTTTTTACCCGGTTCTTTTTAACCTTGCTCACCCGCAGCAGCATCGTGTTTCAACGCCCGCGGCTGGTTTCTCAGCAAGTGCATTTCATTGGAAATTATTCACTGCTGATTATCGCGGTGTCAGGACTATTCGTAGGATTTGTTTTGGGCTTGCAAGGGTATTACACCCTTAACCGCTATGGCTCTGAAGAAGCACTGGGATTGCTGGTCGCACTATCGCTCACGCGCGAACTCGGACCAGTCGTCACAGCACTGTTATTCGCGGGCCGTGCAGGCACCTCGCTGACCGCCGAGATTGGTTTGATGAAAGCTGGCGAACAACTCGCAGCCATGGAAGTCATGGCGGTCGATCCGATTCGTCGCGTGCTGGTGCCGCGCTTCTGGGGGGGCGTGATTGCCATGCCGATCTTGGCCGCCGTCTTTTCCATGGTCGGCATTCTCGGGGGGTGGGCAGTCGGTGTACTGCTCATCGGTATCGATACAGGAGCCTTTTGGTCTCAGATGCAGTCTGGTGTTGACGTCTGGAAAGATGTCGCCAACGGCGTGATTAAAAGCTTTGTGTTCGGTATCGCTGTGACCCTCATCGCTCTTTATGAGGGCTGGCAGGCACAACCTACCCCCGAAGGCGTCGCACATGCGACGACTCGTACTGTCGTGACCAGTTCGCTATCCGTACTGGGACTTGATTTTCTGCTGACTGCACTCATGTTCAGCAACTGATTCTGGAGCCACAAAATGTCCAACGAAAAAAATGACTGGTGGGTAGGCTTATTTGTTTTGCTAGGAGCCGTCGCTCTGGCATTTCTGGCGCTGCGTGCAGGCAATTTCAGCACTTTTACGTTTTCTTCAACTTACAACCTTTCCGCCAAATTCGATAACATTGGTGGTCTGAAAGTACGTGCTCCGGTCAAAAGCGCAGGGGTCGTGGTCGGGCGTGTTGCTGATATCAGACTTGACGACAAAACCTTCCAGGCCGTGGTAACACTCAAAATGGAAAAAAGTTTTGCCTTTCCAACGGACTCTTCAGCCAAAATTCTGACCTCCGGCTTGCTCGGAGAACAATATATCGGCATTGAGCCAGGTGGCGAAGATAAAAATCTTGAAAATGGTAACGTCATTAGCATGACGCAAAGCGCTATCGTGCTGGAAACCCTGATCAGCAAGTTTTTGTATAGCACCGCTGAAAAGCAAGGTACGCCTGCAACGCCAAGTGAGCCGCCGCAAAAAGAGCAAGCAGACTGAGATGAGAACACTACCAGTAGTTAACCCTCGATTCGTAACAGCGATGAGCAGCGCGCTCGCTGTGATGTTGCTTGCAGGCTGTGCCACCAAGACGCTCGGTCCTGCCAATCCGCAGGATCCATGGGAATCTTCCAACCGCTCTGTCTACGAATTCAATGACGCGGTCGACCGTGCGTTATTTAAGCCGGTAGCCGAGGCCTACGCCTTTATCACCCCTCAGCCTGTTCGTTCCTGCATCAATAATATTTTTCTGAATCTTGGCGAAGTCTGGTCATTCATCAATAGCTCTATTCAAGGTCGTCACGAAGATGCGCTCAACACAATGGGACGTTTTCTGCTGAATTCAACCATGGGTATTGGCGGTTGCTTTGATTTGGCCAGCATGAATGGAGCCAAACGCATTTCCAACGATTTCGGTGTAACGCTTGGCGTCTGGGGTGTCAGCTCCGGTCCTTATATGGTGCTGCCAATCCTCGGCGGGACAACGCTCAGGGATGGTACTGGCAAGATTCCAGACTTATACTTTAACCAGTATGGTTATGGACAAATGGTTCACAACGTAGACGTTAGAAATTCCATCTATGGCTTTGAGATTGTCGAACGTCGTGAAGCACTGCTCGATGTGACCAATATGGTTGACAAAACAGCGCCTGATCCCTATAGCTTTATCCGTGACGCCTACCTTAAGAAACGTGCTGCGCAGATTCGCGGCACAAAGGGTGAAGCTGAAACACTACCTAATTACGAAGACTTCGAAGATGTGCCTGCAGACGAAAAAGCGCTTGGCATTCCGGCGAAGAAATAGGATTACCTCGAATCATGACTGACCGCATCCTTTCTACAAAATTACTAGCTGTATTCGTGATGGCCTGGGCTTTGCTGGGCATCGCCCACGCACAGCCACAAACCAAACCTGACCCCAATGGCGCGCCGAATCTCTTTGTGCAACAAGTCGCTGATCAGGCTTTGCTCGCACTTAAATCAGACAGCAAAGTACGTGCTGGTGATACCGTACGCGTCAATCAAATCGTTGATGAGCTTTTACTGCCTTACGTCGACTTTGAAAAGACCACTCGCCTGTCAGCAGGACGCTATTGGAAACAAGCGACCCCGGAGCAACAAGCCGCACTGGTTAAAGCATTTCGTGCAACGCTCGGGCGTACTTACAGTGGTGCATTGACCCGGGTAGACGACTCCACGACCATGAAAACACTCGCATTTCGAGGTGATGAAGAGTCGAAAGATGTGGTCGTGAAATCGCAGGTGGTGCAGCACTCCAACACCCAACCGGTGCAACTCGACTACCGGCTTGAAAAAACAGCTCAGGGTTGGAAAATCTACGACATCAATGTTGAAAACGTCTGGCTCATTGAAAACTATCGCAATCAGTTTTCACAGCAAATCGGACAAAATGGTATTGATGGACTGATCGCAGCACTAAACCAAAAAAACAAATAACAAAACTGTGGCTGCGCTCAGCCCTCATCCTCCATATTTAAGGCCTCGCGCTATTCATGTCAGCTGTTTCTATAGAACATATCAGTAAGGTTTATCCACCACGTTCAAATGGATGGAAATCGTTGTTCCAGAAACCGCAAGGAGACGGTTTCCAAGCGCTCGACGACGTGTCGCTGAGCATCGATCATGGTGAGTTTTTCGCATTGCTTGGTCCTAATGGTGCTGGCAAAACAACTTTGATTTCCGTACTGGCGGGTCTTTCTCGCGCAACGACTGGGCGTGCGAGCGTCTGCGGCTTTGATGTGGTCAATGATTACCAACAGGCCCGTCGCTCACTGGGTGTCGTTCCACAAGAGCTTGTCTATGATCCTTTCTTTACTGTGCGCGAAACGCTCAGAATCCAATCAGGTTATTTTGGTTTCAGAAATAATGACGATTGGATCGACGAGATTCTCGCGAACCTCGGTCTGACAGAAAAAGCCGACGCAAACATGCGCGCCCTGTCTGGAGGAATGAAAAGACGGGTGCTTGTTGCGCAAGCGCTTGTCCACCGCCCACCGGTCATCGTGCTCGATGAGCCTACTGCTGGCGTCGATGTGGATTTACGTCGTAGTCTTTGGGAATTCATTTCCCGGTTGAACCGCGCGGGCCATACTATTTTGCTCACGACGCACTACCTCGAAGAAGCCGAAACCTTGTGCAACCGGATTGCGATGCTTAAACGCGGTCGCATCGTCGCGCTCGATACAACAAAAAATCTCCTCGAGCGAAATGGTGGGGGCAACCTGGAGCAAGCATTTGTTCAAATCATGAATGAGCCTGCCCCAAGACTGGAGCAAATCGTATGAACTCTCCCATTCTCCAAGCGCGCCCTGGCTCTGGCTCTGGCTTCCCCACTTTGCTGGGAAAAGAGTTATTAAGATTCTGGAAAGTTAGTTTCCAGACGATTGCCGCCCCCGTGATCACGGCGCTTTTGTATCTGGTTATTTTTGCGCAAGTTCTGCAAGATCACGTTCAAGTCTACGGTTCGGTTCCTTACACAGCCTTTCTGATTCCTGGGCTCATGATGATGAGCATGCTGCAAAACGCTTTTGCCAACCCCTCTTCCTCCCTGATTCAGAGTCGAGTGACTGGCAATCTGGTGTTCATGCTGTTGCCGCCCATGACACATCGTGAGATTTTCAGCGCCTATGTATTGGCAGCCATCGTACGGGGCATTGCCGTGGGTTGTTGCGTTTGGCTGGTTTCTTTGTATTTTGTTGCCTTACCTGTCAAAGAACCTCTCTGGGCGATTACCTTCGCTGTACTGTCCTGCGGGATCATGGCCATCATGGGATTGATCGCCGGACTGACTTCAGAAAAATTTGACCAGCTCGCAGCATTCCAAAACTTTTTAATCATGCCTGCTACATTTCTGTCAGGGGTGTTTTACTCTGTGCATACGCTGCCCCCTTTCTGGCAGCATGTCACGCACTGGAATCCTATTTTTTACACGATTGACGGCTTCCGTTATGGATTTTTTGGCGTAGCGGACGTTTCACCCTGGCATAGCATGGCCGTTGTCGCGGGTGTCTTTGCAGCGCTGAGCCTCTTTGCTTTAAGGCTATTGGCAAGCGGTTACAAACTGCGCACCTGATCGTCAAACACAGCACAACATTCCCGATTCATTTGTGACTATCCAGTCAGCTAAAAACAACAAGGATTACCTTGCATCATGTTGCCTACACCCGAAGATATCCGTGCATATATCGCAGCAGGTCTGGCCTGCGAACACCTCGAAGTCACTGGTGACGGTTCGCATTTTGAAGCAGTGATCGTCTCCGAAGCGTTTGCTGGCAAACGCCCCATTGCGCGCCATCAGTTGGTCTACAGCGTATTAGGTGACCGGATGAAACAAGAAATTCACGCGCTCTCCATGCGCACACTGACTCCAGCAGAATTCAAGGCCAACAGTTAATGGATAAGCTGCGCATCATCGGCGGCGTGCCGCTCAAAGGCGAGATCAGTATCTCGGGCGCTAAAAACGCAGCCCTGCCTATCCTGTGTGCGAGCTTGCTCACCTCCGATACGATTACGCTGACCAATGTCCCGAAACTCAACGATATCGCGACCACCTTCAAGCTCTTAACCCAGCTCGGGGTCAGTGCTGTGCGCAATAGTGACGACAGCGTCAGCCTGACTGCAGATCAGGTCACCACACTCGAAGCTCCCTACGAGCTTGTCAAAACAATGCGCGCCTCGATTTTGGTGCTTGGCCCTTTGCTCGCACGTTTTGGAGAAGCACGGGTCAGTTTGCCGGGCGGTTGCGCAATTGGCCAGCGTCCTGTTGACCAGCATATTCAAGGTCTTGCCGCGCTGGGCGCGGATATTAAAATCGAACACGGCTTTGTTGTCGCACGTGCTCCTCGCCTCAAAGGTGCAGTCGTGCGTACCGACATGGTCACAGTGACCGGCACTGAAAACCTGATGATGGCAGCCGTCCTCGCGGAGGGTCAGACCATTCTTGAAAATGCTGCGCGTGAACCCGAGGTCATCGATCTGGCCGAGCTGCTGATCAAGATGGGTGCCAAGATCAAAGGCCATGGAACGGACCGCATTGTGATTGAGGGTGTAGAGCGTTTGCATGGCGCATCCCACCGCGTGATCCCGGACCGTATCGAGGCAGGAAGCTTTTTGTGCGCGGTCGGTGCGGCGGGCGGCAAAATAATGCTGCGCGATGCAGCACCCGAAACGATGGGCGCCACCATTTCAAAGCTTCAGGAAGCGGGTCTACAAATATCTGTCGGCCCAGACTGGATTGAAGCCAGCATGTCCACTCGCCCTAAGGCCGTAGACATGCGCACCATTGAATATCCCGGCTTTGCAACCGACATGCAGGCACAACTCATGGCACTCAATGCCATGGCCGATGGCACCTCGGTGATCGTTGAGACGATTTTTGAAAACCGTTTTATGCACGTGCAGGAACTCAGACGGCTCGGTGCCCATATCGATATCGACGGTCATACTGCCGTAGTACGCGGTGTCCCTAAGCTTTCAGGGGCAACCGTGATGGCGACAGATTTACGCGCATCAGCCAGCCTGGTCATCGCAGGCCTGGCCGCTGAAGGTGAAACCTTTGTCGAACGGATTTATCATCTGGATCGCGGCTACGAACGCATGGAACATAAACTGCGACAATTAGGCGCAAATATCGAACGCACTACAAAGTGATCCACTAGTCATTCAACGTTATACGCCGAAGGAATTCTCATGAGCACAGACGTGCGCCCGCGCCCGCTGACCATGGCCCTCTCAAAAGGGCGCATTTTTGAAGAAACGCTGCCGCTGCTCGAAGCGGCAGGGATTCAGGTCTCCGAAAATCCCGAGCAATCCCGCAAGCTCATCATCGAGACGAGCGACCCCAACTTGCGACTGATTATTGTGAGAGCGTCTGACGTTCCGACCTACGTTGAATACGGCGCAGCAGATCTGGGGATCGCAGGTAAAGACGTACTGATTGAACATGCTGCTAACCATCCTGGTGGTCTGTATCAGCCGATTGACCTGAACATCGCCAAATGCCGTCTGGCCGTCGCAGTCAAAAATGGCTTTGATTATGCTGCAGCAGTCAAGCAAGGTGCGCGGCTTCGCGTTGCAACCAAGTACACAGAAGCTGCACGCGCTCACTTTGCTGCAAAAGGTGTGTATGTCGATCTCATCAAGCTGTATGGCTCGATGGAACTGGCCCCGCTTGTTGGACTAGCCGACGCGATTGTCGATCTGGTCTCCACAGGCAACACCCTCAAAGCAAATAACCTGGTTGCTGTAGAGGACATTATGCCGATTTCATCGCGTCTGGTCGTCAATCGGGCTGCGCTCAAAACACGTCAGGCTGAATTACAGCCGATATTGGATGCTTTTGAACGTGCTAGTCGCCCAGCTGTGGCATGATTAGGGTCTACCCGAATATTTTTACCCTTCCATAAGAAGGGGACACACCAAATGGCTACTCTCTCCCGCCTGGATACCCGTGACACTGATTTCAGTGTCAAACTGAGTCAACTGCTTAAAGTTGATGCTGAGCAAGACGATGCAATCGAAACCGCTTGCGGTCGTATTCTGCATCACGTCCGCACAGAAGGCGATTCGGCCTTGCTTCAATTCACGCGAGAATTCGACCGCGTTGAGGCAGCCGATGTCGCCGCACTGGAAATTCCACGCAGCGAATGGCTCAGTGCGTTAGCGCAACTGCCAGCCGCCCAGCGCAGCGCACTCGAAACAGCCGCTGACCGGGTGCGTAGCTATCACGCGCATCAGCGCCAGGAAAGCTGGTCCTACACCGAGTCAGACGGCACCAGGCTAGGACAACAAATCACACCGCTTGACCGAGTCGGTCTGTACGTGCCTGGCGGCAAGGCGGCTTACCCGTCGTCAGTGTTGATGAATGCCATTCCTGCCAAAGTCGCCGGCGTCAAAGAAGTCATCATGGTCACCCCGACTCCGGGTGGCCTGCGCAATCAGATGGTGTTGGCTGCAGCCGCCATCGCAGGTGTCGATCGAATTTTTGCCATTGGTGGTGCGCAGGCGGTTGGTGCGCTGGCCTATGGCACGGCAACTATCCCTGCTGTCGATAAAATTGTCGGTCCGGGTAACGCCTATGTGGCAGCAGCCAAACGTCGCGTGTTTGGTACGGTTGGCATCGATATGATTGCGGGACCGAGTGAAATCCTGATTATCTGTGATGGCAAAACACCTGCAGACTGGATCGCCATGGACTTGTTTTCACAAGCGGAACACGACGAACTGGCTCAGGCTATTTTGCTATGCCCTGATGCAGACTATCTGGATCAAGTGCAACAAGCGATCGAAAAGCTGTTACCGACCATGCCACGGGCAGAAATTATCGCAACCAGTCTGCGCGACCGTGGTGCCTTGATATTGGTTCGGGATTTAGCCGAGGCTTGCGAAATCAGCAACAAGATCGCCCCCGAGCACCTTGAAGTTTCTGTTGAAAATCCGGATCAGTGGCTCAGCCATATCCGTCACGCTGGGGCAATTTTCATGGGGCCACACAGCTCGGAGTCTCTGGGAGACTATTGCGCAGGACCCAATCACGTGCTGCCGACGTCACGTACCGCTCGTTTTTCCTCGCCACTGGGTGTCTATGATTTCCAGAAACGCTCAAGCCTAATTCATGTCTCGCACGCAGGTGCGCAGTCACTGGGCAAAATTGCCGCCGAGCTTGCGACTGGGGAAGGTCTTCAGGCCCACGCGGCAAGTGCGAGTATGCGCCTGCAGTCAGAAAAATAACTGGTTTTTGAGTCCGATTGCCTGCCGAGTACTCAAACTCGGGGCAATCGACCCAGACCACAATACAATAACGATACACAGTTCAACTGAGTCCATGATATGCGTACCGCCGAGATCACCCGCAACACCAACGAGACGCGCATCCGCGTCGCGATTAATCTGGATGGCACTGGCCGCCAGAGCCTGAACACGGGCGTGCCTTTTCTGGATCACATGCTTGATCAGATCGCGCGTCACGGTCTGATTGATCTGGACATACATGCTGAGGGCGACACACACATTGACGCGCATCACACCGTCGAGGATGTCGGTATCACGCTTGGCATGGCCATTGCCAAGGCTGTAGGCGATAAGGCGGGTATCCGTCGTTACGGTCACGCCTATGTGCCGCTCGACGAAGCACTATCGCGAGTGGTAGTGGACTTCTCTGGCCGCCCAGGACTGCAGTTTCACGTGCCTTTTACGCGCGCGCGCGTGGGCGATTTTGATGTCGATCTGACCATTGAATTTTTTCAAGGCCTGGTGAACCATGCCTTGCTGACGATGCATATTGACAACTTGCGCGGCGTCAATGCCCATCACCAGTGCGAAACCATTTTCAAAGCCACTGGTCGTGCGTTGCGCATGGCGCTCGAACGCGACCCCCGCACAGAAGGCGTTGTACCTTCGACCAAAGGCGTGCTCTAAATCATGACGTCGATTGCCATTGTTGATTACGGCATGGGGAATTACCACTCGGTTGAACGCGCGCTTCGTCACGCTGCACCCGAAGCTGACATCCGGTTATGCAAACTCGCCTCAGAGATTGATGCGGCAGATCGCGTTGTCTTTCCAGGTCAGGGGGCGATGGCTGACTGCATACGTACGCTCGACGAAGCGGGCTTGCGCGAGGCGGTCTTACGCGCGGCGCGCAGCAAACCCTTGCTCGGTGTGTGTGTGGGTGAACAAATGTTATTTGAGCGTAGCGAAGAAGGCAACACGACGAGCCTGAGCGTATTCAAAGGCGAGGTGAAAAAATTTCAAGGGCCCGCCTTTGCCACGCTGAGCAATGGTGAGCACAGTACGATCGAGCATCTTAAAGTCCCACACATGGGCTGGAACCCGGTCCGTCAGGTCCGCGCGCATCCCCTGTGGGCAGGCATTGCTGATGCCACCCCCTTTTATTTTGTGCACAGCTATTATGCTGTGCCTGCAGAGGTACAGTTGACTGTGGGGGTGAGCGATTATGGCGCGCCGTTCACCTGCGCAGTTGCTGCAGAAAATATTTTTGCCGTACAGTTTCATCCAGAGAAAAGCGCCGAACCTGGTTTGCGTCTCTACCGGAATTTTGTAGACTGGAAACCTTAACTTTAACGATCCTTTAAACGATCACAAATAGACATGCTGCTGATCCCCGCTATTGACCTCAAAGACGGACGCTGTGTAAGACTGCGTCAAGGCGACCTCGACGATGCAACGATCTTCTCCGAAGATCCGACTGCTGTAGCCACGCAATGGCTCGAGCAAGGCGCACGCCGCCTGCACTTGGTTGACCTGAACGGCGCTGTTGCCGGTAAACCAAAAAACGAAGCACTGATCAAAGCGATTGTCGCGGCGATGGGTGATGACATCCCTGTGCAGATTGGCGGTGGTATCCGCGATCTCGACACGATCGAGCGCTATCTGGATTTCGGTATCTCGTACGTGATCATCGGTACAGCCGCAGTTAAAGACCCCGGCTTCCTGCATGATGCCTGCGGTGCCTTTCCTGGCAACATCATTGTCGGCCTCGATGCACGTGATGGCAAAGTCGCAACAGATGGCTGGAGCAAGCTCACCAAACATGATGTCACCGATCTGGCGAAAAAATTCGAGGACTATGGTTGCGAATCCATCATTTATACCGATATCGGCCGTGATGGCATGCTGTCCGGTGTAAATATCGAAGCAACCGTCCGTCTGGCCCAGCATGTGCGCATTCCTGTGATCGCATCAGGCGGCGTAACCGACCTGCGCGACATCGAAGCCCTGTGTGCAGTCGAAGAAGAAGGCATCGAAGGTGCCATCCTCGGTCGCAGCATTTACGAAGGCACGCTGGATTTCGCTGCGGCACAACAACTTGCCGACGAACTCAATCCATGAGCGTGAAACCATGACCTCTGGGTTCACAACACCCATTGTGAATGGTCTGACACGTCGGATCATTCCCTGTCTGGATGTCACAGCGGGTCGTGTGGTGAAAGGCGTAAATTTTGTTGAGCTCACGGACGCTGGCGATCCGGTTGAGATCGCCAGACGTTACAACGAACAAGGTGCCGACGAACTCACCTTTCTGGACATTACCGCAACCAGTGATGGCCGTGACCTGATCCTTCCTATCATCGAACAAGTCGCCTCAGAGGTCTTTATCCCACTGACGGTAGGCGGTGGTGTGCGCCAAGTCAGTGATATTCAGAGACTACTCAATGCCGGGGCGGACAAAGTCTCCATGAACAGCGCAGCAGTCGCCAATCCGGACCTGGTGCGCGCCTGCGCTGACTACCATGGCTCTCAGTGCATCGTGGTGGCGATTGATGCCAGACGCGTTGATGCCGATCCAAACAATCCGCGCTGGGAAGTCTTCACCCACGGCGGGCGCAAAGGCACGGGAATTGATGCGGTAGCTTGGGCAATCAAAATGGCCGAATACGGCGCAGGCGAAATCCTCCTGACAAGCATGGATCGTGACGGCACCAAATCAGGCTTCGATCTGGAGCTGACCCGACGTGTCTCTGATGGCGTTCCGGTACCCGTCATTGCCTCAGGCGGCGTTGGCAACCTCCAGCATCTGGCAGATGGCGTGACCCTTGGCGGTGCAAGCGCGGTGCTTGCGGCCAGTATTTTTCATTATGGTGAATACACCGTGCGGCAGGCTAAAGAATTTATGGCAGCGCTTGGTATCCCTGTGAGGATATGCTGAGATGAGCCAGGCTATCGATCCAACAGCCGCAAACACGCCCGCGTGGCTGAGCGAAGTCAAGTTCGATGAGCAGGGTCTGATACCCGCTATCGCTCAAGACGCGCAGTCCGGTCAGATTTTGATGGTCGCCTGGATGAATACAGAATCGCTAGCTGAGACTGCCCTCACCGGCCGTGCCGTATTCTGGTCACGCTCGCGCAAGCGACTCTGGCGTAAAGGCGAAGAGTCTGGTCATGTGCAAAAAGTCCTGGAACTCAGGCTCGATTGCGACAGCGATGTCATTCTGATGAAAGTCGAGCAACTCGGTGGCATTGCATGTCACACTGGGCGTGCCAGCTGTTTTTATCGCAAACTCGACACCTCGGGTGAGTCTTCAGCGTGGATCACTGTCGACCCTGTGCTTAAAGATCCGGAATTGATCTACAAATAATCCACGACAAAATGACTCAAGCCAATTCCTCCTCTGGGCAACCCTCTGATCTCGTGCTAGCGCGCATTGCAGATTTGCTCGAAACGCGTCTGCCTGCAAGGGGAGGAGATCCTGCCACCTCCTATGTCGCCAAACTTTTCTCAAAAGGCCCTGATGCGGCCTTGAAAAAAATAGGTGAAGAAGCCACTGAGCTGGTCATGGCCGTCAAAGACAAGCAAGCTGATCGCATCGTCTCTGAAACAGCAGACTTATGGTTTCATTGCCTGGTAACGCTTGCCGAGCATGGTTTACGTCCGGAACAAGTACTCGCCGAGCTCGCACGGCGCGAGGGCGTATCTGGGCTGCAGGAAAAAGCTAGCCGTAAAAAAGACTGATTCCCCCTTTAATCACCTCACATTCAAGTCATCAACATGAGCGAAAACTGTATATTCTGCAAAATTGTTCGCAATGAAATTCCAGCCAAGATCGTGCACCAAGATGAGGATTGCGTTGTTTTTCATGACATAAATCCCGCTGCCCCTGTTCATTTGTTGGCGATTCCGAGACATCATGTTGTGTCGATGCAAGATATAACTGCCGAAGATAGCGTTTGGTTAGGTAGAATGATGTCTAATATTCCTAAGATTGCTCTGGCTAACGGATGCAATCCAGGTCCCGAAGGTGGCTTTCGCATCGTAGCTAATTCAGGCAATGATGGTGGGCAAGAAGTCTTACACCTCCATTTTCATATTATTGGTGGCAAACGTCCCTGGAAGGGACCACTCGCCGCCGCAGTCTAATTCGGAGATCCGTTATGGGCAGTTTCAGTATTTGGCACTGGTTAATAGTTCTGGTCATTGTTGCGCTGATTTTTGGTACTAAAAAAATCCGTAATATTGGCGCAGATCTTGGTGGCGCCGTTAAAGGCTTTAAAGAAGGGATGAAAGATCCTAACGCCAAAGAAGGTGAAGCCACGCCCGAGGCCGCCCCCACCCAGCGTGTGGCAGGTGAAACAATCGACGTGCAAGCCAAAGAGAAATCCGGCACCCATTAATTTTATCGGCCGATATTTTGTCGGCCATGCTTCTTTGGCAATCTGAACAACATGCTTGACGTCAGCTTTACTGAACTTCTTGTAGTAGGCGTCGTGGCGCTTGTCGTCATTGGCCCTGAGCGTCTGCCTAAAGTCGCTCGCACACTTGGACACCTGGTCGGCCGTGCACAACGCTACGTCAACGACGTCAAGTCTGACATCCAGCGTGAGGTCGAGCTTGATGAGTTCAAAAAGCTCAAAGATCAGGTCCAGGATGCAGCCCAATCCGTGCAGTCCTCCCTGCAAAATACGGAAGCCTCGCTGCGCAATCCTATTGAAAGCATTGAAAAAGATACGATGGATGCGTTTCGCGCAACAGGTGGGGATGGTTCTGCGGATGCCTTTGTGGATCAGGGTCTGATTGCTGATGTAAAACCAACCGTATCATCCACGGACTCCGCCTCCGCGCTCGCACAGGCTGAAGCAGCAGAGCCCGCTTTCCATAAAGTTGCGCCCTACGTTACGATCGGAGCATCAAACAACGAAAGCACCGTGCCTGCTAATCAAAGCACATCGACTGTCGTCAAACCCTACAAGACCATCATCGCGTCGCCCCCGACCCAGCTCGAAATTGACGGCGTGTCCGTAACGGCTGCAACACCTACGCCCGGATCAAAAACGTGAGCACGACTGAAGAACAGCAAGAAACCAGCGAAAGCTTCATGTCTCACCTGATTGAACTCAGGACGAGACTGTTACGAGCCGTTGTCGCTGTATTAGTGGTTTTTGTGATTTTGTTCATCTACCCGGGTGCCTCGATCATTTATGACCTACTCGCGGCGCCGATGCTTGCATCCCTGCCCGAAGGCACTCGCATGATCGCAACCGGTGTGATTACGCCGTTCATGGTGCCTGTCAAGGTCACCATGATGGCGGCCTTCGTCATCTCTCTGCCTATCGTGCTCTATCAGGCCTGGGCCTTTGTTGCACCTGGCTTGTACAAGCATGAGCAACGTCTGGCACTGCCCCTGATCGTCTCGAGTTCGTTGCTGTTTATGGCGGGCATGGCCTTTTGTTATTTTGTTGTGTTTAAGTCAGTATTTAGCTTTATCGCATCATTTGCCCCCCAGTCTATTACCCCGGCTCCTGATATCGAAGCCTACCTGAGCTTCGTCATGACCATGTTTCTGGCTTTTGGCGTGACCTTTGAGGTCCCCGTTGCGGTGGTGTTACTCGTGCGTATGGGTATTGTGACCGTACAAAAACTCAAAGACGCGCGCGGCTATGTCGTGGTGGGCGCGTTCGTCATCGCCGCTGTTGTCACCCCTCCTGATGTCGTCAGCCAGTTCATGCTCGCAGTGCCTTTGTGTGTCCTGTACGAGGTCGGCTTGCTGGTCGCGCGCGGTATCAAACCTCGCCAGCCTGACGAAGCCTCAGAAAACGATTCCGGTACGCCTGCAAACTGATAATAATGTTCGAAAACGAAACGCTGAATAAGCAGAAAACATCCTATTCAGGGAATTGTCAGATTCGCGAATTCGTAGGTTATTAGTGGTAGTTGCCATCATTTAGAACCTGTTGTCAGCTTGGCAAGTGAAAAGTCACTACAATTAATCACAAGAAATATCTTGTTGTTGCTTGAATTACGGTATATCTTTTTGCGTGAACATCACGCTATAGATAGACAGAAGGTAGATTCAGGCAACTGAATAGCTATGGCTGTTCTATGCTTACCAATATGGTTTGGTAAGAAGGACTCAAAGGTACTATCGTGCTCGCACATCGTCTTAAACAAGCTCGTCTCCGCGCTGGTCTTTCTCAAGAGAAACTCGGCAAACTCGCTGGTATTGATCCCATGTCGGCAAGTGCCCGAATGAATCAATACGAACGTGGCAAGCACTCGCCTGATTATCAGCTGATGTGCCGTGTTGCTGAAATTTTGAAAATGCCCGTCAGTTGGTTTTATACCGAAGACGAAGAGCATGCTCGCCTGCAAGAGATTTTTTATCTACTTAGTCCAGCAGAGCGTCGCTTACTCCTGATACAGGCAGAATCAAACCTTGCCTCAAGCAATACCAAAGCGGTTGATGGAACCGAGCAAACTGTCTAAAAAACCCAGAGGTCAAAAGACCTCTATTTTTTGACTTTATTTGGGTCTGACGGGGCGCATTCCTGACACCAGACTCAATTGCACTTGCTTACCATTTCTGTACACGCCTAACTTTATAGACTGACCCGGCGGATAAGCCGCAATGCGTGACAAAAGCTGGGTCGTATTGTTCACAACACTGCCGTCAATTGTTTGAACAATATCGCCGATTTTCATTCCACCTTTGATCGCAGGTCCATCGCGCAACAACCCCGCGATAATCACACCCGAGACTTGTTCCAGCCCAAAAGCGCGGGCAAGATCTTGTGTCATGTCTTGCGGCTCAATCCCTAACCAGCCGCGCTTGACAAAGCCATGACTGACGATCTGCTCTAACACCTGATGCGCCGCATGTGCGGGTACGGCAAAACCAATTCCCAAAGACCCCCCGCTCTTTGAATATATTGCGGTGTTGATTCCGATCAACTGCCCTTGCACGTCGATCAGCGCGCCACCAGAATTACCAGGATTAATCGCAGCGTCAGTCTGAATGAAGTTTTCATAGGTGTTGATCCCTAACCCTCCACGTCCTAACGCCGAAACAATCCCCATCGTAATCGTCTGCCCGACTCCAAATGGATTTCCAATCGCGAGCACCACATCGCCAACGCGTGGTGCCTGCTTCAAAGAAAATTCAATGACCGGCAAATCTTTAAGGGAGATTTGTAATACGGCCAAATCAGTATCGGCATCAACACCGACTACTTTTGCAGGTGACTGCCGGCCGTCATTGAGTGCAACCAGTACCTCATCGGCGCCATCAATCACGTGCAGATTAGTCAGAATGTGACCTTCGGCAGAAACCAGTACGCCAGAACCGAGGCTCGTAGTTTTTTGTTGTTGGTTAAAACCTGGCATTTGCTCGAAAAAACGCCGTAACATGGGATCTGCCGGCATGACGAGCCGTGAGGAATTTACGCGTTTGGTCGTATGCACATTTACGACTGCGGGTGCTGAACGCGCAACGGGCTCGGCATAGGAATTTGACAGGCCTGTTGAAGGAAAATCCTGAGTCGTGGTGCCAGATAGCGCAACTGAAACAGGAGCTTTTACGGGCTTGCGCAACCATTCCGGGCGCAACGTCACCACCACGAATAAAATGGCTAGACAAACCGTGACGGTTTGGGCAAACAGCAACCAGATTCGACGCATTACTTGACCGGAAAAAATTATGCAGATTGTTTCAACGCGAGAACTATGTGCCTGGCTTGACTCGACACTTCACACCGCGTCATTCAATGATTATTGCCCGAACGGCCTTCAAGTCGAAGGCAAACCACAGGTGTCTCATATTATCGCGGGAGTCACCGCGAGCGAAGCATTAATTGATGCCGCGATCGAGCGTGGTGCAGATACTCTGCTGGTTCATCACGGCTGGTTCTGGAAAGGCGAAGATCCCCGTGTCAGGGGAACACGAAAAACCAGACTTGCAAAATTACTTGCGCACGATATCAATCTTTTGGCTTATCACCTCCCGCTCGATGCGCATCCCGTTTTAGGTAATAACGCACAACTCGCCAGAGTACTGGGCCTCTCACCAGAGCGTCAGCGCCAACCAGATACGGTCGCGATTGAAAACAACCCACCCTTGACCACCGGGCCAAACAATCTGATCTGGCTAGGCGACATGCCCGGCACCTCCACATTGGCACAGGTTGCCCAGCAGACTGAGCATCGGCTGGCCCGCACACCCCTCGTAATTGGCGATCCTGACATGCCTATCCAGCGCATTGGCTGGTGCACGGGTGCAGCACACAGCATGCTCAAGGACGCCATTGACGCTGGGGTCGAATGCTTCATTACAGGGGAGATTTCGGAGCCAGTTGTGCACCTGGCCCGTGAGTCAGGGGTCGCTTTTATTAGTGCGGGCCATCACGCGACCGAACGTTATGGCGTTCAGGCGCTGGGCAATGAAATCGCCCGAATATTCAATATTCGGGTCGATTTTGTTGATATTGATAATCCAGTCTAATCCGGCGCAAAAGCTCAATCGCTCAATCGCGCAACTGACTACTGTTTGTTCTTAAGTAAATCACGAATTTCGCGCAGTAAGGCGACGTCCTCAGGTACGGGCGGCGCAGCTTTTTCTGACTCAATTCGTGCGCGGGCGGTATTGATTACCTTCACCATCCAGAAAATGATGAACGCGAGCAACACGAAATTGATCACAATCGTTAAAAAATTGCCCCAGGCAAACACTGTTGCGCCGGCACGCGTGAGTTCAGCATAAGTTTCTGGCCCGGAATAATTGGCTGGGCGGGATAACACCAGGTATTTATTGGTGAAGTCTACCGAACCTCCAACTAAAAAATTGACCACCGGCATGACGATGTCTTTAACGACTGACTCAACAATTTTGCCGAAGGCCGCGCCGACAATTACACCAACAGCCAAGTCAACGACGTTGCCACGGACGGCAAACTCACGAAATTCTTTAAAAAAACCTTTACTTTGGCTCATTTGCTTTTTCCTCTTTGTATATGCCACGTGGCTAGCGTTATAATAAGGGGTTAAGGGAATATGTAACAAGCTTAAGTAGGCAACAACAAGGATAGGAAGATGAGTCAGGATTCGATTGTGCATGACGACGAAGGCGCGGTTCCCCCCACGCTGCCGTCCGACCCCTCGCGCCGTTTCTGGATTGGCACGACCTGTGCCATGGGCGGAGCAGCTGGCGTAGCCGTTGCCGTACCGTTTGTCAGCACTTTCGCGCCATCCGAGCGCGCACGGGCCGCTGGCGCTCCAGTAGAAGTAGACGTCAGCACGATGGCCCCAGGTGAAATGCGCACTATCGAGTGGCGCGGCAAACCTGTCTGGCTCATTCGCCGCACGAAAGAACAGCTTGACGCACTGCCGTCGAACGATCCCGAGCTTGCCGACCCTAACTCAACCCGTCCTGGCTTTACACCGCCTTACGCCAAAAATGGCTGGCGCTCACGTAAGCCTGAAATGTTTGTTGCGGTTGGTATTTGCACCCACCTTGGCTGCTCACCTACCCCGAAATTTCAGACCGGGCCACAGCCCAGCCTGCCTAATAACTGGGACGGCGGATTCCTGTGCCCATGCCATGGCTCAACTTTTGATATGGCTGGTCGCGTGTTCAAAAACAAACCCGCGCCAGACAATCTCGAAGTACCGCCCTATCAGTACCTAAGCGACACCCGCATCATTGTCGGGGTTGATGAGAACAACAAGGCCTAACCGCCTTTGATCCACACTGCAACACGACACTGAACAAAGGAGCCATTTCATGGCTGGCGATAAAACCGTCGAAACAACAGGATTAGTTGGCTGGATAGACCGCCGCTTTCCGTTGACTTCTACCCTGAAAGCGCATGTAACTGAATACTACGCGCCTAAGAACTTTAACTTCTGGTACTTTTTTGGCTCATTGGCCACATTCGTACTGGTTTTGCAGATCGTGACCGGTATTTTCCTGGTCATGCACTACAAACCTGATGCCTTGCAGGCGTTCCAGTCCGTCGAATACATCATGCGAGAAGTGCCCGGTGGCTGGTTTATCCGCTACATGCACTCGACAGGTGCCTCGATGTTTTTCGTCGTGGTCTATCTGCATATGGTGCGTGCGCTGATTTACGGCTCATACCGTAAGCCACGCGAACTGGTCTGGATTTTCGGTGTGGGTATCTTTTTATGCCTAATGGCAGAGGCCTTCTTTGGCTACCTCCTGCCCTGGGGCCAGATGTCCTTCTGGGGCGCGCAGGTGATTGTGAACCTGTTCTCAGCGATTCCTTTCATCGGCCCTGAGTTGTCCATCTGGATTCGTGGTGATTATGTTGTGTCCGATGCAACACTGAATCGCTTCTTTGCATTTCACGTGATTGCAATCCCGCTGGTACTGTTGGGTCTGGTCGCTGCTCACTTGGTTGCTTTGCACGAAGTTGGCTCAAACAACCCAGACGGCGTGGACATCAAGGCCAAGAAAGACAAACATGGTCGCCCACTGGATGGCATTCCTTTCCATCCTTACTACACCGTGCACGATATTATGGGCGTCGCGGGTTTCCTGATCATTTTCATGGCGATCATTTTCTTCGCGCCTGAAATGGGTGGTTATTTCCTCGAGTTCAACAACTTCATTCCAGCTAACCCGCTGGTGACTCCTTTGCACATCGCGCCGGTTTGGTATTTCACACCGTTCTACTCGATGTTACGTGCCACAACGGATGACTTTACCTGGGTCTTGGCGGGTTGTGCAGTTGTCGTGGCAATTGTGATGTTCTTGCGCCATAAAGGTCTGGTCAAGATCATTGTTCCCGTTATTCTGATCGTTGTCGCAGTCCTGTTGCGTGGCATTGATGCCAAGTTCTGGGGTGTGGTGGCGATGGGTGGTGCGGTCGTTCTGCTGTTCTTCCTGCCCTGGCTGGATTACAGCCCTGTTAAATCGATCCGTTATCGTCCTGGCTGGCACAAAGTTCTCTATGGCATTTTCTTTGCGAACTTTGTCGTGCTCGGATACCTCGGTACACAGGCACCAACAGATATTTTCAACCTCATCTCGCAAATTGGTACGCTCATTTACCTGGGCTTCTTTTTCCTGATGCCGGTGTGGAGTCGCCTCGGTACGTTCAAGACGGTCCCTGACCGTGTCACGTTCCACGCCCATTGAGCTTAAACTTTAATTACGGAATGACCATGATCAAGAAGCTGCTTTGTGCTCTTGCCCTGATGATCACTTGCACTGGGGCTCACGCCGCAGGCGGTGGATATACCCTCGACAAAGCGCCCGATCGTGTTAACGATTTGGCGTCTTTGCAGAATGGTGCAAAATTATTCGTTAACTACTGTCTGAATTGCCATAGCGCTGCTGCGATGCGCTACAACAAACTCAAAGACATCGGTCTAACTGACGAACAAATCAAAGAAAGTCTGCTGTTTACGGGTGAAAAAGTAGGCGACCTGATGGTCGGTTCCTTGTCAGCCAAGGACGGTAAAGCTTGGTTTGGCGTTCCACCACCTGATCTGTCTGTGATTGCCCGTGCGAAAGCTCAAAGTGCAAGCGTGACAGGTGCAGACTACCTCTACACCTACTTGCGTACGTTCTACCGTGATACCTCTAAGCCAACAGGCTGGAATAACCTTGCATTCCCGAATGCCGGTATGCCCCACGTCTTGTGGGAGCGTCAAGGCCCACGCTCCATGACTGAAATCGTATTACACCAGCACGAGTCCGCAGGTGATAAAGGCAGTCATGGTCCTGCTGTGTGGGAACGCGTCACAACGACGTATGATGCAGCCGGCTACTCAACCTCAAAAACTGAGGAAGTAAAAGGCTATAACGGCAACCCCTCAACCGTATATCAATTCAAAGCCGCTGATGCAGCCCGCTCAGCCGCTTATGACAATGATGTTGCTGACCTGACTGCTTTCATGACCTGGATGTCAGAGCCAATCCAGCAAACACGCAAGCAGATTGGTGTTTGGGTCATGCTGTTCTTGGGACTTTTCCTGGTTGTTGCCTGGCGCCTGAATGCTTCCTACTGGAAGCACGTCAAGTAAGTAGTATTTCTGGGCCAGCGTCTGCTTTGAGCGGACGCTGGCCTTTCGCTTTTATTCGCGTTAATTTTTAGGACGGATTTCCATCATGATGGTCCTTTACTCCGGAACCACCTGCCCTTTCTCACATCGCTGCCGCTTTGTGTTGTTTGAAAAAGGTATGGATTTTGAAATCCGCGACATCGATCTCTACAATAAACCTGAAGACATTGCGGTGATGAACCCATACGGTCAGGTGCCAATTCTGGTTGAGCGCGATCTGATTCTGTATGAGTCAAACATTATCAACGAATACATTGACGAGCGTTTTCCTCATCCACAGCTGATGCCTGCGGATCCTGTGATGCGTGCGCGCACACGTCTGTTTTTGTATAACTTTGAAAAAGAGTTGTTCATACACGTTGCGGCGCTCGAAGACCGTGCTTCGCGTCATGATGAAAAACGTCTGGACATCGCCCGTGCTGCAGTGCGTGATCGTCTCTCACAACTCGCTCCCTTGTTGTTGAAAAACAAGTACATGCTGGGCGAAGAATTCTCGATGCTGGACGTTGCAATGGCTCCATTGCTCTGGCGTCTGGATCACTACGGCATTGAGCTGCCTAAGACTGCAGCACCGATCCAGAAATACGGCGAACGCATCTTTTCACGTCCAGCCTACATCGAAGCACTGACTCCGTCAGAAAAGGTTATGCGTCGTTAATTTGATGCGGCTCACTATTCCCAAACGGATCGTCTGAAAAATGGCTGAAACCTCAACCAAACCGTACATGATTCGTGCTTTGCACGAGTGGTGTACGGACAATGGCTACACCCCGCAGATCGCTGTTCAGGTTGATGCCAACACCATGGTTCCTCCTGCTCACATCCGCGATGGTCAAATCACGCTGAATATCGGCTCACTGGCCACTAATCGGCTTGTCATCGGTAACGACGCGATAGAGTTTCAGGCGCGCTTTAGTGGTGTGACTGAAAATCTGTATGTTCCTATCGGTGCCGTCACGGCGATCTATGCGCGGGAAACGGGTGCGGGCATGGGTTTCGAGGTCGAGGTTGGCACGCCAGGCAATGCGGCGACAGCAAGCTTTGGCGGGGGTGCGCAGCAAGCGCAGCCTGCGTCAGACAATGCGGCCGCGAAAGCATCGGATAAGCCAACAGAGCCCGATCCTACGCGCCCTAAGCTCACGATTGTGAAATAAAGCTCAGCGCTTAAGACTTCATCCTAAAGAGATACCAGCTATGCCCAATCCTAGGGCTTACACGCTGGAACAAGCGTCAGACCCTCTGGTGTGACAACCCGCTGATGGGAATAATCTTCGCAGGGTGGACGCTTTAACTTCTTTTGCTCAGGCGTGTTGCCCTTGAGGCCTGTCACACAATTAATCACGCTTTGATGAGCAAAAATTGAGCCTGCCGTTGTGCAGCGATCCGAAGCAGTCTCAAGATGCTGTGAACAAAAAAATGCCCGTATTAAACGGGCATTTTATGTATTTTTGGTGCCCTCTGAGAGATTTGAACTCCCGACCTTCGGTTTACAAAACCGCTGCACTACCACTGTGCTAAGAGGGCGACGTGTGAATGAAATTAATCAAATAACATTCAGACAGGCGACATTGTAAAGGAACATTGCAGTGTTTCAAAATGACCCTGAAAATGGGGTGTTCAAACGTGGCGTCTTGCAGATCAAAGTACACGTCTAAAAATATGATCTTTGAGCACAAACTGGTGCCATAACGCAGCTGCTGCGTGCAACCCCACTAGTATGTATACGAATGTCGCACCTATTTCATGGAAGTTTTTAAACGACTTTGATAGTGCGCGATCCATTTGAACAGGCGGAGTCAACACAAAACCGTAAATATCGATCGGCTTGCCTGCCAATAACACCGAAGCGATCCCGAGCAGAGGCATCGCGAGCATCAGGACATACAAGGCCAAATGCGCGAGGCGAGCGCTGACCTGCATCCAGTTGGCTCCAGGAACTGCAGCTGGCGTGCTTAACACTGCGCGCGCAAGCAATCTCAGCGTCATGAGCATCAATACCGAAAACCCTGCCACATAGTGCGTGGTGCGCATCAACAAGCGGCCTGGTGTCCCCTTGGCATAGACGTCCTGCAGCTCAATCGTCAGCACCGCAACGACCACGGCCAGAAAAACCAGCCAATGCAATGAACGCAAGACAGCGTTGTAACGCTGATCGACAGAACCTACCGCATTCATTGAATTTTTCACCGTAAAACCTTTTTATTCTCAACAACCTGAACGATTTCCAACATTTGCTTTGGACAATAGCTATTACATGTGGAAATTCCCCTCTCTTGAGCATATCCTACTTAGCCGTCATGGGGGTGTAAGGGTTTATTTGTTAAGATTATGAGATTGATTAGTTATTTCAAGCATTTGGAGCAAGAATGAGTCTCGCAAACGTCCCACCGGGCAAAAACCTTCCTCACGATTTCAACGTCGTCATCGAAATTTCAGCAAACGCCGATCCGATCAAATACGAAGTCGATAAAGAGTCCGGCGCGTTGTTCGTGGACCGTTTTATGGGTACTGCGATGCATTACCCATGCAATTATGGCTATATTCCTCAGACTATCGCTGGCGATGGTGACCCTGTTGATGTGTTGGTAATGACACCTTTCCCGATCATTCCAGGCGCAGTGGTACGTTGCCGCGCACTGGGTATGCTCAAGATGTCTGATGAGGGTGGCGAGGATGCCAAACTGCTGGCCGTTCCTGTCGATAAACTGCTGCCCCTCTACAGCCATATCAAAACCTTAGCCGATGTCTCCGAGCTGACACTGAAACAGATTCAGCATTTCTTTGAACATTACAAAGATCTCGAGCCAGGCAAATGGGTCAAAGTAAACGGCTGGGGCGATATCGCTGATGCGCACAAAGAAATTACCGATGGTCTCGCAGGCTATCAGGCAGCACACAAAACTTAACGTTCAATTCCGTTAATCTGAGCGAAAAAACAAAAGGTCCATACAGTATTCTGAAACTGTATGGACCTTTTTCTATCTACACGATCTGCAGTGATAATCTAAGCCCTATTACATGGACTGATGCAGTAACACAGCATATTCCTCGGCAGTCGCGATCCGTGGATTTGTGAAATGGCAATGATCTTTCATGGCTGACTCAATGGCTTTTGGAAACATGTCTTCGGTCACACCCATTGCGGCAAGACCTGAGGGAAGTCCTAACCTCTGATTCAAGGCCTTTACTGCAGGCGCAACGTCGCCAGGTTGTGCAACACCAATGGTCTGCGCCAATCGCTCAAGCTTTTTCGCTTTCTGCATCGATTCGACACTTGAATTGAAAGTAATCACTGCAGGCAGGAACATCGCGTTCAGTGTGCCGTGATGCAAACGGGGATTCATTCCCCCAAGTGCATGGCTCAAGCTATGCACGGCACCGAGACCCTTCTGGAAAGCCATTGCTCCCTGTGTGGAAGCACTCATCATATGCAGTCGCGCCTCGCGATCGTGGGGTGTTTTTGTCGCACGCTCAATATTTGCCCAGCCGCGCCAGAGTCCATCGAGCGCGATCCCCTCCGCAGGAAAATTCAAGGCGGGTGACATAAAGGTTTCAAAGCAATGTGTGATGGCATCCATACCGGTCGCAGCGGTCAGCATTGCGGGCAAATCAAAGGTTAATTCTGGATCACATATCGCGACTTTCGGCACCAGAAAAGGCGACAAAATTCCGACTTTACGACCATCTGCCAAAATCAGCATGGCGCCTCGACCGACCTCACTACCAGTCCCTGCCGTAGTAGGGATAGCAATTACTGTAGCGGTCGCCGCGGTAATGCGCGCGACACCACCCTCGACTGCTGCAAAACTCTTCAGCTCACCTTCATGGGTCGCCATCACCGCGACTGCTTTAGCGAGATCCATCGCCGAGCCACCGCCGACAGCAATCAAGCCGTCGTATTTGCCGCTGCGGTACAAGGCCAGTGCATCAAGCACCGCTGCCTCATGTGGATTAGGCGGAGTCTGATCATAAATCCCCACATCATTTTTGTTTTTGACTTGTGCCAGTACACGATCAATCAACCCTGCGGCACGCACACCTGCATCAGTCACGATCATTGGACGCTTGAGCCCCAAGCGATCACATTCAGATTGAAGCAGCGCCACGGCACCGAAGTCGAGCTGAATTTGGGTAATGTAGTTAATCAGTGCCATATAAGTTGTCTCCGCAATATATTTAAATAATTTATTTCATTTCATCATAAATCATTCTGAGTGCAGGTATGTACCTATACTCAAGTAGCGGGAGTAGAATTTACGATCTATCTCGGAGAACGCTCTTGACACACTCGCTATGCAAGACACTATCGCTCATCACACTGAACTGTGCGCTGTTGTTGGGTTTGAATACACCCACCCAGGCTCAGGGTCTAAAGACAAACTCTGGCAGTTTTGGCAGTGGTTGGCAGGTTGGAAGCGCTGGCGCAGACACCGGTGGCGGATATGGCGCCGCAGGATCGAGCACGGGTACGTCGGGGTCCGCTTCAAGCCCTTATGGCAGCTATGGTGGTGAATCAAACGGATCAGGGGCAGCCAGTGGCGGTTCTAGTGCCTATGGTAGTGGCGCCTATGGTGGCTACAGCAGCTCATATGGCAACTCAAATGCTCCTGTGGCCAGTGAAGCTCCCGCAGGCAGCTCGGGGAGTCCCTATTCAGCACCACGCAGTGCAGGCGGAGGCCTGCGCGCGCAGTAGATGAACAAAAAATAAACAAAAATATGGAGATCAATATGACAGGCAGTACCCCAAATATGAAAGCCCACGACAGCCTAGCCGCTCTCGATGCGCGCTATGTCAACATCGCAGAAATGGAGTGGGCACCCTCCCCATTCGAGGGCATACAGACAAAAATTCTTTATTCAGATCCTGAAACAGGGCTCTCCACCATTCTGTTCAAAATGGATCCTGGCGCGGTCGTCCCGGATCATATTCATACGGCTATCGAGCAAACATACATGCTTGAAGGGAGCCTCGAAGACGATCAGGGTGCCTGTACAGCAGGCAACTATGTATGGCGACCCGGTGGTAATCGCCATGTTGCGCATGCACCGAACGGGGCTCTGTTTATCTCGATGTTTATGAAGCCTAATCAATTCATGGCTGGAACTAAATTTTTTACTGAAAAAAAGTAATTTAATTCACACAGCACTCAGTCTTCAGACCAGTTCATGAGTTCCGCCAGTCGGTGAATCACCCAACCGGCTTCGGCGGCATTCACACCCACCTCGGTCGAGGTCAGACCCTGAAGCATGCGCTCCAGCACATCCGCTTCGGTGATACCCAGCTCCCACAATTTATTGCCTGCCGGCTCGGTCAGCATATTGGCCAAGTCCTCACAAAAATCATAGCGCGCATAAATATGTTCTTTTGTTGCGCTGGGCTTCGTGCGTCCTGGCTCTACAAACAAAGCAATAAACGATGGCGGGACAGTGATCTGATAGTCGTCAGTCATGTATTTATCACTAGGGATGAATGGATCACTACAGTATATTGGCTTATGCCATGTAACGAGCGCGCTTATTCTCAAGGAGTGCTGCAGTGTCAGTTCCCAATTCTGAAATAAAGCAATTTTCTGTTGCCCTGAGTGATGGTGCGAATATTGCTGTCACGACGCGAGGCACCGGTGACGCGCTACTGTGTATTAGCGGACTCGGCGGTACAGCAGGGTTTTGGAATCCTTGCATTCCAGCACTGGCCTCAAAATATCAAACTATTTCGCTTGATCAACGCGGCATCGCAGCCAGCACGCGAGGTTCAGCCGCCTGTACGATTGATCAGCTCGCCACCGATTGCTTTGCGGTGCTGGATGCCTGCGGTGTCCACACCGCCAAGGTGATCGGTCATTCAACGGGTGGCTGCATTGCGCAAACCATGGCGCTGATGCAGCCAGCACGTGTAGGAGCGCTCGTACTGAGCGGGACGTGGGCGCGCCCCAATCGCTATATGCAAGAGCTATTCAAATTAAGACTAGGTATGCTGCAGAGCAACCCCATTGAATACGCCTCGTCGGCCGCTTTTTTATCTTATGAATCGGCCTGGCTCAATGCTAATTGGTCGATCTATGAGTCAGCGCTCGCGGGTGCCCCGATCGACCCTCCTGCTCAACACATCATTCAGGAAAGAATCCACGCCTTGATGGCGTTTGACCGTATGGACGAGCTGAAGCTTTTAAAAATGCCTTGCCTGATTCTCGGTGCCCGCGATGACCTGATGATCCCCAGTTTTCTTCAAGAGGAATTGGCAGTAGCCATCCCGGGTTCTGCGCTGCAAATCTTTAATCATGGTGGGCATTTTTTTCCCCTTTCCCGCAAAGAGGGCTTCACACACACCATCCTTAAATGGATGGATACGCTCACTTAAAGCTAGCGCCAGCAGAACGGACTATCCCTCTACGCTCTCTTTATCAACAAAATAGATGGGCAGTGTTGTCACCAGTCATTCTTTCTCTGATAATCGACTGATCAATACTTAGATCAATCGTCATAGGAATATCAACATCATGATCAAGGCAGCAATCGTTGGGATGGGCCATTGGGGCCAGAATCTGGTCAAAAGTGTTCAGGGCGTAAGCTCAAGCATCCAGTTTGTCGCCGGTGCAACCCGCACCCCTGCAAAAGCTGCAGATTTTGCACAGCTCCACCATATCAAAATGGGTGACAGCTTTGAGGCTTTACTCGCCGATCCAGAGATTGATGCAGTGGTGCTTGCCACACCGCACTCGATGCATACCGATCAAATCGTCGCCGCGGCAAATGCCGGGAAACATGTATTTTGCGAAAAGCCTCTCGCACTAGACAGCGTCAGCGCCAAGCGAGCGGCTGATGCAGCAGCGCAGCACAATATCGTGCTGGGTGTTGGTTACAACTGGCGCTTTCAGCCAGCACTTCAAGAAATTCGTCGCATGATCGATGATGGTCGACTCGGTAAAGTCATGCATATCGAGGGTAACTTCTGTGGTCCAAGCGCCTACCGATTTCCAAAAGGACACTGGCGTCATGAGGGCGACGAATCTCCCGCAGGTGGCATGACGGGACGAGGCGTACATGTGATCGATGCCATGATGTATCTCGCAGGCCCGATTGATCAAGTCACCGCACAGAGTCTGCGCATCGCGCAAGACTTCGGCTCGGATGATACGACCTCGATGCTACTGCATTTCGCAGGTGGTTCAACGGGTTATCTGGGCACCGTCATCGCCACGGCAGAGACGTGGCGCATGCAGGTGTTTGGCTCGAATGGCTGGGTGCAGGTGGGTGACGTCGAACATTTGAATACCTGGGAGCTCACTACCTGCATGATTGATCGCACCAACGTGACCAACAAACAACGTCCTGTCACGACTAGTTTTCCCGCTGTGAGTACTGAGCGTGCGGAGCTTGAACATTTTGCTGATTGCATTACAAAACGTCAGGCGATTGTGACGCCTGACGGCGATGCAGTCCGTAACGCTGCGGTGCTGGAAGCCATCATTCAATCCTCAACCACTCACACCACCGTCAAGCTCGCTTAAACCCGCAGGAGGGTTTTGATCATGCGCATTGAAAAATATAGTTTGCTTCGCCGTAAGCTACTAACACTGTCCGGCCCCGCAATCGTGACGGCAATCAGCCTTTCGCTGTGTTCTGTTGCAATGGCCCAGACCCCTGCGCCTGCCGATGCAAACTACCCGAACAAACCTATTCGCGTGATCGTGCCTTCCCCACCGGGCGGGCCGCCAGATCTTTTAATGCGAGCAATCGCTCCAAAGCTGACGGCCTCGCTTGGCCAAACTATCATTGTTGAAAATCGTCTGGGTGCGGGTGGCTTAGTGGGGACGGCCTATGTTGCAAAGCTCCCGGCAGATGGCTACACCTGGCTCTTTACGACAGCCTCCCACACCAACATTCCACCCTTTAATGACAACGTCACCTACGATGCGGTGAAAGATTTCACCCACGTATCGCTGGTTGCACAGAACTTTGGCCAAGCACTCGTCGTACCTGCAGACTCGCCTGATAAAACCTATCAGGATCTGATCGCACGTGCGAAACAAAATCCAGGCAAGCTGAATTATGCGCATGCAGGCTTAGGTACAGCTAGCCATATTCCAGCTGAAGTCATGAAAACCATGACCGGCACAGATATCCTCGCAGTGCCCTATAAAGGCGTTGCCGAAGCGACCAACGATGTCATCGCCGGTCGCATCGACATGTTTTTTGTTGGCACACAGATTGCTCTGCAACACGTCCAGAGCGGCAAGCTGCGTGTCTTGGCATTGACAGGTTCCAAGCGCTGGAAAGGCATGCCTGATGTGCCAACGCTCGATGAATTAGGCCTCAAAGGTTTTAACGTGGTGAACTGGTTTGGTTTGTGGATGCCTGCAGGCGTCCCCGTCTCAATTGTTAACCGCGTCCAGGGAGATATCGTTAAAGCAATTCAAGACCCTGAAGTCATGAAGCAATTCGATACGCTGGGTCTGGAAGGCGTCGGTATGCCTCCCGAAGAATTTGCAAAATTTGTCATAAAAGAAGCCACTGCAGCACAAGACATTGCACGCAAAGTTGGAACTACGACTCCTAATACTGAGAATAAAAAATGAGTACTCCTGAAATGGAACCCTGGCAATGGCCTGAAGAGCACTGGAGAGGCATCGTTAATCGCGTCAGAGCCGGGCGTACCCTCAAACCCAGACTCTGGCCCGAAGGCGCACGCTGTGCTGTCGCGATCTCGTTTGACTCTGACCATGAGACCAATGAGTTACGCGAAGGTGGCGAATCGCCCGGCAAGTTGTCACAAGGCCAGTATGGCAATCGTCAGGGCGTACCGCGCATCCTGGACCTGCTTGGCAAAAATGACGTACCTGCCAGCTTTTTTGTACCCGCAGTCACAGCACTACTCTATCCAGACGAGCAGCGTCGCATTATTGCTGAGGGACACGAGATCGGTATCCATGGCTGGATCCATGAACGCAACTCAGTGCTCCCGATCGAGGCTGAACGAGACTTGATGCTGCGCAGCTCGGATGCGCTGGAAAAAATCAGCGGTGTGCGGCCTGTCGGTATGCGCACACCTTCCTGGGATTTCAGCCCAAATACCTTGGCCCTCACCAAGGAGCTCGGCTTAATCTATGACTCGTCTCTAATGGCAGATGTCGACTGCTATGAGCTGATGCTCAATGGCGAAAATACCGGTGTCATTGAATTGCCTGTGGAGTGGATTCGAGACGACGCGGTGTATTTCAATATGAACCGCTTTTCAGGTCTGCGGCCACACACCGCCCCCACCGCAGTATTTGATATTTTCAAACGTGAATTTGATGCAGCCTATGCTGAAGGCGGATTATTTCAGCTGACGATGCATCCGCATATCATTGGCTATCGCTCAAGACTCTGGATTCTCGAAGAGCTGATCCGTCACATGCGCAGTCTGCCAGGCGTCTGGTTTGCTACCCATGCGGATATTGTGCGGTATGTAAAAACACATTGAGAGACGTCATGATCGATAACTTTTCAAATTCGCAAATCACACGCAAAGAAGTGATCGTCACAAAAGGTGGCGTCGTGGCCGCGCAGCACCGTCGGGCAGCAGAGATCGGTGCTGCGGTACTTGAGGCCGGCGGTGATGCGGTCGATGCCGCGATCGCGACTTCCTTTGCGCTCGGTGTCGTAGAACCCTGGATGAGCGGGCCCGCTGCGGGCGGTGCGATGGTGTTATGGCGAGCGAATGAATCACGCGCTCAAGTCATTAATTTTGGCTGTCGCTCGCCTCGCGAACTCAACCCTGCAGACTATCCCTTGAGCGGTTCCGGAAAATCTTCCGATCTATTTCCATGGCCTGCGGTCGTTGAGGATCGTAATGTCATGGGTGCCACCGCGGTGGCCGTACCTGGCGTGGTGTCAGGGATGGATCTGGCGCATCAACACTTTGGCAAAATGCCCTGGCGTGATTTGGTAACGCCTGCAGCAAAGCTCGCAGACGAAGGTTTAATAGTCGACTGGTACACCTCGCTGGTCATCGGTGCCAATGGGCGCGTCCTTTCAAAAGATCCTGATTGCGCTGCACTGTTTCTGGAAGACGGACAATGGCCTATTGCAGGAGACTGGACGGCGCTCAATGATCGCCACCTGAATCAGAAAGCGTTTGCACGCACACTTGAGCAAATCGCAACACAAGGTGCCGAGACCTTTTACAAAGGCGATGTGGCACAGGCACTCGTGCGAGATGTGCGCGCTAAAGGCGGCAGCTTATCTCTCGAGGATCTCGCAGCCTATCAAGCCGAGATGGTTGACCCGCTGGCGTTTAACTATCGAGGCGGCCGCGTATTTGCTACGCCGGGTTTGACCGGCGGCCCAACCTATGCCCGTGCGCTTGAATTGCTTGAGAAAGAATTCTCACCTGCCAAAGGCATACCAGGTGCGGCAACCTACACGGGTTATGCCCGCGCACTCGATGCCGCATTCAAATTACGTTTTGAAAATATGGGTGACCATGAGTCCCCCAAAGCGCCAGGCTGCACCACACATTTCAGCGTAGTCGATCGTCATGGAAACATGTGTTCGGTCACGCAAACCTTGCTTTCAATTTTTGGCTCGCGTGTCGTATCGCCCTCAACAGGGTTGCTACTGAATAACGGCATCATGTGGTTTGATCCGGAACCTGGCAAACCTAATTCCCTCGCCCCCAATAAACGCTGCCTGGCAAATTATTGCCCGGTGATTGGTCAGGACGATGCAGGTCGTTTGTTTGCGATCGGCGCCTCAGGTGGACGCAAGATCCTGGGCTCCGTGATGCAGTTGAGTTCTTTCATCATGGATCACGGCCTGACGCTCGAGCAAGCTTTCCATCAACCGCGCATCGATGTAAGCGGTGGCGCAAAAGTTATTGCTGATCGAACATTGCCCGCAGAGGTCATGGAGGCGCTCGCTCAAGTCATGCCCGTGGCTGTAGCGCGTCGCAACGCTTACCCCTATGCTTTTGCTTGTCCCGCAGGAGTCATGCGTGATGGTGACATGAACATGGGTTGTACCGAGATCATGTCACCCTATGGCGATGCGGTTAACGAGAAGCTTTAAAACTTAAAGACTTTTTTCGGTCCATTTACCAATGCGCAACAAGGTCGCATCCTGTTTATAGGGTGCGACAAGCTGCAGGCCGAGCGAGAGGCCTTGTGCATTTTTTGTAATCGGCAAGGTCAATGCTGGTACGCCGAGAAAACTCCAGAGCGCACAGAAAATCGGATCCCCTGTTGAGCTCAAGCCCTCAGGCGCGGCACCTGTTGCGGGGACGGTAAGAACTGCATCGTATTGTTCTATTGCAGAAGTAAATTCTTTACGTAACTTTTTCTGCAACTCACGTGCATGCAAATATTCCATCGCACCGCGCAACTTTCCATTTTTGACAAGATCTGTGATGTGTTGCGTGACGCGGTCCGGGAATAGCTTGACGTGCTCTTCATGGACAGCGCCGCCCTCTGATTCCAGCAAACAAAACATCGCCTCGATCCCTGTCCAATAAATTTCAGGCAAAGAAAATTCTTCAACGGTCGCACCCGATGCGCGCAGCTTTTCAATGGCTTGTGCCATCGCTTCATTTTGCTCAGCGGTCAGCCTGTCATCAAACGGCGTGTTAAGCATGGCGAGTCTTGGTGCCGCGCTAGGCGCAACACCCGTTTGCGTATCCATCGCCACAGCAGGCAACACAATGCTGTCATGCTCATCCGTTGACTTGTTGCGCAACAAATTAAAAGCAAAGGCTGCATCATCAACCGAGCGCGTCAGAAAGCCAACGTGATCCAGTGACGAGGCAAAAGGAAATACCTCCTCTCGGGGAACTGCGCCAAAGCTCGCCTTAAAGCCAACAATTCCGCAATAGGCGGCTGGGCGAATCACCGAACCAACCGTTTGCGTACCAAGTGCCAAAGGCAAAATTCCTGCGCCCACCGCAGCAGCCGAGCCACTTGAAGAGCCACCGGGTGTATGCAATGGATTACAAGGATTAACCGTTGGTCCTGGACCACGCCAGGCGAATTCAGTCGTCACTGTTTTACCAAATACTGCTCCGCCCAAGTTACGGATACGTGTAACGATCGGTGCGTCATAAGACAGCATCTGATCAACATAAATTGCAGAACCATTGGTGGTCGGCAGATCCTTTGTTGCAACCAAGTCTTTGATGCCCACGGGAATGCCAGACAACGGCCCGTCTGCTGCGGGTAATTCTGCCAATAGGTTCGCTAATGGGGTCCGAGAAACGAATGCGTGCAACGACGGCTCAAGAGCGTCTGCGCGGGCGGCGCATTGGCTGAGATACTCTGCGCCAGAGAGGCGGCCGGACTGAATTGCACGACTTGCGTCAAATAAACCAAGTGGTGAGGTAGTGTTTAAGTCTGACATGATTTTTCATTATCTCTACGTTAAAAATTACAGTGCAAAATCGTTCATAACAGCTTACCTCTGAGCTCTGCCTCATGTCACGCACTAATCACGCAAGCATGCTCACCGCTAAGCATTCATATGGCATACACTTATTTGCACTTTGACCGTTACTGGAATCAGCGATGTACAACCCAAAACATTTTGAGCAACACGATGCGGCGGCAATCACCGAACTCATCCAAAATTTTCCTTTGGCTGCGCTGGTGACGCAACATGAAGGTGAGATCGTTGCCAATCACATTCCCTTTTTGCTTGAAGGTCAGATTGCAGTGGGGTCGCGACTGATCGGCCATGTAGCAAAAATGAATCCGGTTTGGGAAACGTCCTCGCCTGAGGCTGAGTCGTTACTGATTTTTCAGGGTCCGAGTGCCTACATCACGCCAAACTGGTATCCCTCCAAACAGGAAAACCATCTGGTGGTACCTACCTATAACTACGCGATGGTGCATGTATACGGCAAACTCATCGCTTCCCACGATGAGGAGGTCAAACGCGCGGTTGTCGAGCACCTGACCAACTCAATGGAAAGCATGCGGCCTGGCCCCTGGAGCGTATCGGATGCACCGGCCGACTATATTGAAAAAATGCTGGGCGCAATTGTGGCGGTCGGATTCACGGTCACCCGCATCGAAGCCAAATGGAAAGTCAGCCAGAACCGCCCGGTGACTGACAAACAAGGCGTTGCAAACGGCCTGTCCCAGCAAGCCTTAAACGCAGATGATCTGAAAATGTCTCGCATGGTTCAGGCAGGAACTGGCATTGGACGCAACGCGTAACTTTGCTTAGTCGGGCTGCTTTTTTGGTTCGCCACCCGGTTTTTGCTTGCAATCCACGGTTGCACGCAATAACAACTTGTCTTCCTGATGTTCCGCAGGGTAAATAG